>JAEULB010000225.1 GCA_016792585.1 Rhodospirillaceae bacterium
GAGAAGAACGCGACGCGTGCCGATGTCGAGGCCGACAGCCTCGCCTTCGACGAACGAGATTCCCGCCGCCCGCAGAGGCGCGCGCAGATCGGCGCCGAGGGTCTCCGGCTTCGCCTCGTAGAGACGCGGGCGCATCTCGAGCATGGGCGTGCGGGAGACGAGCGTCACCTCCGCCGCGTCGCCGGTGACACGCTTTGCCGCCAGCGCCGCCCAGAATCCGGCGAAGCCGCCGCCAACGACCAGGACCCTGCTCATGACTTCCTCCGTTCGGCATAGCGGCCGGCAAACCAGTCGGGGATCGCGGTCGAGTCGGGGCGCGCGCTTTTCGCCTTCACCCGCTGGGCGATGTCGGCCAGCGTCGATTTCGCCAGCTCGCGCCGCATCGCCGCCTCGGCCGCCAGCATCACCGCATGGATCTCGCAGACGCCGGATGTAGCGGCCCGCGGGGCCGCGCCCTCTTCCCACAGCGCGCAGCGGGCGCGGATCTCGCGGCATTCGAACAGCGGCGACGGTCCCTGCGCCGCCTCGGCGATCTCGAGCGCGGTGATCTTCCTCGGCTCGCGCGCCAGCTTCCAGCCGCCGCGCAGCCCCTCGGATCCCTCGACCAGCCCCGCCTTCTCAAGCTGGGTCAGCAGCTTCCGCATGAAGGCGAGCGGCAGGCGCTGGAACGTCGCGAGGTCGCGTGCGCTCGGCGCCGTCTCGTCCGGTGCCAGGCTCAGGTTCAGCAGCGTGTGCAGCGCGTATTCGACGCCGGCGCCGTAATGGGCCATGGTCCGATCCAAACTACGATCATGTTAGTCTTAGTATAAAAAATATGCCGCCGGCCGGCAAGCGCCACGTGATTGACCCCGACGCGCAAAGCCGGCTAGGACGGACCGTCCCCGAAGGCGGAGCATGCTCCAGGCGGCGCCCATTGCGCGCACTGACCGATGTCGTTGGAGGACGCGGGCGATGTTGTGGAAAGGCTCATCGGTGAAGCTTCCGCCGGGCGTGCAGCTGAGGGTGTCGGAGACCGCGAGACGCGTCTCCCTGCGCGTCGACGCACCGACCGGCGTGGTGCTGCTGGTGGTGCCGAAGCGCGCCTCGCTCACGCGCGCCGCCGACTTCGCCGAGAAGAACCGGAAGTGGATCGACAGCAAGCTGAAGAGCCTGCCGCCGCCGGTCCCCTTCGCCGACGGCATCGACGTGCCGGTCGGCGGGCAGTCGCATCGCATCCGCCACCGGCCCGAGATGCGCGGCACGGTATGGCGCGAGGGTAACGAGATCCACATCGCCGGCAAGGTCGAGCACCTGCCGCGCCGGCTGACCGACTGGCTCAAGGCCGAGGCCAGGCGCGAGATATCGGCGCTGGTCGACCGCCACGCCGAGGTCGTCGGCAGGCGGCCGGCGCGCGTCACCTTGCGCGACACCACGACGCGCTGGGGAAGCTGCTCGCCGACGGGACGCATCGCCTTCTGCTGGCGGCTGATCCTCGCGCCGAGGGAAGTGATGGACTACGTCGTCGCGCACGAGATGGCGCATCTGGTCGAGCTCAACCACGGCGTCAGGTTCTGGCGGCTGGTCCGCAAGCTGGTGCCGGACGTGGATACGCCGCGCCGCTGGCTCAGCGACCACGGCATCCGGCTGCACCGCTACGGATGACGGCGATTGCTGCTCCGCGCTCGGGCGCGGCCGTCAACCTGCTGCTGACCGGCCTCGTCGCCTTCCAGGCGATCTCGACCGATCTCTACCTCGCCTCGCTGCCGACGATGGTCCAGGTGTTCGCCACGTCGGAAGCGAATGTGCAGCTGACCTTGAGCGTGTTCCTCCTGGGCTCCGCGCTGATGCAGCTTGCCTACGGCCCGATCTCGGACCGCTTCGGCCGGCGGCCTGTGCTGCGCGTGGCGATCGCGCTCTATGTCGCCGCCAGCCTTGCGTGCGCGATGGCGCCGACGATCGAGGCGCTGATCTTCTTCCGCCTGATGCAGGCGGTCGGGTCCTGCGCCGGCGTCACGCTCGGCCGCGCCGTCGCCCGCGATCTCTATTCGCCCGTCGTTGCGGCGCGCGTGCTCGCCTACATGGCCTCCGCCATGGCGATCGCGCCGATCGTCGGCCCGATGCTCGGCAGCTGGATGACGGTGCATCTCGGATGGCAGGCGAACTTCCTGTTCCTCGCAGGATTCGGCACGATCTGCCTGGTCGGCCTCTACACGCTGCTCGACGAGACCAACCTCCATCCCGATCCGCACGCGATCGCACCGAAGCGGATCCTCGCGAACTATCTCTCGCTGCTCGGCGACCGCGTGTATCTGGGCTACGCGCTCGCGGTCACGCTCGCCTATTGCGGCATCTTCTCGTTCATCTCGGGATCGAGCTTCACGCTGATCGACGTGCTGGGCCTGCCGACCGAGTATTTCGGCTTCTGCTTCGGCGCGGCGGCGGCGGGCTATTCGGTCGGCGCTCTCGCCGCCGGCAAGCTGATCCAGCGCTTCGGCATCGAGCGGATGGTGACCGCCGGCACCCTGATCTCGGCGGTCTTCGGCGTTCTCGGCGCGGCGCTCGCCTGGGCGGGGATCGCCAATGTCTGGGCGGTGCTGCTGCCGTTCATCGTGGTGATGGCCGGCATCGGCTTCACGCTGCCGGCCGGCATCGCCGGCGCGATCGGCCCCTATCCGCGCATGGCCGGCGCCGCCTCCGCGATGGTGGGGTTTCTCCAGCTCGGCATCGCCGCTGCGGTCGGCGTCGGGGTCGGCCAGATCCTCGACGGCACCACCCGCCCGATGACGACGGCGGTCGCCGTCGTCTCGGTCATCGGGCTCGTGAGCTTCTGGGCGCTGGTGAAGACGGCGCCGAAACGCGCCGCCTAGTCGGCGAGGCTGCTCTTCAGCATCCAGGAATGCTTGTCGTGGGCGTCGGTGCGCTCGACCATCAGGTCGACGCTTGCCTGGTCGCCGGCCTTCTCGGCCGCGGCCAGCGCCGCCTTGATCGTCTTCAGCGCCGCCTGGTTGCCCTCGTAGAGCTCGCGCACCATCGCATTGGCCTCGAGGTTGCCCTTGGCGTCGGCGATCGAGGCAAGGCGCCCCAGTGCCGCAGGCCCGCTCGGCGGCGTGCCGCCAAGCGCGCGGATGCGCTCGGCGATGGTGTCGAGCGCAGTCCAGATCTCGTTGTACTGGGCGCCGAACATCTCGTGCAGCGAGAAGAAGGTCGGGCCGGTCACGTTCCAATGGAACGCATGCGTCTTGAAGTAGATCGCATACGAATCCGCCAGCACCTTGGTCAGCGCATCGACGACCGCATCAGCTTTCGGCATGGTCCCGCCCTCACAATTGGAATGATTCCAAAGATACACGGTATGTCGGCACCGTGAGGAGGGCTTTCAAGGCCCGCGACACCTAGTCTTTGCCGCCGGCTCCGGTCGCGAGCGGCGAGCTCGGGCTGACGCGGATGGTGCCGAGCGAGCCCGGCTGCGGCGCCTGGAACGCCCGCCACGGCGCGTACCACGGCACCTGCGCCACCGGCGGCATGTACTCGGGCGGCGCCGCCTTCAGCGGCTTCGGCGGCAGGCCGGCGCTCGCCTTTTTCATGAAGTTGCCCCAGAGCTCGGCCGGGATCGTGCCGCCGGTCACGTCCTTCATCGGCTGGCCGTTGTCGTTGCCGAACCAGACGCCGGTGACGAAGTCGGCGGTGAAGCCGACGAACAGGGCGTCCTTGGAATTCGAGGTCGTGCCGGTCTTGCCTGCGGCGGGACGGTCGAGGCGCGCGGCGCGGCCGGTGCCGGCCTGCACCACGTTCGACAGCATCTCGGTCATGCGCCCGGCATTGGCGGGCGAGATCACGCGCTCCGCCGCCGGCTGCCGGCGATAGAGCAGCCTGCCGTCGGCATCCTTGATCTCGACGATGCCCCAGGCGCGCATCGCCTCGCCGCCGGTGGCGAAGGCACCGTAGGACTGGGTGAGATCGAGCAGCGTCACCTCGCTGGCGCCGAGCGCCAGGCTCGGGTTGTCGTCGATCGCCTGCGGAATGCCGAGACGATGGGCGACGTCGATCACGCGCCCGCGCCCGACCTGCTCGGAAACGCGGACCGCGACCGTGTTGATCGACTGCGTGACCGCGTCGGCGACGCGCATCGGGCCGCGGTATCTACGGTCGAAGTTCGACGGGGTCCAGTTGCGGATCGTGATCGGCGAATCGTCGATGATGGTGTCCGGCCCGATCCCGGCCTCGAGGCCGGCGAGATAGACGAACGGCTTGAACGCCGATCCCGGCTGGCGGAGCGCCTGGGTCGCGCGGTTGAACTGGCTCTCGCGGTAGTCGCGGCCGCCGACCATCGCCACCACGCGGCCGTCGGGGCCGAGCGCGACCAGCGCCGCCTGGTCGACGTCGCGCTTGTCGGAATACTTGGCGAGGATCGCGTCCACCTCGCCCTCGGCCATGCGCTGCAGGCGCGGATCCAGCGTCGTCGTCACGATCAGGTCGCGGTCGACATAGCCGATGGTCGAGCCCACCTGGTCCAGCACCCAGTCGGCGAAGTAGCGCCCGCCGAGGCCCGCGGTCGGATAGGCGCCGCGGCCGACCGGCAGCCGCTTCGCCTGCGTCGCCTCGGCCTCGGTCAGGTAGCCGGCATCGACCATGTTGGCGAGCACCTGCTCGGTCCGAAGGCGTGCGCGCTCCGGATTGGCGGTCGGGCTGTAGCGCGCCGGCGCCTTCAGCAATCCGGCGATCAGCGCGCTCTCGTAGGTGTTGAGGTCCTTCGGGTCCTTGGCGAAGTAGCGCTCGGAGGCGGCCGCAATCCCGAACGTGCCGGCGCCGAGATAGACCCGGTTCAGGTAGATCGTGAGGATCTGGTCCTTGGTGAAGCGCCATTCGAGCCAGATGGCGAGGATCAGCTCCTGCACCTTGCGTCCGAAGCTGCGCTCGTTGGTGAGGAACAGGTTCTTCGCCAGCTGCTGGGTCAGCGTCGAGCCGCCCTGGCGCACCGCACCTTCGCGGATGTTGACGACGACGGCGCGGGCGAGCCCGATCGGGTCGAGGCCGAGATGGCTGAAGAAGCGCCGGTCCTCGGTCGCCAGCACCGCCTGCACCAGGCTCTTCGGCAGCTCGCTCAAGTTCGCCGGGCGGCCATGAACCTCGCCCGAGCTCGCGAAGACCGTGCCGTCGGTCAACGCGAGGCGGATCGATGGCTTCCGCCCGCTGTCCTCGAGGCCCGAGATGTCGGGAAGGGTGATCGCGAAATAGGCGACGATCGCCGCGACCGCGACGCCGGCCCAGATGCCGGCGACCAGTCCCCAGCGGAAGACGGCCGCGAGGATCCGCCGCCAGTCGAAGCGGCTTTTCCGCTTCCTGGTCGAGCGTTTGGACCCGCGGTCCTGCGAGGTGACGGCCACGGGTTCCCGGATATCACGATTCGCGGTCACGGCAGAATGTCGCCGAACATTGAGGCGTTATAACGGCGTAGACCCCGTCCGCGATCCGCTCCGGCGTTAAACCTCGATTAACCTCGGCAGCCTAAGGTAGCCGTGACTGGGGCCCATCCACCGGGCCTTTCGTGTTGCATCGTTGAGGCCATGTCCGCCGTCGCACTCGATACCCCCCGTCCGAGGATCAAGATCCCGCTCAAGGTCCGTTTCTCTGCCTGGTGGCAGGGATTCGACCCTGAGGACATCTATGCCGGCGATCCGCAGGCGCTCGAGTTCGACACCGGGCGGAAGAAGCCGGCTCCCGTCGCGCCCGCCGCCGGCCCGCCCAAGAAGAAGGTCCCGCTCTGGACCGCCGACCGCATCCAGGTGGCCGAGCGGCTTTGGGGGCCCGGCATGCACACGCCGGGCGGCGACGCCCATGTCGAGGCGCTGGTGAAGCCCTTCGGCCTCAACCCGACGGTGACCGTGCTCGATCTCGGCGCCGGGCTCGGCGGCTGCTCGCGCGCCATGGCCAGGACCTTCGGCTCCTGGGTCACCGGGCTCGAGCAGTGGGCGATTCTGGCCGAGGCCGGGATGGTCCGCTCCAAGATGGCCGGCCTCGACAAGAAGGCGCCGATCGACTCCTGGGACCCAGCGACGACCCAGCTCAAGCCGCGCGGCTACAACTGCGTCTTCGCCAAGGAATCCTTCTTCACGATCGCCGACAAGGCGCGCCTGTTCGAGCAGATCGCCGCCACGCTCCGCCCGGGCGGCCAGCTCTGCTTCACCGACTACGTACTGCCGGAATCGGCCAAGCCGACCGGCGCGGTCGAGACCTGGATGAGCCACGAGCCGCAGGAGCCGTTCATCTGCTCCTCCCAGGACATCCTCGACCTTCTCGCCCACAACCAGCTCGAGGTCCGCATCTCGGAGGACATCACCGACATGCACCAGGCACTGATCCTGCAGGGCTGGCGCGACCTGACCCAGGCGCTGGCACCGGGGACGGTAGCACCCGAGACCGTGCCGCACCTCGTCAACGAGGCCGAGCTGTGGGCGCGGCGCGGGGCCGTGTTGCGGTCGGGCGATCTCAGGGTCTACCGTTTCTACGCCCTCAAGGCGGCCGATCCGGTCAGTTGATTTCTGGCAGCTGACTTCTCGACAGCGCCGCCTCCTTCAAGGTAAAGGCGGCGCATGCTCAAGGACCGACGCGGACTCGACGTCTCGACCGACAACCCGGAGGCGCTCGCCGCCTTCGACGATGCCGTCGACGGCTACGTCACCTTCCACATCGACACGACCAAGCGGCTCAGCGAGGCGACGAAGGCCGATCCGTCGTTCTTCCTCGCACAAGTGCTGAAGGGCGGCATGGCCCTGCTCTCGCTGAATGCGAAGAACCTGGATCGCGGCAAGGCGGCGCTCGCCCAATGCGCGGCCGTCGCCGACAAGGCGAACCCGCGCGAGCGCCGGCACCTGGAAGCCTTCGAGGCCTGGGCGTCGGGCGACATCGACCTCGCGCTCCGCATCTGGGAGTTGATCCTCTCGGTTCATCCGACCGACCTGCTGGCGCTCCGCCTCGCGCACTTCCATTACTTCTGGCTCGGCCGCACGGCGCGGATGCTGGACTCGGTCGTCGCCGCGGCGAAGGGCTGGAAGAGCGACACGCATGGGCGGAGCTGGGTCGCCTCGATGCAGGCCTTCGGCCTCGAGGAATGCGGCGAGTACGCCGAGGCCGAGCACATGGCGCGCGAGGCGGTCGACTACGACCGCAACGACCGCTGGGGCATCCATGCGGTCGCCCATGTTCTGGAGATGCAGGGCCGGACGTCCGACGGCATCGCGTGGCTCGACCGGAACGCCGGCGCGCATGCGGAGGCCAACAACTTCACCTTCCATCTGACCTGGCATCGCGCGCTGCTCCAGCTCGAGCAGGACGGACCCGACGGCCTGCTGGATTGGTACGACACCAAGATCCGCGACCTCTCCTCGCCGCTGATCCAGGCGCTTCCCGACCTCTACATCGACATGCAGAACGCCGCCTCGCTGCTGTGGCGGATGGAGCATCTCGGCGTCGACGTGGGCGGCCGCTGGAAGGAGCTCGCCGACAAGGCGGAGGCGCGCATCGGCGACGGCTCCAACCTGTTCACGCTGCCGCACTTCGCGATGGCGCTCGCCGCCGACGGCCGCTTCGAGGCAGCGAAGCGGCTGGCCGACGGCGCGGCCGCGATTTCGGGCGCGACCCTGGGCCCGGTCGGCGCCGGCATCGCGGCGCCGGCCTGCCGCGCCGCCGTCCATCATCGCCGGGCCGAGTGGAAGGACGTGGTCGCCAACCTGATGCCGGTACGCCACGATCTCTGGCGGCTCGGTGCCAGCCACGCCCAGCGCGACGTGCTGTGGCAGATGCTGGTCGACGCGGCACGGAAGGCCGGCGAGGACGACGCGGTGAAGACGCTGATGGTCGAGCTGACGGCGATGCGGCCGGTGCCGGCCGAGCAGCGCCGCGCCTACTCGCGCGGCGCCTGAGGGCGGTAGACCGCCCAATAGACGAGAAGCCCGGTCGCGCTCGCGATCAACCCGGCGAAGATCGAGTCCGAGAGGAAGTGGCCGCCGGCCGACATGCGCGCGACCGCCATGGCCGAGCCCAGCGCGAGGCCCGGCAGCATCGCCAGCCAGCGGCGGCGGCGCACGAACCACGCGAGCGTCAGCAGGCCGAAGCCCATCGCCACCTCGCCCGAAGCGAAGGAGCAGTTGCGCCGGCATTCGTTCGCGGGGGTGAGCACCGGCGTGAAGACGCGGTCGCGGCCGAACTCGACGATCTGGGACGGGCGCGCCCGGCCCCAATGCTCCTTGAGGCCCGCATTGACGATGAGTCCGGGCCCGAGCGCCAGCGACAGGATCAGGACCAGCGCCGCGCGGCCGCCGGCGGGCCGGCCCATCAGCCGGCCGAGCAGCCATAGCGCGACCGCAGCCGCCGGCAGGGTGAAGACGATCACCGAGAGCAGCCGGCGGAAGCCCTCCACGCCTGGCTGCTCGGAGCCGATCCAGCGCCCGTCCTTGTAGAAGAGACGCGCGATCTTCAGGTCGATCTCCGGCCACGTCATGAAGACGACCCCGGCGGCGACGAACAGCGCCAGATGGATCAGCGCCCAGCGGCGGACGAGGCTAGCGTCCATAGCCCTGGAACCCTTCGAGCAGGAACAGGTGGTGCGTGCGGTCGACGTCGCGATAGAGCGGCCGCCCGGCGGTGCCCAAGGGCGTCACCGTGGCGAAGCGCTGCAGGATGTCGTCGGGCTTCGGGTTCGGCGTGACCAGGAGGAAGGTCGCGGCCGGCATGCGCGCCATGTCGGCAGTCAGGTCCCAGTGGTCGCGAATGCGCCCGGACGGAGTCCATTTGGCCCAGGTCGCAGGTCGCGCACCGTAGATCATCGTCGCCAGATCCATGCGGTCTTCCATCAGAAGGACCGCGTTCGGATGGGCGGCGAGCTGCCGCGCGACGTCGGCGCCGAGCGAACGCCAGCCGAGCACGCGCTTGAACGGATCGGTGCGGCCGGTGAGCTCGATCCCGGCGATGCGCGCGAGGTCGTGGTAGCCCGCCGCGATGCCGGCGGCGGCGAGATGGATCGCGACGCTCAGCCCCAGCAGCCAGGTGCGCTTGCGTTCGACGGCCCAGGCCACGACGAGCACCGTCGCGGAGACGTAGAGCGGAGCCGCCCAGTTGGCGTTGGCGCGCGAGAGAAAGGCGACGACGACCATCATCGTCGCCAGCGGCAGCAGCACGGAGGCCAGCAGGCGTGCGCGGACATCCGCGATCAGCGGCTTCGGCCGCGCCAACGCGAGCAGAAGGATGGAGAACGGGATCGGGCCGAAGACGCCGAACTGCGAGAGCAGGAATTCGAAGCCCTTGAACGGCCGCGTCAGCGCGCCGGCGAGGTTGGCGTTGTCGGCGGTGTGCTTGTAGCTGACGAAGGCGTGCTCGAGGTTCCAGAGGAGGTTCGGCAGGTAGCACGCGAAGGCGATGACCAGCGCCATTGCCGGCCCGCGCCACCGGATGTGCCGGCGCTCCTTAGGACTGAACGCGAAGAACAGCGCGAGGCCGACCGGGAACATCGCCATCGCGTACTTGGCGAGGCTGCCGAGGCCGACGATCAGACCGAGCGCCAGCCACCAGCGCTCGTCGTTGGTCTCGATCACGCGGACCGAGGCATAGAGCGCCGCCGCCCAGAACATGAGCAGGAACGGATCGGTCGAGATCAGCAGCGAGGAGACGAAAACAGCCGGGAGCGTCGCGTAGAGGATCGCCGACCACATCCCGACGCGCGGCCCGTAGAGGCGATTGCCGATCGCATGGAGAAGAAGGGCCGTGACCGCATGCGCGATCGGCGAGGCGATGCGGACGCCGAAGGTGCCGCTGCCGAAGATCGCCGTGCTCGCATGGATGATCCAGGCGACCAGCGGCGGCTTCGAGTAGTAGCCGAGGTCGGGCGAGAGCGACCAGACCCAGTACTGCGCCTCGTCGCCGGAGAGATCGTAGCGGTCGAGCGCCAGCAGCAGCAGGCGCACCAGCGTGACCGCGGCGACGACGAGGAGCGCTGTCCGCGCCTCGTTCATGCGGCGGCGCGGCGCTCTTTGCGGATGAGCCAGAGATTGCGCGCGTAGACGATGAGGCCGCCGGCCTGGCCGGCGATGATCACCGGATCGGCACGATGGATCGCATAGGCCAGAAGG
This sequence comes from Rhodospirillaceae bacterium, assembly GCA_016792585.1. Lineage (GTDB taxonomy): Bacteria > Pseudomonadota > Alphaproteobacteria > SHVZ01 > SHVZ01 > SHVZ01. Next base: position 10,101 of record JAEULB010000225.1, read on the forward strand.
GTCACGCCGCCGGCGACGGAGAACAGCCAGAACGCAAGCGGGATCACGCTCTTGCCGACACGCTCGCTCATGATCCACTGGACGATGAAGCGCGCCGAGAACAGCGCCTGGCCGGCGAAACCGATCGCCAGCCAGATCGGCTCGATGTCGAAGTTCATCGCTTAGGTCTCTTCTCTTGCGTCGATGGGCAGGCGCGAGCGGCGGATCAGCCACCACACGCCGATCAGATCGAGGAGGCCTGCCTTGAGCCGGCCGAAATTCGTGTAGTTCGAGGTGCCGGCACCGCGCGGGCGATGGTTCACGGGCACCGAGACGACGCGCGCGCCGTGACGGCGCGCCAGCGCCGGCAGGAAGCGGTGCATGTGGTCGAAGTACGGCAGCTCGAGGAACAGCTCGCGCCGGAAGATCTTGATGCCGCATCCGGAGTCCGGCGTCTCGTCCTTGAGCAAGGCGCCGCGGATGCGGTTGGCGAGACGGGAGGCGATCTTCTTCGACGCCGTGTCCTTCCGGTTGACGCGGTGGCCGGCGACCATGTCGGGCTTGGGATCGACCGAGAGCCGCTGGAACATCTGCGGCAGGTCGGCGGGATCGTTCTGGCCGTCGCCGTCGAGGGTCGCGATCCACTCGCCGCGCGCCCGCTTCACGCCGGTCCAGACCCCGGCGCTCTGGCCGCGGTTGGCGGCATGGCGGATCAGCCGGAGCCTGGGCAGCCGGGACTTGGCCGCTTTCAACCTATCTCCGGTTGCGTCCGTAGAGCCATCGTCGATTACCAGGATCTCGAAATCGAAGCGCCCGGCCAGCGCAGCCTCGACCTCCTCGACCAGGGGGACGATGTTGTCGGCCTCGTTCTTGACCGGAATGACGACCGAAAGCTGCATCCAAATGCCGGCTTAGAGGGAGCGGCCCGGCTTGTCGCATGGCGGCGGGGCGATGACAACAGCGGCGCCCGCCCCCTTACCGTCTCGCGTTAACCTTGTATTTTATACTTCTGTTTAGACCCACGGCTTGCGGTTGTTTAACGGAAGGTCTAGAATCCATCTGTCATGAGCGTCCAGCTTCCCGTCGCGCCACCGCCGCCCCCGCAGGTGAATCCGTTCACCGCGCGGCCGGTCGAGATTCGCGAACCCGCCGCCCGCACCGTGACGCGGACAGCGGTCGGATCCTCGCGCGAGGCGCAGGAGAACCGGGACGACCGCAACAACCGCGCCGAGACGACGGAGAACAATCGCCGGGCGGACGAGACCCGCACAGTACGCTCGGCCCCCCGTGGCGGCCGCGGCCAGAACGTCGACATCGAAGCCTAAGAACTTCCTCGTCGTCTGACGTGCAAGCGGCCCTCCTTCGGAGGGCCTTTTCATTTCCGGGAGTCGCCGATGCCCTCGCTCAAGCAAAAGGCCAAGCGTTTCTCCGCCATGCACTCGGCCCCCGGCATCATCGTGCTGCCGAATGCGTGGGACATCGGCAGCGCGGTCGTGATGGCCGATGCCGGCTTCCCGGCGATCGCCACCACCTCGGCCGGCGTCGCCTTCGCGCACGGCCTTCCCGACGGCGAGAGGATCACCAAGGAGAAGATGCTGGAGATCGTCGCCGCCATCGCCGCAGCGGTGCCGGTGCCGGTGACCGCCGATCTCGAGGCGGGATACGGGCCGAAGCCCGAGCACGTCGCGAGGACGATCAAGGACGCGATCGACGCCGGGCTCGCCGGCTGCAACATCGAGGACACGCTGAACCGCGGCGGCAAGAAGCTCTACGGCTTCGAAGCCGCCGTCGACCGCATCCGCGCCGGCGCCGAGGCGGCGAAGAAGGCGGGCGTCAAGTTCGTGCTGAACGCGCGCACCGACGCCTACCTGATGCAACTCGGCAATGCGAAGACCAACTTCGCGGAATCGGTGAAGCGCGCGAACGCCTATCTCGCCGCCGGCGCGACCTCGGCCTTCGTTCCCGGCGCGCTGGACGCCGACACGATCCGGCAGCTCGCGCACGAGATCGACGGGCCGATGAACGTGCTCGGCGCGCTCGGCGGCCGGCCGGCGCCCTACACCGTCGCCGAGCTCGAATCCTTCGGCGTCAAGCGCATCAGCATCGGCGGCAGCCTCGCCAGTGCGGCGCTCGGCTTCGTCCGCCGCATGGTCGGCGAGATCAGGAAGAAGGGCACCTTCGACTATCACGCGGGCGCGTTCAGCCACGCCGATGCGACGGACCTGTTCGAGAAGTACGCGAAAAAGAAGAATTAGTCGGATCCCCTCTCCCGCGAGCGAGGGAGGGGGCTGCTAGCAGCGGAGATTACTCGCCGGCTTCGCGACGCTCGCGCGCCAGCAGCGCTTCCTTCCGCTTCGAGCCCCAGCGATAGCCGCCGGTCGTGCCGTCGGTGCGCACCACGCGGTGACAGGGGATGACCAGCGGCACCGGGTTGGCGCCGCAGGCGTTCGCCACCGCGCGCACCGCGCTCGGCTTGCCGATCCGTTCCGCGACCTCCTGGTAGCTCGCGGTCTTGCCCGATGGGATCCGCTGCAGCTCCTGCCAGACGCGGCGCTGGAACGCGGTCGCTCTTATATCCAAGGGCAGCGAGAGGTCCGGCAGCTTGCCGGAGAGATGGCGGACGATCGGGTCGACATAGGACCCGAGCCCGCCTTCGTCGCGCGCGATGCTGGCGCCGGGGAACTCCGCCTGCAGCTCCTTGCCGAGGCGCTTCTCGTCATCGCCGAGCGCGATCATGCAGACGCCCTTCTTCGTCGCTGCGACCAACAACAGATCGAGCGGCGTCTTCTTGATCGCGTAGCGGATATCCTCGTCGACGCCGCCCTTGCGGTAGCGGGCCGGTGTCATGCCGAGCTCGGCCTTGGCCTTCTCGTAGAGGCGGCTCGCCGAACCGTATCCCGCGCCATACATCGCCTGCGCCACCGGTTCGCCCTTCTTGAGATCGTCCTTCAGGCGCGCGACGCGCTTGGCCTCGCCATACGCACGCGGGCTGACGCCGACGATCTCGGTGAACAGGCGCTGCAGGTGGTGCGGGCTGATGCCGACGGCGCGGCCGAGCATGGTCAGCGTCGGGATCGCGTCGGCATCGTCGATCAGGCGCGCGGCCTTGCGGATCGCCCTCAGGCGCGGATTGTCGGTCTCGACCAGGTTCGGCCGGCAGCGCTTGCAGGCGCGGTAGCCGTCATGCTCGGCCGCTTCCGGCATCGGATAGAAACGCACGTTCTCGCGCTTCGGCCGGCGCGCCGGGCACGACGCCTTGCAGTAGATCCCGGTCGAGGTGACGGCGGCGACGAAGCTTCCGTCGGCTCCTGCGTCGCGGGCCTCGAAGGCGGTCCAGAGCTTGTTCGTATCCATGAGCGGTCTCCTTGGCCCTATAGCTAGGCCGAGGGGGAGCCCCTTGCTATCCGAAGCTTGCGCCGTATCTCAGATCATAGAAAGCGCGCCAGCCAGGCCTTTACCTCGCGCCAGAAGACCCGCGTGTTCTCGGCCCGGCCGATGAAATGGCCTTCGTCCTGGAACACGATGAACTTGGTCGGGACCTGGCGGCGCTTCAGGATCTTGAAGTTGGTATAACCCTCGCCCACGGGCACGCGGAAATCGCGCTCGCCATGGGTGATCAGGGTCGGCGTCGAGAAGTTGCCGGCATAGCGGATCGGGCTCTGGTCGTTCCACTGCCCGCCCTTCTCCCAGATCGGCACGCCCATGCGCTTCTCGCGCTCCATGCCGCCGTCGTTGGTGCCGTACTGCGCCTCGTTGTTGATCGGGCCGACATGGGTCACGAGGCACTTGAAGCGCTTCGTCGTGCCGTTGAGCCAGTTGACCATGTAGCCGCCATAGCTGCCGCCGACGGCGGCGAGACGGTCCTTGTCGATGAACGGGTGCAGCCGGATCGCCTCGTCGATGCCGGCGAGGACGTCCTTGCAGGGCCCGCGCAGCACGTCGCGCTCGATCGCTTCGGCGAAGGCCTGGCCAAGGCCGAGCGAGCCCTTGTAGTTCGTGCACAGCACGACGTAGCCCGGCGTCGCCAGCAGATGCTTGTGGAACCAGTAGGCCGAGTAGTTGAAGGCGTCCGTGTAGGCGGTCGCCGGCCCGCCATGGATCAGCGCCACCAGCGGGTACTTCATCTTCGGATCGAAGCCGGGCGGCAGGATCAGCATGTTGTGGATGCGGAACCCCTCGGCCGAGGTGAACCAGAAGTGCTGCGGATCGGGCGCGTCGATCTCGGCGATGCGCGCGGCGTTGAACGTGGTCAGCGGCACGTGGCCGTCGCCCGTGAGACGCACGATCTCCGGCGGCTGGATCGCGCGCTCGAAGATCGCGGCGAGACCGCCGTCGATCGGCGTGACGGTGCGATAGGCGCCGCGTCCCGTCGGCAGCAGGGGCTCGACCTTGCCGCCGGCCGTGGGCACGCGGAACACGCGCGCGAAGCCATCGTCGAGCGCATCGAGATAGGCGGTGCGGCCATCGGTCGAGATCGAGAATCCGGCGACGAGACGATCCCAGCCTTCGGTGACGATCGCGGGCTTGCCTGCCTTCGGCCAAGCGAAACGCGCAAGCTGTGCCGCCGTCTGGCCCGCGCCCGGGGGCTTGCGGATCGCATAGAGCGCGTCGCCGGTGCGGGAGAACTGCGGCTCCGCGAAGCCTTCGGTCGGATCGGAGATCATCCTGGGCTCGCCGCCGGTCGCGGACACCTGGAACAGGCTGGTCTCGGACTCGATGTGCATCATCGAGTCGGCGCCGATCTGGGCGGCGAAGACGACGGACCCGCCGTCCGGCGCCCACTGCGCCGCCAGCGTTTCGGTCGTGTCGAGCTCGGTCTGGCGGAAGGCGCCGCCGCGGAATCCCGGCGCCCTGGCGAAGGCGGTGCCCTTCAGCAGGTCGAGCGGCGCGGCGCCGGGCCTGAGCTCGACCACCAGCGGATGCGGCCGGCGTTCGTCCAGCCATTTGTTCCAGAAGCGGACCGGCATCTCCTCGAAGATCCTGGCCGAGGACTTCGGCGCCGTCTGGCTGCCGTCGGCGGCGCAGTCGGCCTCGTAGAGGATCGCCCTGCCGTCGGGTCGCCACTTCGGATAGCGCGCCGCCCCTTCGCCCGAGGTCACCCGCTCGGGCTCGCCGCCTGCGACGGGCATCACGTAGACCTGCATGACCGAATCGCCCGCGCGCCGGCTGGCGAAGGCGAGCCGCGTCCCGTCCGGCGACCAGGCCGGCGCGCCGAGCGGCGCCGGACCGCGGGCGAGGCAGCGGGGCGGCGTCTTGCCGTCGGCCGCCACCATCCAGAGCGCCGTGACCTGCCCGGCCGGGTCGTAGGCCGGCTCGATCACCGCGACCGCCAGCCACCGCCCGTCGGGGCTTGCGGCGGGGTTGCCGACCCGGTGCATCAGCCAGATGTCTTCCTGCGTGACCGGCCGTCCGGCCACCTGCGACGCCTGCGCTTCGGTCATCTTCCCCGCTCCCTCGGCCGCCCCGGCCCGCATCCTAGCGGACCGCTTGCCTTCGCCGCGCGATCCTGGTGGACTGTCATGGAACTTTAACCAAGAAGACACTTCGCGGTCTTTAGGTCCGGCCGATACCAACGGCTGGTCCATTCAGAGGGAGGCTAGAGTCATGAAGCGGATGCTGTTGTCCTCGGTTGCCGGCTTGGCCACGCTGCTCAGCGTCGCCAGCGTCCAGGCGCAGACCGAGATCCAGTGGTGGCACGCCATGGGCGGCAACCTCGGCGAGGCGGTCAACGCGCTGGCCGACCAGTTCAACAAGGAGCAGTCCGCCTACAAGGTGAACGCGGTCTTCAAGGGCTCCTACACCGAGACCCTGACCGCGGCGATCGCCGCCTTCCGCGCCAAGCAGAACCCGCATATCGTGCAGGTGTTCGAGGTCGGCACCGCCAGCATGATGGCGGCCAAGGGCGCGGTCTACCCGGTCCACCAGCTGATGGCCGACACCAAGGAGCCCTTCGATCCGAAGAGCTTCATCGGGCCGGTCTACGGCTACTACTCGACCACCGACGGCAAGCTGCTGTCGATGCCGTTCAACTCCTCGACGCCGGTGTTCTACCGGAACAAGGAGATGATGAAGAAGGCCGGCCTCGATCCCGAGAAGGCGCCGGCGACCTGGCCCGAGCTCGCCGACATGGCGAAGAAGGTTGTCGCTTCCGGCGCCAAGTGCGGCTTCACCTCGCAGTGGCAGACCTGGGCGCTGATCGAGAACTTCGGCGCGCTGCACGACCTGCCCTTCGCCACCAAGGCCAACGGCTTCGGCGGCATCGACATCGAGCTCAAGATCAACAGCCCCGGGCATGTGAAGCACATCCAGGCGCTGTTCGACATGACCAAGGACAAGTCGTTCGTCTATGGCGGCCGCGAGGGCAAGTCGACGGCGCTGTTCACCGCCGGCGACTGCGCCTTCCACATCGCCTCCTCGGCCACCGCCTCGGCGATCGACAAGGCGCTGGGTCAGGGGAACGTCGGCATCTCGATGATGCCCTATTGGCCCGACATCAAGGCGAAGCCGCAGAACTCGATCATCGGCGGCGCCACGCTCTGGGTGCTCCAGGGCAAGCCGCAGGCCGAATATGCCGGCGTCGCGAAGTTCTTCAGCTTCCTGTCGCGCCCCGACATCCAGGCGAAGTGGCACCAGGAAACCGGCTACGTCCCGATCACCGTCGCTGCGACTTCCGTCACCGAGAAGGCCGGCTTCTATCAGAAGAACCCCGGCCGCGACATCGCGGTGAAGCAGCTCGAGCTGAACCCGCCGACCGAGAATTCCAAGGGTCTCAGGATCGGCAACTTCGTCCAGATCCGCGACGTGATGGACGAGGAGCTGGAGGCCGTGTGGGCCGGCCAGAAGACCGCCAAGGTCGCGCTCGACGACGCGGTGAAGCGGGGCAACGACCTGCTGAAGCGTTTCGAGGCCGCGAACAAGTAAGCTGACGATACGGGCCCTCGCCGTCCAGGCGGGGGCCCCTTCCTTCCATGGAAAAGCGCGTCACCTTCGACGAGAAGACGCTGCCGTATCTGCTGGTCCTCCCGCAGATCGTGATCACGCTCGTCTTCTTCTTCTGGCCGTCGGCGCAGATGATCTGGCAGTCGATGCTGCTGGAGGACGCCTTCGGCGGCAACACGCGCTTCGTCTGGTTCGAGAACTTCGCCCATCTCTTCCAGGATCCGGCCTATTACCGCTCGGCGGCGATCACCGCCGTGTTCTCGGGTGCGGTCGCGGTGCTGGGCCTGGCGCTCTCGCTTCTGCTGGCGGTGATGGCCGACCGGGTGATCAAGGGCGCCACCGCCTACAAAGCCTTCCTGGTGTGGCCCTATGCGGTCGCCCCCGCCGTCGTCGGCGTGCTCTGGGGCTTCCTGTTCAATCCCTCGGTCGGCATCGTCGCCTGGGCCTTGCGGAACCTGTTCGGCTACGAGTTCAACTACGTGCTGAACGGCGGCCAGGCCCTCGTGCTGGTCGTCTTCGCCGCGGTCTGGAGCCAGATCAGCTACAACTTCCTCTTCTTCCTGGCGGGCCTGCAGTCGATCCCGCGCTCGCTGATCGAGGCGGCGGCGATCGACGGCGCCGGTCCCGGCCGGCGCTTCTGGACCATCATCTTCCCGCTGCTGTCGCCGACCGGCTTCTTCCTCCTGGTCGTCAACGTGATCTACGCCTTCTTCGGCACCTTCGGCGTGGTCGACGCGCTCACCAAGGGCGGCCCCGCCAAGGCGACCGAGATCCTGGTGTTCAAGGTCTACAACGACGGCTTCCGCGGCCAGGACCTCGGCGGCTCGGCGGCGCAGTCGGCGATCCTGATGGCGATCGTGATCCTGCTGACCGTCGTCCAGTTCCGCTTCATCGAGCGGAAAGTGCACTACTGATGGTCGAGAACCGGCCCTGGCTGACGGCGTTCAGCCATCTCGTCGTCATCCTCGGCGTGCTGATCATCGCCTTTCCGGTGTGGATGACCTTCGTCGCATCCACCCACGACGCGTCCACGATGCTGCGCTCGCCGGTGCCGCTGCTGCCCGGCCCGTACCTGATCCAGAACTACAAGGAGATCCTGTTCCAGGGCTATGCGCGCACCAGCGGCATCCCGCTGACGATCGCGCTGATGAACAGCATGATCATGGCGCTGGGCATCTGCATCGGAAAGATCCTCATCTCGATCACCGCCGCCTTCGCCATCGTCTACTTCCGCTTCCCGTTCCGGATGGCGGCGTTCTGGGCGATCTTCGTGACGCTGATGCTGCCGGTCGAGGTGCGCATCGTTCCGACATACGGCGTCGTCGCCGGCCTCGGCATGATCAACAGCTACTCAGGATTGATCATCCCGCTGATCGCCTCGGCCACCGCGACGTTCCTGTTCCGCCAGTTCTTCCTGTCGGTGCCGGACGAGCTGGCCGAGGCGTCGCGCGTCGACGGCGCCGGTCCGATGCGCTTCTTCGTCGACATCCTGCTGCCGATGAGCCGCACCACGATCGCGGCGCTGTTCGTCATCCAGTTCATCTACGGCTGGAACCAGTATCTCTGGCCGTTGCTGGTCACCAACCACGAGAGCTTCTACACGGCGGTGATGGTGGTCGCCCGCCAGGCGACCGCGGTCGACGCCACGCCGAGCTGGAACCTGATCATGGCGGCCGCGATGCTGGCCATGCTGCCGCCGGTGCTGGTCGTCGTCTTCATGCAACGCCAGTTCGTGCGCGGCCTGGTCGAGACGGAGAAGTAAGGCGATGGCGACGGTATCGATGCGCGGCGTGCGCAAGTCCTATGGCGGCGCGCTGGAGGTCATCCAGGGCATCGACATGGAGATCGCCGACGGCGAGTTCATCGTCATCGTCGGCCCGTCCGGCTGCGGCAAGTCGACCCTGCTCCGCATGGTCGCCGGCCTCGAGAAGATCACCGGCGGCGAGATCGCGATCGACAGCCGCGTCGTCAACAACCTGGAGCCGAAGGATCGCGACATCGCGATGGTGTTCCAGAACTACGCCCTGTATCCGCATATGAGCGTCTACGAGAACATGTCGTACGGCCTCCGGATCCGCGGCATGTCGAAGACCGAGATCGACGAGCGGGTGAAGCGCGCCGCCGGCATCCTCGAGATCGGCCAGTACCTCGACCGCAAGCCGCGCCAGCTCTCCGGCGGCCAGCGCCAGCGCGTGGCGATGGGACGCGCCATCGTGCGCGAGCCGAAGGCCTTCCTGTTCGACGAGCCGCTCTCGAACCTGGATGCCAAGCTCCGCGTGCAGATGCGCGTCGAGATCAAGAAGCTGCAGCGCCAGCTCGGCGTCACCTCGATCTATGTGACCCACGACCAGGTCGAGGCGATGACGATGGCCGACCGGCTGATCGTCATGAACAAGGGCGTCGCCGAGCAGATCGGCACGCCGATCGAGGTCTATGCCGCCCCGTCGACGCTGTTTGTCGCCGGCTTCATCGGCTCGCCGGCAATGAATTTCCTCGAGACCCGCGTCTCCTCCGACGGCAGGCTGGCGATCGACGGCGCCGCGCTGTCGCCGAAGACCGGTCTCGATCCCGGCCGCGCCGTCACCGTCGGCATCCGGCCGGAGCACCTCGCGACCGGCGGCGGCCTCGACGTCCAGGTCGAGCTGGTCGAGCTTCTCGGCGCCGACACGCTGGTCCATGGCCGGCTCTCGGACGGCAAGAGCCTGGTCGTGCGCCTCCCCGGCAACCAGGTGCCGACTGCCGGCGATCGCCTGCCGGTCCAGGCCTATGACGGCGCGTGGCACCTGTTCGATACCGAGACCGGCAAGCGCCTCGGCACCGCGTGATGGCGAACTTCGTCTATCGCCAGGTCGACGTCTTCACCGGCGTTGCGCTCAAGGGCAACGGGCTCGGCGTCGTGATCGACGCCGATGGCCTGACGTCGGAGCAGATGCAGGCCTTCGCCAACTGGACGAACCTCAGCGAGACCACCTTCCTGCTGAAGCCGACGAAGCCCGAGGCCGACTATCGCGTCCGCATCTTCACGCCGGCGCGCGAGCTTCCCTTCGCCGGCCATCCGACCTTGGGTAGCTGCCATGTCTGGCTCGGCCATGGCGGCAAGCCGAAGGCCGAGCAGGTTGTCCAGGAATGCGGCGTCGGCCTGGTGAATCTCCGCCGTCAGGCCAAGCGCCTCGCCTTCGCCGCCCCGCCCTGCAAGCGGAGCGGTGCGGTCGAGGCCGACATTCTAGACAGGATCGCGAAGAGCCTTCGCGTCGTCCCATCGGCGATCAAGGCCTCGCAATGGGCCGACAACGGCCCCGGCTGGGTCGGCGTGCTGCTCGGATCGCGCGCGGATGTGCTCGCCCTCAAGCCGGACTTCGCAGCGATGCAGGGCCTCGCTATTGGCGTCGTCGGCCCGTCGGAGCCCAAGGACGGCACCGACGCCGACTACGAAGTGCGCGCCTTCATTCCCGGCGACGGCATCGCCGAGGATCCGGTCACCGGCAGCCTGAACGCGAGCCTCGGCCAGTGGCTGATCGGAAGCGGCCTCGCGCCGGCGAAGTACACGGCAGCCCAAGGCACCGCGATCGGTCGCGCCGGCCGTGTCTATATCGAGAAGATCGGCCAGGACGTCTGGGTCGGCGGCGAGACCGTCACCTGCATCGAGGGCACGGTCACGCTCTGAGGCTCGTGCCTAAGCGACCTTCACCACCGCGTGGCGCTTCTTGCCGGCGGAGAGCTTCACGACGCCGTCGGCATTGAGGTCGGACGCCGAGATCTTCTTGTTCTCGTCGGCGCAGACATTGTCGTTGATGCGGATGCCGCCGCCGCGCACGAGCCGGCGCGCCTCGCCGTTGGAGGCGGCGAAACCCGCGAGCTTGAGCGCTTCCCAGATCGGCACGCCCGCATCGATCTGCGCGCGCGAGACGTCGACCGTCGGCAGCACGCCGCCGGCCTCGCCTTCCTCGAAGGTCTTGCGCGCGGTCTCGGCGGCCTCGGATGCCGCGGCCTCGCCGCGGCACATCTTGGTCGCCTCGAACGCCAGCACCTTCTTCGCCTCGTTGATCTCCGAGCCCTTGAGCGCCTCGAGCTTCCTTATCTCGTCCATCGGAAGGTCGGTGAAGATCTTGAGGAAGCGGCCGACGTCGGCGTCGTCGGTGTTCCGCCAGTACTGATAGTAGTCGTAGTGCGAGAGACGGTCGTCGTTGAGCCACACCGCGCCGGCCGCGGTCTTGCCCATCTTGGCCCCTGACGCGGTCGTCACCAGCGGCGTGGTCACGGCGAAGAGATCCGGCGTGCCGACCCGGCGGCCGAGATCGACGCCCATGACGATGTTGCCCCACTGGTCCGAGCCGCCCATCTGGAGCCGGCAGTCGTAGCGCTTCGCCAGCTCGGCGAAGTCGTAGGACTGGAGGACCATGTAGTTGAACTCGAGGAAGGTCAGCGGCTGGTCGCGCTCGAGGCGCAGCTTGACCGAATCCATGGTCAGCATGCGGTTGACCGAGAAGTGCTTGCCGTAGTCCCTGAGGAACTCGATGTAGTTGAGCTTCGACAGCCACTCGTCGTTGTTGGCCATCAGCGCGTCCGACGGCCCGTCGCCGAACGTCAGGAACTTGCCGAAGGTCGCCTTGATCGACGCCATGTTGCGCGCGATGTCGGCGTCGGTCAGCAGCTTGCGCATGTCGTCCTTGCCGGACGGATCGCCGACCTTGGTCGTGCCGCCGCCGATCAGGACGATCGGGCGATGACCCGTCTGCTGCAGGCGCCGCAGCATCATGATCTGCACCAGATTCCCGATGTGCAGGGAATCCGCGGTCATGTCGAAGCCGATATAGCCGGTGACGACCTTCTCCGCCGTCAGCTTCTTGAAGCCGGCCTCGTCGGAGCACTGGTGCAGGCAGCCGCGCTCGCGGATGACCTCGAGGAAATCGCGCGTCATCGACATGCGGCTAGCTCGCGGCCTTGGCTTTCGCCGGCGCCTTCAGCACCTCGTCGAGATAGGCGCCGACCGAATTGCCCATCTGCTCGATCTTGTTGGTGAAGAAGTGGTTGGCGCCGGGAATCGACTTGTACTTGACCGTGATGTCGCGCTGGCTCGACAGCTTGTCGACCAGCTTCTGCACCGACTCCGACGGCACCACCTCGTCCGCCGTGCCGTGAACGATGAGGCCGGACGACGGGCACGGCGCCAGGAACGAGAAGTCGAACAGGTTCGACGGCGGCGCGATCGAGATGAAGCCCGAGATCTCCGGCCGGCGCATCAGCAGCTGCATGCCGATCCAGGCGCCGAAGGAGAATCCGGCGATCCAGCACGCCTGCGCATCCGGATTGTAGGTCTGCAGCCAGTCGAGCGCCGCGGCCGCATCCGACAGCTCGCCCTCGCCCCGATCGAAAACGCCCTGGCTCCGCCCGACGCCGCGGAAGTTGAAGCGCAGCGTGGCGAAGCCCCGCTGAGCGAACAGGTTGTAGAGCGTGTAGACGATCTTGTTGTTCATCGTCCCGCCATGCTGCGGGTGCGGGTGCAGCATCAGCGCGATCGGCGCATTCGGGACCTTGGGCGGCAGGTACCGCCCCTCGATGCGGCCGGCGGGACCGTTGATGATGATCTCAGGCATGCGGGTCGGCGAAATCCTGACCGGAGCAATGGGACAAAGCGGCGTTCGGCTCGGGCGCACCCCGGCGCATACTTGACCAGGCTAGTAGGGTATACTATATGCGGGATCGAGGCTGGGTCGCCGGCCTCCCCAGCCTTTCGGCACAATAGCACGACCACTGCCATGATTTTCAAGACGTTGCGCGAGGACATCGACTCGATCATCGCCCGCGACCCGGCGGCCCGGAGCCGCGCGGAAGTCGTCATGTGCTACCCGGGATTTCAGGCTATCCTGTTGCACCGATTGGCACATTCGGCCTGGAACCGGGGTTGGCGGCTGCTCGGGCGGTTCCTGTCCCAGGTCGGGCGCTGGATGACCGGGATCGAGATCCACCCCGGAGCGGTCATCGGCCGCAGGGTCTTCATCGACCACGGCATGGGTGTCGTGATCGGCGGGACCGCGATCGTCGGCGACGACGTGACCCTCTACCAGGGCGTCACGCTCGGCGGCACCAAGCTGCACAAGGGCAAGCGCCACCCGACGCTCGAGCGCGGCGTGATCGTCGGTTCCGGCGCGCAGATCCTCGGGCCCTTCACCGTCGGCGCGGAGGCGCGCATCGGCGCCAACGCGGTGGTTCTGTCGGAAGTCCCGGCTGGTGTGACGATGACCGGCATCCCGGCGAAGCCGGTGCTGACCCGCGACAAGTCGCGCGCCGCCGAGTTCCAGGCCTACGGCATGCCGAGCGAAGGACTTCCCGACCCGGTCGCGCGCGCGATCGAGGGCCTGCAGACCGAGGTCGACCTCCTGCGCAAGCGCGTGGTCGAGCTTGAAGGCGAGAAGCAGCCGGTCGACGCGCGGTCGACCCTTCGTATCACCGGTACCTGAACTCCTGACGGAGGAGGACCCATGAAACTCAGCACCAAAGGCCGCTACGCGGTGATGGCGATGGTGGACCTGGCCCGGCACGGCGCCGGCCATCCGGTCTCCCTCGCCGACATCGCCGAGCGGCAGGAAATCTCGCTCTCCTATCTCGAGCAGCTGTTCGCCAAGCTCCGCAAGAACGGGCTGGTGCGCAGCGTGCGCGGGCCGGGCGGCGGCTACCTGCTCGGCCGCGGCACCGAGGACGTGAGGATCTCCGACATCATCCTCGCGGTCGACGAGCCGATCCGGGCGACGCGGTGCGCGTCGCATTCGGCGGTCGGCTGCAAGACCGACCGCTCGCGCTGCATCACCCACGATCTGTGGGAAGAACTCGGCAACCAGATCCATCTTTTCCTCCGCTCGGTCAGCCTCGCCGACGTGATCGAGAATCGCGTCGTCGGTTCGGCCTGCATGCGCCGCGAGATTCCCGCGGCCGCGGTCGCGGCGGAGTAGCGGCCTGGAAACGAGACCATGACCACGCGCGCCTATCTCGACTGGAATGCGACCGCGCCGGTCCGCCCCGAAGCAAGGGCGGCCGTGGCCGACGCGCTGGCGCTGACCGGCAACCCGTCCTCGGTGCACGGCGCCGGACGGGCGGCGCGCGCGCTGATCGAGGATGCGCGCGAAGCCGTGGCCCACATGGTCGGCGCCGGCGCCAACCAGATCGTCTTCACCTCCGGCGGCAGCGAAGCGAATGCGCTGGCGCTCTCCGGCGGCATGCGCGTGCTGGCGTCGTCGATCGAGCACGACTCGGTACTCGCCCATGCCGGATCCGACCGCATCGCGGTGACATCGGATGGCGTGGTCGATCTCGACGACCTCGATGCGAAGCTGGCGTCCGGCAGGCGCCCCGCGCTCGTGTCGGTGATGATGGCCAACAACGAGACCGGCACGATCCAGCCGATCGCCGACGTGGTGCGGATCGCGCGTACGCACGGTGCCCTGGTACACACCGACGCCGCGCAGGCGGCGGGCCGTATGGCGGTTGATTTCCTCGGCCTCGGTGCCGATCTATTGAGCATCTCCGCACACAAGCTCGGCGGACCGCAGGGCATCGGCGCCCTGGTGGTCGGGGAACGCGCGTCCGTCATGCCCTGGATCAAGGGCGGAGGACAGGAGCGCGGGCGCCGCGCGGGCACGGAGAACGTCGCGGGGATCGCCGGATTCGGCGCGGCCGCGATCGCCGCACCGGCAACCGACTGGACCTCGGTGCAGTCGCTTCGCGACGACCTGGAGCAGCGCGCGGTCGGCCTCGGCGCCGAGATCTTCGCCGACCAGGCGCCGCGCCTGCCCAACACCGCCTCCCTGCGCCTTCCGGGCATGGGGGCGGAGACGTTGGTGATCGCGCTCGACCTGGCCGGCATCGCGGTTTCCGCGGGCGCCGCGTGCTCGTCGGGCAAGGTTCGGCCCTCGCCGGTGCTGACCGCGATGGGCAAGCCCGCCGGGATCGCAAGCGAAGCGATCCGCGTCAGCCTCGGCTGGACGACCACGGCGGAAGAGATCGACCTGTTCATCGCGGCGCTCGGCGAGATCCGGGGCCGCATCGGCCGGCGTGACCTCGATCGCGCCGCCGCGTGAAGGAGAAGAGACCGTGAGTACGCAGACCCGCGTCGCCAAGCCCGAGAAGAAGGAGCAGCCCGGCCGCAACCGGCCCGAGCGCCCGATCTATCTCGACTATCAGGCGACCACGCCGATGGATCCGCGCGTGCTGGAGGCGATGCTGCCTTACTTCACGACGAAGTTCGGCAACCCGCATTCACGCAGCCACGCCTATGGCTGGGAAGCCGAGGAAGGCGTCGAGAAGGCGCGTGCCCAGGTTGCCCACATCATCGGTGCCGACGAGCGCGAGGTGATCTTCACCTCGGGCGCCACCGAGTCGAACAACCTGGCGCTCAAGGGCGTCGCGCATTTCTACAAGGACAAGAAGAACCACCTCGTCACCCTGGTGACCGAGCACAAGTGCGTGCTCGACTCCATGCGCCACCTCGAGGAAGAGGGCTTCAAGGTCACCTACCTGCCGGTCAAGCAGGACGGCCTCGTCGACATGGCGGAGCTGGAGGCGGCGATCACCGACAAGACGGTGATGGTCTCGATCATGGCGGTGAACAACGAGATCGGCGTGATCCAGCCGCTCGCCGAGATCGGCAAGCTGTGCCGGAAGAAGGGCGCGTTCTTCCACACCGACTGCGCCCAGGCGGTCGGCAAGATCCCGCTCGACGTCGAGGCGATGAACATCGACCTGATGAGCATCTCCGGCCACAAGATCTACGGGCCGAAGGGCATCGGCGCGCTCTACGTGCGCCGCAAGCCGCGCATCCGCCTGCAGGCGCTGATCACCGGCGGCGGCCAGGAGCGCGGCATGCGCTCGGGCACCTTGCCGACGCCGCTCTGCGTCGGCCTCGGCGAGGCCTGCGCGATCGCCGAGCGCGAGATGCCGGAGGAGGCGAAGCGGCTGACGAAGCTTCGCGACCGCTTCTATTCCCAGATCAAGGAGAAGCTGCCGGAGGTCTTCCTCAACGGCAGCCTCGAGAACCGCATCCCGGGCAACCTCAACATCAGCTTCGCCTATGTCGAGGGCGAGTCGCTGATCCTCGGGATCAACGACCTGTCGGTGTCGTCGGGCTCGGCCTGCACCTCCGCCTCGCTCGAGCCGTCATACGTGCTGCGCGCGCTCGGCGTCGAGGAGGAGATGGCGCATACCTCGCTCCGCATCGGCTTCGGCCGCTTCACCACGGAAGAGGAAGTCGACTACGCGGTGAAGGACATCGTCGAGCACGTGACCAAGCTTCGCGAGATGAGCCCGCTCTGGGAAATGTTCCAGGAAGGCGTCGATCTCAAGAGCATCAAGTGGGCGGCCCACTGAGGGCCGAAGGGAGTTAGACATGGCTTATTCGGAAAAGGTCATCGACCACTACAACAACCCGCGCAACGTCGGCTCGCTCGACAAGGGCGCGGAGGACGTCGGCACCGGCCTGGTCGGCGCGCCGGCCTGCGGCGACGTGATGAAGCTGCAGATCAAGGTCTCGGCCGACGGCATCATCCAGGACGCCAAGTTCAAGACCTTCGGCTGCGGCTCGGCGATCGCCTCGTCGTCGCTGGCGACCGAGTGGATCAAGGGCAAGTCGCTGAACGAGGCCGAGACGATCAAGAACACCGAGATCGCGCAGCATCTGGCGCTGCCGCCGGTGAAGATCCACTGCTCGGTGCTCGCCGAGGACGCGATCAAGGCGGCGATCGCCGACTATCGCGCCAAGGCGCAGACCAAGTCGTAAGGTAGAGGAACGATGTCCGAGACCGGCACCACCGCCGCGCCCGAGACCCCGGCCGCTCCGCCGGCGCCCCCGGCTGGCGCGGCCAAGCCGCGCATGAAGCGCCAGGCGATGACGCTGACCGACGCCGCGGCCGCGCGCGTGAAGGCGCTGCTCGACAAGCGCGGCAAGCCGTCGGCGGGCATCCGCATCGGGGTGCGCACCAAGGGCTGCTCGGGCCTCTCCTACACGCTCGAGTACGCCGACGATCGCGGCAAGTTCGACGAGGTGGTCGAGGACAAGGGCGTCGTCATCCTGATCGACCCGAAGGCGACGATGTTCATCCTCGGTACCGAGATGGACTACGTCGAGGACAAGATGGAGACCGGCTTCAAGTTCACGAATCCGAACGAGAAGGGCCGGTGCGGCTGCGGGGAGTCCTTCCACGTTTGACGGCCCCCAACGCCTGCTGGTCCTGCGGAGCGCCGGTTCCCACGGCCGAGCCGTTCTGCCCGACGTGCAAGTCGGTGCAGCCGCCGGGACAGGCCGATCATTTCTCGCGCCTCGGTTTCGCTAGGACCTACGACCTCGATCCCAAGCTGATCGAGCGGCGCTACTTCGAGCTCCAGCGCAAGCTGCACCCCGACCGCTTCGCAACCAGGACCCCGAAGGAGCGACAGCTGTCTCAGGCCCAGGCGACGAGCCTGAACGAGGCCTACGAGACGCTGATGGACCCGCTCCGCCGCGCGGTCTATCTGTTGCGCCTTTCCGGGATCGAGGTCGGCGGCGACGGCAAGACCGTGGCCGATCCGGCCCTGCTGATGGAGGCGATGGAGATGCGCGAGGCGCTGGCCGAGGCACGGAGTTCGAGCGAGGTCGACCAGGTGGTCGCCCGCGCACGATCCGAGGCCGATGCGGTGCGCTCGACGCTCTCGACCCATTTTTCCGCCGGCGATCTCAAGTCCGCCCGCACCGATACGCTGCGTCTCACATACCTCGACAAGCTGATCGAGGACGCCCGCGCACGGCGGCTGAACGTGGCATGACCCTCCTCCAGCTCCACGAGCCCGGCGAGACGCCGCTGCCGCATGAGGGCGAGCAGGAGCTGGCGGTCGGCATCGACCTCGGCACCACCAACTCGGTCGTCGCGATCTCGTCCTCGGGCAAGCCCGAGGTGCTGCGCGATGCCGACGGCAGCGGCCTCGTGCCGTCGGTCGTGGCCTACACGAGCGACGGCCCGGTGGTCGGCGCCGCGGCGCAGGCACGGATCGTCGATGCGCCGGAGACGGTGGTCTCATCGGTCAAGCGCCTGATGGGCCGCGGCTCCGCCGACGTGAAAGCCCTCGCCGGCACGCTGCCCTACGCGCTCGATGCGGCCGAGGGCGGCATGGTGCGGCTCAAGGTCGGCAACCGGCGCCTCACGCCGGTCGAGGTCTCGGCCGAGATCCTGCGCGCGGTGAAGGCGCAGGCCGAGCAGCATCTCGGCCGCGACGTCACCCGCGCCGTCGTCACCGTGCCCGCCTATTTCGACGACGCCGCAAGACTCGCGACCAAGGACGCGGCGAAGCTCGCGGGACTCGAAGTCCTGCGCCTCGTCAACGAGCCGACCGCGGCCGCGCTCGCCTACGGCCTCGACAAGGAGGCCGAAGGCATCTACGCGGTCTACGACCTCGGCGGCGGCACCTTCGACATCTCGATCCTGCGTCTCGAGAAGGGCGTATTCCAGGTGCTGGCGACCGGCGGCGACGCAGCACTCGGCGGCGACGACTTCGACCACGCGATCGCCGAGCACTGGCTCGCCGACCGCAAGTCGGAGCTGGGATCCGAGCCGATCACGCCGGGCGAGGCCAAGCAGACGCTGAAGAGCGCACGCGCCGCCAAGGAGGCGCTGACCGCGCGCGAGGCCGGCGACTTCCCGGTCATGCTGCGCGGCAAGACCACGCTGCATCGCCTCACGCGCGCCAAGCTCGACGAGCTGATCCGGCCGTGGATCGAGAAGACCGTCGGCATCTGCCGGCAGGTCGCCTCCGACGCGCGCCTCGATCTCTCGGAGATCAATGGTGTCGTGCTGGTCGGCGGCTCGACCCGCGTGCCGCAGGTGCGCCAGGCCGTCGAGACGCTGTTCGGCAAGCCGCCGCTCTCCGACATCGACCCCGACGAGGTCGTGGCGCTGGGCGCCGCCCTTCAGGCCGAGGCGCTGACCCAGGGTTCCGACACGCTGCTGTTGGATGTGCTGCCCCTCTCGCTCGGCCTCGAGACGATGGGCGGCCTCGTCGAGAAGGTCATCGACCGCAACACGCCGATTCCCGTCGCCAAGGCCCAGGAGTTCACGACCTACCAGGACGGCCAGGCGGCGATGCTGATCCACGTCGTCCAGGGCGAGCGCGAGACGGTGGCCGAATGCCGGTCGCTGGCGCGCTTCGTTCTCGCCGGCATCCCGCCGATGGTGGCGGGGGCGGCCCGCGTCCGCGTCACCTTCCAGGTGGACGCCGACGGGCTTCTCACCGTCTCGGCCGAGGAGAAGACATCGGGCGTGCAGCAGCGGGTCGAGGTGAAGCCTTCCTACGGGCTTTCCGAGGACGAGATGGCCCGGATGCTGGAGGAAAGCCTTGAGCATGGCCGGGCCGACATGCAGCGGCGCCTCCTGATCGAGAACCAGGTCGAGGGCCGGCGGGTGCTGCTGGCCCTGGAGACGGCGCTCAAGACGGATTCCGGCCTGCTGGACGCCGGCGAGGGCGAGCGTATAGAAGAGGCGCGCCGAAAGCTGGCCCAGGCGATCGAGGGCGACGACCGCGACCGGATCAAGGCGGCGGTCGAGGCGCTCGAGGACACGGCCCGGCCTTTCGCCGAGCGGCGCATGGATCGGGCCATAAGGGCGGGCCTGGCCGGCCATTCGATCGACGAGTTCAAGGGCGATCCGGGCGGCTGCCTGGCGCCCGATCCCGAAGAGAAGACCTGAAAGAATCCGGAGTAGCGTGGCGATGCCGAAGATGACGTTCATCAATCCAGACGGGACCCGCAAGGAAGTCGACGCGCCGGTCGGGCTCTCGGTGCTGGAGATCGCGCACCGCAACAGCATCGACCTCGAAGGCGCCTGCGAAGGCTCGCTCGCCTGCTCGACCTGCCACGTGATCGTCGATGCCGAGGACTACGACCGCCTCAAGGAGGCGACCGAGGACGAGGAGGACATGCTCGACCTCGCCTTCGGCCTGACCCACACCTCGCGCCTCGGCTGCCAGATCATCATCACCGAGGAGCTGGACGGGCTGACCGTCACGCTGCCCACCGCCACCCGCAACATGATGGTCGACAAGTAGCCATGGCCAAGACGCTTCGCTGGACCGACACGCACGAGATCGCGATCGAGCTCGACGAAGCGCATCCCGACGTCGACATCATGTCGATCCGCTTCACCGACCTGCATCGCTGGGTGATGGAGCTTCCGACCTTCAAGGACGACCCGAACCGCTCGGGCGAGAAGATCCTGGAAGCGATCCAGATGGCCTGGCTGGAAGAGCGGGGATGACCGCCTCCGACCCGCTCGGCCTCGGCGGGCGGCCGTCGGACCATCTGGTCGCCGTCGCGATGTCGGGCGGCGTCGACTCCTCCGCCGTCGCCGGCATGCTGGTCGAAGCCGGATACCGCGTCGCCGGATTCACCCTCCAGCTCTACGACCACGGCGCCGCGATCGCCAAGAAGGGCGCCTGCTGCGCCGGCCAGGACATTCATGACGCGCGCCGGGTGGCTGCCCGCCTCGGCATCGCGCACTACGTGCTCGACTACGAGATGCGCTTTCGCGAACAGGTGATGGCGCCCTTCGCCGCCTCGTACCTCGCCGGCGAGACGCCGATCCCCTGCGTGCTGTGCAACCGCACGGTCAAGTTCGCCGACCTGCTCGGCATGTCGCGCGATCTTGGCGCCGCGGCGCTGGTCACCGGCCATTACGTGCGACGCGTTCAGGGTGCCTCGGGGGCGGAACTGCATCGGGCTGCCGATCCGTCGCGTGACCAGAGCTACTTCCTGTTCGGCACGACCAAGGATCAGCTGGCCCAGCTCCACTTCCCGCTCGGCGACAAGCCGAAGGCCGAGACCCGCGCGATCGCCGGCCGCCTCGGCCTCGCCGTCGCAGGCAAGCCCGACAGCCAGGACATCTGTTTCGTGCCCGGCGGCCGCTACGCCGAGGTGGTGCGGAAGCTGCGTCCCGAGGCTGACGCGCCGGGCGAGATCGTCGATCTCGCGGGCAAGGTCTTGGGCCGGCACAAGGGCATCGTCGACTTCACCATCGGGCAGCGGAAGGGGCTCGGGCTCGGCGCCACCTCCGACGGCACCGAGCCGTCCTACGTCGTGCGGCTCGAGCCCGCCACCCGCCGCGTGGTGGTGGGGCCGAAGTCGGCGCTGGCCGCGAGCCGGATCACCTTGCGCGATCTCAACTGGCTCGGCGACGGGCCGATCCCGGAAGACGGTCTCGCGGTCGAGGTCAAGCTGCGCTCGGCATCGCCAGCGGCCCGGGCCCGCGTCTTCGCCCGCGACCGCGGCGCCGAGCTCAGGCTGGACGAGCCGCAGCACGGCATCTCGCCCGGCCAGGCCGGCGTGCTCTATGCGGGCGACCGCGTGCTCGGCGGCGGCTGGATCGCGGACTCCGCATGAGCGAGGTCGTCGTCCGCCCGGCGACGATCCAGGACGCGCCGGCGCTGGCGCTGCTGGTCGCGGCTCTCCGCGCGCATCAGAAGGATCCGATCGGGCACCTGAACGAAGCGGCGATCCGTCGCGACGGCTTCGGCGAGGAGCGCGAGTTCGACATCCTGGTCGCCGAGCGCGACCGCCGGCCGATCGGCTATGCGCTGTTCTTCGAGGCGTATGAGCCGGCCTTCGCCGCCCGCGGCCTCTATCTCGCCGACCTCTATGTCCGCCCGGAGGCCCGGCGCTCGGGCACCGGCCGGGCGCTGGTCCAGGCGGTCACCGAGGAGGCCGGCCGGCGCGAGCGCAGCTTCGTCTGGTGGACCTCGCTTCCGGGCAACGCCGACGCGCATGCCTTCTACTCCGCGCTGGGTGCGGCGCCGCACGAGATCCGCGCCCATGTGCTGATCCTGAAGCCCCTGGTTTCAGTGCCCGACGAGGCCGCCCGGGCCTGAAAAGCGCCGGACTCGGACCCATATTTCGCGTGGGGGGCCAAGGCTTGACGAGGCCTCCCGGGCGGCCTATAGGCACGCTCTCTTTGCGGCCGGCCGGTCCAGGCCGGCTGCCCGGTGGCGGTGTAGCTCAGGGGTAGAGCAGGGGAATCATAATCCCTGTGTCGGCGGTTCAAATCCGTCCACCGCTACCATCTTTCCCTTCTCCCGATAGACCTCTAGGCTTCGACCCGAGGGCCTTGCCCGGCCTGGAGGAGAGACATGGACGACCTGTTCGGCTTGAAGCGGTGGGTGCTCGCGGTCGGCGCGGTGCTGACCGTGTTCTTCTTCCTCAAGTCCGCCGGCACGCTGGCCGCCCTGGTCCATCCTCCGAGCCTGCTGATCCTGGGCTGGTGCCTGCTGCCGATCGGGCATCTCTGGGCCTTCGGGCGCGAGGACGATCCGGAGATGGCGAGCCTGGTGCTCGTCTCGGCGTCCGTCATGGTCCTGGTCTTCGGCACCTGGGTCTATGTCGACATGACGATCCTCCGCGCGGACGCGCAGAGCGCGCTCGCCTTCCTCGTCGTGCCGCTGATGCAGATGGCGGTGGCGATGCCCGCCGTTCTCGCCGCCTGGATCCTGAGGCGCCGCGGCGAGCCGATCGCCGCTACCTGAGCCGGGGTCCGGAACCGGAAACGCCGTCCGGTGTTTTCGGAACCTGAGGGGGCCTCCGGGCAATGACAGCCACATCGACGGCCGACGTCGCAGCGCCCGGGGGAGCGACAGCTTCCGCCGGCCCGTCCTGGCCGCGGCTGACGCTGACCCAGCGGCTGTTCGGGCTCGCTCTGATCGCGCTGCTGCCGGCGACGCTGATGCTCGTCTACAACGAGATCGACTTCCGGCGCACACGGCTGGAAGAACTCCATGCCGATGCCGTCCGCAACGCTCAGCTCACCGCCTCCGAGGTCGAGCAGATCATCGACGGCG
This sequence comes from Rhodospirillaceae bacterium, assembly GCA_016792585.1. GTDB lineage: Bacteria > Pseudomonadota > Alphaproteobacteria > SHVZ01 > SHVZ01 > SHVZ01. The sequence goes on from JAEULB010000225.1 coordinate 32,856, forward strand.
TGCGCGCCGTCGCCACCACGATCGCCGCCGCCCCGTTGATCAAATCCGATGGCACCCCGGCCTGCGACGAGTTCCTCGCCAAGGTGATCGCGACCGTGCCTCAGGTCGCCGCCGTCACGGTCACGGACTCGAAGGGCGACAGCCGTTGCGGGAGCAACCGCATGCCGACGGCGATCAACCTCGCCGGCGTCCCCGGATTCCGGGCAGCGATCGAGACGGGGAAGTTCGCCGTCGGGCAGGTCACCAGCGGCGTGGTCTCGGGCAGCCTGCGCCTGCCTGCGGTGCTGCCGATCCTCGACGAGGCCGGCAAGGTCGAGGGCGCGGTCGTCGCCGCCGTCAATCTTGAGTGGCTCGGCAAACGCATACGCGATCGCGGCCTCGAGGTTGGCGGCGTCATTGTCATAACCGATCGCGACGGCACATTCGTCGTGCGCGAGCCCGAGCCCGAGCGCTACGTCGGCACTCGCGTTCCGGACCATTTTCTGCATCTCATCAACGCGCCGGCAGCGGGCGCCATCGAGTTCACCAACGCGGAGGGCAAGCGGCGGGTGGCCGGCTACGTCCCCGCGACCGGCTCGCCCGTCGGTCTCTATGTCGCCGCAAGCACCGACTCCGGCGAGGCATTCGAGACGATCGAGCGCTCTACCCGCCGAAGCCTCGCCTTCCTCGCCGCCGGCAGCCTCGTCACGCTGCTGCTGGCCTGGTGGTTCGGGCACACCTCCATCGCCGGGAAGGTGATGCGCGTCGTCGGCGCCGCCGAGGCCTGGCGGCGCGGCGACATGAGCGTCCGCACGCGCATGGACGCGCGCGACGGCGAGATCGAGACGATCGCCCAGGCCTTTGACCAGCTGGTCGATCAGCTCGCGGTCAAGGAGCGCGAGCGCGATCGCGCCGATCAGCAGCGCGAGCTGGTCCTGCGCGAGCTGACCCACCGCGTGAGGAACGCGTTCGCCACCGTGCAGTCGGTCGCGAGCCTGAGCTTCCGCAATGCCCAGGGGCCCGAGGCCTTCCGCGCCTTCAACAGCCGGCTGCAGGCGCTCGCCCGCTCGCACGAGCTGCTCACCCGCAAGCAGTGGGAACCCGCCAACATCGCCGAGGCGGTGCGCGACGCGATCGCGCCGCTCCGCGGCGACGGCGATCGTCGCTTCACGGTCGGCGGGCCGGAGGTCGCGCTCTCGCCGGCCGCGACCGTGTCGCTCTCGATGATGCTGCACGAGCTCTGCACCAACGCGGTCAAGTACGGCGCGCTGTCGAACGACACCGGCCGGGTCTCGATCAGCTGGACGGTCGATGCCCGCCGCGACGAAGTCGACCTCCGCCTGCAATGGCTGGAGTATGGCGGCCCGCCGGTGACGGCGCCGACGCGCACCGGCTTCGGCTCGCGCCTGCTGCCGGCGCTCGCCCAGGAGATGGGCGGCGACGTACAGGTCTCGTATCTGGCCGAAGGGGTGAGCTGCACGATCCGGCTTCGGTTGCCGAGGCTCGACGGCGGCGCCTGACCTCACCGTCGCTGGAAGCCGGCTAGTTCTTCAGCCTGCTCTCCGACAGATCGATCTGCTCCTCGATATGGTCGGCGAGGGAGTCGTAGTTGTCGGCGAGGTAGAGCATCGTGCGCTTGGCATCGGGATCGGCCATGCGCTCGGCCGTCAGGCGCACCTCTTCCGCCAGCGACCTGAACCGGCGAAGTCGATCGAGCGGGGACTCGAGGAGGACAGCCCCAGACATGGGCCGCATGCTAATCCGACATGAAACGGCCGTTTCGTGAGATTGCGGTGACCTGTCTGGGATCGGCCGGCAACTTCTAGGGTCGCCGTCGATGATTCCCGTCCTGTCGGCGATCTCGGCGATCTGGTTCCTGGCGCATCTGTCCCCCGGACCGGACTTCCTCGTCACCGTCCGCGTGGCGATGACCCAGACCCGGGCCGCCGCACTCCGCACCGTGCTCGGCATCACGGTCGGCACGGTGATCTGGTGCGTCGCCGGCTTCTTCGGCATCCACGCGCTCTTCGCCTCGACGCCGTGGCTCTATGTCGCCCTGAAATATGCCGGCGGCGCCTATCTGGCCTATCTCGGGCTCCGCATGGTGATCGCGGGATTGAGGCCGCCGGCCGCCGACGCCGCGCCGGAGGCGATGTCGGCACAGTCGGCCTTCCGCCTGGGCTTGCTTACCAACCTCGCCAACCCGAAGGCGGCGCTGTTCACCGCCAGCGTCTTCGCCGCCACGTTGCCGCCCGACCCGTCGGCGGCGCTCGGCCTCGCCGCGACCGCGGTGATGACGCTGATCTCGGTCGCCTTCTACGGCCTGCTGGCGATGGTGCTGACGACGCCGGCCGCGTCGTCGGCCTATGCCCGGGCGCAGCGCTGGATCGACCTCGTCGCCGGCGCCGCCTTCATCTATTTCGCGGTCGACTTCGCGCTCCGCTGATCAGATCCCGACGCGCGCCAGGTGCTCGGCCGGATAGCGGTCGCCGGCGGTGACGCCGACCGGGAACGCCGCTTCGAGCGACTTGATCTCGCCGGCCGCGAGCTCGATCCCGGCGGCGCCGAGATTTTCCTCCAGCCGCTCGATCCGCTTGGTGCCGGGAATCGGCACGATGTCTGGCCCGCGCGCGAGCAGCCAGGCGATCGCGATCTGGGCCGGCGTCGCCTCGTGCGCGTCGGCGACCTTCTTCAGCGCCGGCAGCAGGCCTGCGTTCCGCTGGATGTTCTCGGCGGCGAAGCGCGGATGGTCGAGCCGGCGGTCGCCCGCAACGAGAGACTCGCGCGTCGGGATGACGCCGGAGAGGAAGCCGCGGCCGAGGGGGCTATAGGGAACGAAACCGATGCCGAGCTCGCGGCAGGTCGGCAGGATCTCCGCCTCGACCTCGCGCGTCCACAGCGAGTACTCGGTCTGCAGCGCCGCGATCGGATGGACCTTGTGCGCGCGGCGGATCGACTTCGCGCTGGCTTCGGACAGGCCGAGGAAACGCACCTTGCCCGCCTTCACCAGGTCGGCCATCGCGCCGACCGTCTCCTCGATCGGCACGTTCGGATCGACGCGGTGCTGGTAGTAGAGGTCGATGGCGTCCACTCCGAGACGCTTCAGCGAACCGTCGCAGGCCTGGCGCACGTTCTCGGGCGTGCCGTCGATGCCGCTCTTTCCCTCGCGCGTCACCTGGCCAAACTTGGTCGCGAGCACGACCTTGCTGCGGATGCCCTTGATCGCCTTGCCGACCACCGTCTCGTTCTGGCCCAAGCCATAGGCATCGGCGGTGTCGAGCAGCGTCAGGCCCAGCTCGACCGCGCGATGGATCGTGGCGATCGACTGCTCGTCCTCGGCCTTGCCGTAGACCGACGACATGCTCATGCAGCCGAGCCCGATGGCCGAGACCTTCAGTCGCTGTCCGAGGATGCGCTGCTGCATGCTATTCTCCAGATCGGGGCAGCGGAGTTTCCTCGCTTTCCCGCCCGCCGACAACTGCTCCCCCATGGCATCCGACGCTTCCTTCAAAGGTTTCCGCGACCCCGTCTTCGGCCGCTATCTGGCGATGCGGTTCCTGATCTCGATCGCCACCGGCATGCAGGCGACCGCGGTCGGCTGGCAGGTCTACGACCTGACCGGCGATCCGATCGCGCTGGGCTTCGTCGGCCTCGCGCAGTTCGCGCCGATCATCCCGCTGATGCCGATCTCAGGCCAGGTGGCCGACCGCGTCGACCGCCGGCGCATCATCCAGGTCTCGGCACTCGCCTACCTTGCCTGCATGCTGGGCCTGGCGTTGCTGCCGGACGTGCTCGGGCACTGGTCGATCTACGCGATGCTGGTTCTCTTCGGCGCCACCCGCGCCTTCGACCATCCGGCCTCCAGCGCGATCCTGCCGAAGCTGGTCGAGACCCAGCACATCCGCGCCGCGATCGCGCTGTCGTCCTCGGTCGGGCAGGTCGCCTATATCGCCGGCCCGGCGCTCGGCGGGCTGCTCTACGCTTTCGGCTCCGAAGCCGTCTACGGCACGGCGATGGCGCTGGTCGTCTTAGGATTGATCGCCGCGACCGGCCTGCCGCCGTCGCCGCCGTCGCAGGATCCCGATGCCAAGGAGCGGCCGTCGGTCTTCGGCGGCGTCCGGTTCATCTGGTCCAACCAGGCCATCCTCGGCGTGATCGCGCTCGATCTCTTCGTCGTGATGGTGGCGAGCGCCACGGCGATCCTGCCGATCTTCGCCAAGGACGTGCTCGACGCCGGGCCGATCGGCCTCGGCATCCTCCGCAGCGCGCCATCGGTCGGAGCGCTCCTCATCGGCGCCTTCCTCGCCTGGCGGCCGATCGATCGCCATGCCGGCCTGGTCTTCCTGTGGTCGCTCGCCGGATACGGCGTCGCGACCGCCTTGTTCGGCATCTCGACCAGCTTCGTGCTGTCGACCGTGGCGCTGATGCTCTACGGCGCGACCGACCAGCTGAACGTGATCGTCCGCATGTCGCTGATCCAGATCGGCACGCCAGATCACCTGCGCGGCCGCGTCTCGGCGGCGAACGCGATGGCGATCAACATGTCGAACCAGCTGGGCGGGCTCGAGGCGGGCCTGACCGCCGCCTGGCTCGGCGCGCCGGGCGCGCTGCTGCTCGGCGGCGCGCTGACCCTGGCGCTCTCGGGCCTGGGCGCGATCGTGTTCCCGAAATTACGCCAGGTCGATCGGCTCTAGAGCGCAACCCCGCCCGTCGTCCCGGCCTTACCTAAGGGAACGACGGAGTGTCCGATGGAAAACGATTCCTATGCCGAATGGGAACGGCTCTGCGACGAGCTCAGCCTCGCCCAGGGCGAGTACATGGAGCTGCACGGCGTCCTGGTGAAGAAGGCGACCGGCGAGGTCGGATTCGGCGGCCCGACCACGGGCGATTTCGAGCGCGCCAACGAAGCGAAGGCCCGCGTCGAGCGCCTGCAGAAGCAGCTGGACGAGTTCCTGAAGCGCCATATCGACGTCGCCAGCTGACGAGCGCCTTGGAGCGGCACCGGACCGCTTGCCGAGGGATGTTCCACTATATTAGAATTCCCTCCCATGGCTGTTCCGAAGCCCAAGGCGGGACCTGAGGCGCTCGAGACAAAGCTGGCCGAGAGGCTCGCTGCCGCCCGCGCCGCCCGCGGGCAGACGCTCGACGAGCTGGCCGAGGCCTCCGGCGTCAGCCGGGCGATGATCTCGCGCATCGAGCGCGGCGAATCGAGCCCGACCGCGATGGTGCTGGGACGCCTCGCCGCCGGGCTCGACGTCTCGCTCTCCTCCCTCTTCGCCGAGGTCGAGGGGCCAGTGGAGCCGGTCGCCCGCTTCGACCGCCAGCCGCTCTGGCGCGATCCCGAGACGGGCTATATCCGCCGCGACGTGGCGCCGCCCAACACCGGATCGAGCCAGAACATCGTGCGCGTCGAGCTGCCGGCAGGCGCGCGCGTGGCCTACCCCGCCTTTTCCTACGCCAACACCGACCACCACATCCTGCTGCTGAAGGGGAAGCTCCGCTTCGGCAACGGTGCGCGCGTGTTCGATCTCGAGGCCGGCGACTGCCTGCGCCTGCCCGAGGCCGCCGACAGCTGGTACTTCAATCCCGGGCCCGAGATCGCCGAATACCTGGTCATCATCATCCGCCTTCCCGGATTCGGGAGGAGCGCGTGACCCGCACGCTGGTGAAGCTGGAGCCGTCGAGCCGCGCCAAGATCGGCCACAATGGCGGACCGCCGCTCGAGCTCACCTCGAACGCGCTTCTGTGGCGCCGTGCCTCGACCAAAGCCTGGAAGACGCCGCCGCGCGAGATCGCGCTTCGCCGGCTCGCGCAGGCGGAGTCGCTCGGCGTGACCTATCGCGAGTTCACCAGCGTGCTGATGGATCGCGGCCGCCGCCTCTCGGCGCTGGTGTTCGCGCCGGGCACGGTCGACGTGCGGGAACCCGCGGTCCGCCGCAAGTTCAGGACGCTGGGCGAGCCCAAGGTGCTGCTGCTGATCGACCGCCGCCCCGGTGCGTGGGTGCCGGGTGCCGAGAAGCATCTCGGCGACAAGCCGATGACGATCCGCTGGCTTCCCGCCGGCGGCTATTCCGAGGCCATCACCGGCTCGATCTCCCGCTTCCTCGCCGAGCACAGCCTGATGCCCGGCGAGACCATCATGGTCGGCCGCAACGACGCTGACCTCGCCGCCGCCGAGGCAGCGGGACTCGCCGTGTTCAAATGGGCGACGGACTACTACGCGGGCGCTTGAACGACCGGGAAGCGGCGATCATGCGTTTGTGATCGACGCCTTCCGGTAACCTGGGCGCCGGATGCAGCGAACCGGCTGGTGTCCGAACCCAAGTTCCCAGGGAGATATCAACATGAACAGACGCCAGCTCCTGGCGGCCTTCGCCGTGGCCGCCACTCTTTCCACGGCTTCCCTCGGCTTCGCCGGCATGAGCAAGCCTTTCGACCAGCAGGCCTTCGACGCCGCCCAGGCCGCAGGCAAGCCGATCCTGGTCGACGTCTCGGCCCCCTGGTGCCCGGTCTGCAAGGCGCAGGCACCGATCCTGGCGAAGCTCCGCGACGAGTCCAAGTACAAGGATCTCGTGTCGTTCAACATCGACTTCGACTCGCAGAAGGAGCTGCTGCGGAAGTTCAACGTGCAGAAGCAGAGCACGCTGATCGTCTTCAAGGGCAAGGCGGAGATGGGCCGCTCGACCGGCGACACCAATGCCGCGTCGATCGAGGCGCTGGTCGCGAAGTCGATCTAGCCCCCCGTGACCGGCCTCGCGCTGGCGCTGCTCGCCGGGCTGCTGTCGACGCTGTCGCCCTGCGTCCTGCCGCTGGTGCCGATCGTGGTCGCCGCCGCGGCCGGCGAGCACCGTCTGGGCCCCGCGGCGCTTGCCGCGGGGCTGGCGCTCTCCTTCGTCGCGATCGGCCTCTTCGTCGCCACGATCGGGTTTTCGATCGGGCTCGACCAGGAGCTGTTCCGGTCGGTCGCGGCGGTGCTGCTGATCGCGGTGGGCGCCACTCTGGCGGTGCCCGGCATCGCGTTGCGCGTCGCCACGGCCGCCGGTCCGGCCGGCAATTGGATCGCCGAGCGGACGGATAGCCTGTCGACGCGCGGGCTCGCAGGTCAGTTCGGCGCGGGCTTCGTGCTCGGCGCGGTGTGGAGCCCGTGCGTCGGCCCGACCCTGGGCGCGGCGTCGGTGCTCGCGGCCCGTTCCGAGAATCTCGCGGGCGTCGCCCTGACGATGTTCGCCTTCGGCATCGGCGCGGCGCTGCCGCTTCTGGCGATCGGGATGATGTCGCGCGAGGCGTTGACGCGCTGGCGCGGTCGCCTGCTGGCCGCCGGCAGCGGCGGCAAGGTCGCCATGGGCGCGCTCCTGCTCCTGATCGGCGCGTCGATCCTCACCGGCGTCGACAAGCGGATCGAGGCGGCGCTGGTCGACGCCTCGCCCGCCTGGCTCACCGAGCTGACGACGCGCTTCTGAGCCGGCCGCCTCAGCGGTTCACCACCATCTGGTTGCCCGACTGGTAGCGCCGGAGGCCTCGGTCGAAGATGGCGATCGCGGTTCCACCGTAGACGATGGCCGCGGCGAACACGGCCAGCATCTTGAGCGGATCGCCCTCGCGGATCGCCTCGACCGGCACCTGCGACATGAAGGCGACCGGCAGCACGGTGAACAGCACGAGGCGAATCGCCGGGCCGAACACGTGCTGGGGATATATCGTGATCATCAGGATCACCTCCCAGAACTGCTCCGCGAGGCGGAGCACGCCCGGCCACCAGAACACCACGCATTGCGCGGCCGTCATCGTCGCCGTCATCACCGCTCCCGCCGCGAGCGACAGCAGCACCAGCAGCGGCAGGTCGGAGACGCTGCGCTCGGCAAACCAGAGCCAGATCACGAAGGCGCTGGCGACGTCGCCGAATCCAGCCGGGACCGAGCGCGACATCAGGAGGCTCGGCAGCGGATGACGCGGCCGCCCGAGATGCACGTCGAGCGATCCGTCGACGATCGTGCGCGCGAGGTCGCGCATGCCGCCGGCCAGCGCCACCATGAGCCCGAAGCCGAAGGCCGTGACGCCGTAGAGCATCGCCACGTCCGCGCGGCCCCAGCCGCGGAGCTCCGGGAAACGCTCGAAGTAGAGCACCCAGATGAGCAGGAAGATCAGGTTGTTCAACACCATCAGCGCAAGCTGCGAGACTGCCTGCAGGGGATTGCTGAAGGCGGCCCGGAGATTGGTCGCGAGCAGAGCCGCGAGATACCCGAATGTCGCGGACATCGGACTAGATCCCCTCTCGCACGAGACGTCGCGTCGCGGCGCCCGCGACGGCCGCGACCAGTACCGCCGCGGCGGCAAGCCACAGCACCTGCCACGACAGGACATGCACGATCGCCGCCGGCGAGGCGTCGAACACCAGGCTCGCCGGATGGAACAGGATCGCGGCGCAAGGCGTCAGCCGGCCGATGTCGGCGAGCCACGCGGGATAGAGCGTCAGCGGCAGGAACAGCCCGCCGAGCACGAAGACGAGCTTCTGCCAGATCCAGTAGGCGGGGGCAGGATTGCCGACCCAGACGGTGAGGAACCCGATCGCGACCTGCACCAGGAGCGCCAGAAGCGCACCGAACCCGGCCGCGGTCCAAACCGCCGGCAGCGCCGACCAGGCGAACGGCACCATGCCGGTGGCGAACCAGGCGAGGACGCCCCCGTAGGTCCCGAGCACGGCCAGGCGCAGCAGGGTGCCGCCCGTCTCCTCGGCTATCCTTGCCAGCGCATAGTCGACCGGGCGGGTCAGGGCGGCTTCGATCGCGCCGGTGCGGATATCCTCCTCGACCTCGCGGAAGACGTAGCCGGGCGCGAAGATGATCGCCTCGGTCGCCATCACGTACCAGGTGGCCTCTTCGGCGCTGACACCCGAGCCGGCGAGCGGCGTCGCCTGCCAGATGGCGCTGTAGATCAACACCGGCAGCGAATAGAGGATCACCCGCGCGAGGAGCCCGAAGCGATCCGACGCGGTCTCGCGCCATCCCAGCCGCGCGAAGGCGGCGAGCGCATGGAAGGTATTGCTCATGCCGCCACCTCTTGCCTCACGATGGCCTCGCCTCGCCGATAGATGTCGCGGATCACGTCGTCGAGCGGCGGGTTCTCGATCGCCAGGTCCTTGACCGAGAAGCGCTCCAAAGCGGTCGCGACCACGCGCTCGACCTGGATCAGGTCGAGGTCGACCGCGAACGAGGTGCGGTGCGGCTCGTGAGCAGCGACGGCGACGCCGGGAAGATCGAGCGCCGGGCGCTCCTCCTCCGTCATCAGCGTCACCAGCCGGTGACGGAGATGCTGGGCGCGCAGCGCCGCCAGCGGCCGGTCCAACAGCAGCAATCCCTTGTCGATCACCAGTGCGCGCTCGCAGATCCGCTCGATGTCGCCGGTGTCGTGCGAGGTCAGAAGGATCGTCGTCCCCTCCTCGGTCGAGAGCTCGATCAGGTGATCGCGGAGGCTCGCCTTGGCCGAGACGTCGAGGCCGATGGTCGGCTCGTCGAGCAGCAGGATCGGCGGCGCATGCATCAGCGCCGCCGCGATCTCGCAGCGGAGCCGCTGGCCCAGCGAGAGCTGGGCCACCGGCCGCTCGACCAGATCGCCGATCGCCAGCGTGGACGCGAGCTTCGACAGCCGTGCCTCGGCCCGATCGCGGTCGAGCCCGTAGATGCGGGCGATCAGCCTGAGGCTGTCCCTGACCGGCAGGCGGTACCAGAGCTGGGATCGCTGGCCGAACAGGATGCCGATCCGTTGCGCCAGCTTCTGCCGCTCGATCCACGGCACGAACCCCGCGACCTCCGCATGGCCGGAGCTCGGCGTCAGGATCCCGGTCAGCATCTTGAGCGTCGTCGACTTGCCGGCGCCGTTCGGGCCGATGAAGGCGACACGCTCGCCCGGCCGGATCTGGAACGAAATGCCGCGGACCGCGGCGACCTCGGTCGTGGCCGAGCGCGCGAACAGCCCCTTGAGCCCGCCGGCACTGCGCGTGCGGAAGCTCTTGGCCAGGTTCTCGACGACGATGGCGACCTCGGACATGACACGCTCCGGAAAAACAAAGGGCCCCGACGTTGCCGTCGGGGCCCTGGGGAAACTCGCGTTTGCGTCGGTAAGATTAGCGCGCGCGTGCCCCCAGGGCCGTGGTCGGAACCATGGCTTCCTTAAGGATGCAGACGTGCAGCGACGCGAACATGGCGGCGTTGTTACCCGAGGTTGCACGGGAAGTCAACGCGATGCCGGGCTCCCGGTCCGTCGGAACGCGAGATAGGTCCAGTGCACCCCGTCGCGGCGAAGGGCGTCGGTGCCGGTGCCTTCATGGACGCTGGCCAGGCAATGCCGTCGCCCGAGATCGCGCGTCTCCTCGGCCGAGACCTCGAACATGCGGCGCCCTTCCGGCACCGGACCGTGGCGGAGCGTCATCAGGAGTGCGGCAGTCGGTGCCATCAGATCAGCAACATTGGCCATCGCGATCCGACGCTCGCGCGCATCGAGATGCATCCAGACCGCGGTCATCAGCACGAGGTCGAAGCGACGATGGAGCGCGAAGACCTGGCGCAGGTCCGGCAGGATGTCGTCGACCCACTCGATCGCGACATCGGCATGGAGGCGCTTGCCATGCGCGCGCATCTCCGCCGTCGGCTCGGCCGCCGTGACCCGGTGCCCCAGCCTCGCCAGCGCTGCCGCGTCGCGGCCGGTGCCCGCGCCGATGTCGAGAACCGCGGATGGTGCCGCCGGAACGAAGGGCAGGCCGCGCCGGTGGACCTTCTCGAAGGTCAGGCTCTCGTAGGTCTCGGAGAGCTTGTCCGCCTCCTCGGCATAGCCGGCGGTCGAAGGTCGGTCACTCATGGCGACTGGATTGGGCGTTGCTTCGACGGATTGACCGGATTCATTGCCCCTATCCTATCGCAATGAAGATGCCGGCGCGGTTTTTCAACCTCTGGCCGGTTGAGCGAGCCACGCCTCTGCGGCAGGCTTCGGCATGGTCCGGAGCAGTCACTATTCCGCCCGCAGTCACCTCCGCGCGAAGCTCGCCAGGTTCTCCCACAAAGTGGACCTGCTTGGCGGCACGAACGTGAACGGGCAAGACGACAGCAAGGCTTGGGAGCGTCGTCACACCGCCATGCTGGAATGGGCCAACGGGAAGTTCGGCGCCAACGGCTACACGACGGCGTCTGGCAAGATTGAGCGGCGGGAAGGCTTCCGGGATGTGGTGTCCTTCCATTTCGAGACGGCCGAACATCTGAGGCAGTTCTGCGCCGTCTTCATGCTGAAGCGCGACTAGCCGATGTGCGGCAAGTTCACCCAGCAGATGAGCTGGGCCACGCTCGTCCGGCTCTACAACATCCACGTCGAGCCCGGAGACGACGTAAACGTCAGCACCGAAGGCGGGGACGGTGGACCGGATGACGAGCGGGTCGAGACGAGCACGCCGTTCCGCATGGCGCGGATCATGGTCACCGACAACCTGGGCCGACGCCGCCTTATCCGCATGCGCTGGGGCTTTGACAAGCCGGGCAAGACGGAACCGGGCCGTCGCCCGTCGCTGATCGTCCATGCCCGAGCCGAGACGATCGACCAGCTAAAGACCTTCAGGAAGGCGTTTCTGGAAGGGCGCCGGGGCGTACTGCTTGCCCGGACCTTCAACGAGGGCGAAGAGGTCGGGAGCAAGACCAGGCAATACGTCCTGACGCCCGGCGACAGGAAGCCCGTCGCGATTGCCGTGATCTGGGATCGCTTCACGACCGAAGGCGGAATGACCTATCTCGCCTACGTCATGGTGACCACGGCTGCCAATCGGCTGATTACCCCGATCACAGACCGCATGCCGGCGGTCCTGGAGCAGAAGGACATCGGGGGATGGCTTGGAGAGCGGTTCCTTGGCGAGGAGCCTGCAACGCCCGAGCAACTGAAGGCGATGCTGAAGCCGATGGAGCGGGACGACTGGACAATGGGACCGGAGAAGCCGGACCCTCCGCCCAGGCCTCCTCGCCCTCCGAAGAAACCGAAACCAGGCCCGACGACGACGGTCAAAGTCGACCAGGGCAAGCTGTTCGATCTCTAGCCCCAGAGACGACGCACGCCTCGGGGACCGGGCTCCCGCATCACCGTGGATAGGTCGGTCCACCGCGCATGCCGGGTGATCCTGTCGCACATCGCCCCGAACCTAGGCGACCCACCGCGACAGCGGCAAGCCTAGGGCGACGGCGGCAAGGACGTCAGGTCAGTCCGCGCCGACGGCGTTCTTCGGCGGCGTGCCGTCAATCTTGCGGCCGCGATAGAGCGCAGCGCGCGCCATCCGGCGGAGGCCGAAGAAGGCGCTCCGGAGCCAGCCGGCGATCACGCGCGCCCGATAGCGCCGGGCGGCGACCTCGAGCTCGTAAAGCGGCACCGGGCGAGCCGCCGGATCCGAGGTCAGCCAGTGGGACTCATCGTGGGTATAGGGCCACATTGCTTGTCTCCTGCAAGTGGCGTCCCCTCCGCGCCGGCCTTCTTATGACGAGCCGCGCGCAACCATTATCTGATTGTTCTTCAAGGGATTTCAAGAAAATTGTGCGCCGCACAAATAGGCAGAAAGCCTGCGAAAAAGGCAGCGGGGGCTCAGCCGAAGCGGCCGGTGATGTAGTCCTCGGTCCGCTTGTCCTTGGGCCGCGTGAACAGCGTGTCGGTCGGCCCGAACTCGACCAGGTTGCCCAAGAACAGGAACGCCGTGTGGTCGGAGACGCGGGCGGCCTGCTGCAGATTGTGCGTCACGATCGCGATCGTGTAGTCGCGCTGCAGCTCGCCGATCAGCTCCTCGATCTTGGCGGTCGAGATCGGATCCAGCGCAGAGGCCGGCTCGTCGAGCAGCAGCACCTCCGGCTTCACCGCGATCGCGCGCGCGATGCAGAGCCGCTGCTGCTGGCCGCCCGAGAGCGAAAGGCCGCTCGCCGCTAGCTTGTCCTTCACCTCGTCCCACAGCGCCGCCTTTCGAAGGGCCGACTCGACGCGCGCGTCCATCTCTGGCTGCGACAGCTTCTCGTAGAGGCGGATGCCGAAGGCGATGTTCTCGTAGATCGCCATCGGAAACGGCGTCGGCTTCTGGAACACCATGCCGATCTTGGTGCGGATCAGGTTCACGTCCTTGCTCTTCGCGAGGATGTCCTCGCCGTCGAGCAGCACGGTGCCTTCGGCCCGCTGGTTCGGGTAGAGGTCGTACATGCGGTTGAGCACGCGCAGCAGCGTGGACTTGCCGCAGCCCGACGGGCCGATGAAGGCAGTGACCCGCTTCGCATAGACCGGCAGCGAGATGCCGTGCAGCGCCTCGCGGTCGCCATAGAAGAACTTGAGGTCGCGGATGGTGATCTTCTCGGCCGGGACCTCGCCGCCTTCCACCTTCGGGCGGTCGCCGAGCGCCGTCTCGATCTTGATCTCCCGTCGCTGCTGCGGCGCGGTCATCGTCTGCTCCACCGTCAATCCCCGTTCGATCTGCCGCGTGCGGCCAGCACGCGTGCGATGATGTTCAGCAACAGCACGGTCGCGGTGATCACCAGCGCCCCGCTCCAGGCGAGGTGCTGCCAGTTCTCGTAGGGGCTCAGCGCGAACTGGAAGATGACGACCGGAAGGTTCGCCATCGGCGCGTTCATGTTGGCGCTCCAGAACTGGTTGTTGAGCGCGGTGAACAGCAGCGGCGCGGTCTCGCCCGAGACCCGCGCGATCGCCAGCAATATGCCGGTCATCATGCCGCTGGCGGCGGCACGGTAGGAGACCGTCACCACGACCTTCCAGCGCGGCGCGCCGAGCGCGGCGGCTGCCTCGCGCAGCCCCGCCGGCACCAGCGTCAGCATGTCGTCGGTGGTGCGGAGGACCACCGGAACGGCGATCACCGCGAGCGCCATCGCGCCCGCCCACGCGGAGAAGTGACCCATCCGGACCACCATCACCTCGTAGATGAAGAGGCCGACGATGATCGAGGGCGCGCTGAGCAGGATGTCGTTGACGAAACGGACGATCTCGCCGATGCGCGCCGTCTTCTCGTAGCGCGCGTATTCGGCGAGATACGTGCCGGCGAGGATGCCGACCGGCGCGCCGACGACGATCGCCACCAGTGTCATCACGAAGCTGCCGAAGATCGCGTTCAGCAGGCCGCCGTCGCTGCCGGGCGGCGGCGTCATCTCGGTGAAGAGCTGCAGGTCGAGGCCGGCGACGCCCTTGGCGACCAGGATCCACAGGATCGAGGCGAGCCAGAAAAGGCCGATCGCCGCGGCGACGCCGGCGAATCCGAGCGCCACGCGGTTGGCGAGCTTGCGCCGCTGGTAGAGCGTCATCGCCCGCCCCCTGCCCGCGCCTGCGCGCGCAGCAGCAGCAGCTTGGCCGCCGCCAGCACGGCGAAGGTGATGACGAAGAGGATGAGGCCGAGCAGGATCAGCGACGCGGTGTAGATGTCACCGACCGCCTCGGTGAACTCGTTGGCGATGGCGGCCGAGATCGTGGTGCCGGGCGCCAGCAGCGAGGCCGAGATCCGGTGCGCGTTGCCGATCACGAAAGTGACGGCCATGGTCTCGCCGAGCGCGCGGCCGAGGCCCAGCATGATGCCGCCGACCACACCGATGCGCGTATAGGGCAGCACGACGTTCCACACGACTTCCCAGGTGGTGGCGCCGAGGCCGTAGGCGGACTCCTTCAGCATCGCAGGCACGGTCTCGAACACGTCGCGGGTGATCGAGGTGATGAAGGGCAGCACCATGATCGCCAGGATCAGGCCGGCGGTAAGGATGCCGATGCCGTAGGGGGGACCTCGGAACAGCGCCTCGAGGACCGGCACGTCCTCGAAGGCCTCGATCAGGAACGGCTGCACGTGATGCTGCAGGAACGGCGCGAAGACGAAGAGTCCCCAGATGCCGTAGATGATCGACGGAATGCCGGCCAACAGCTCGATCGCGATGCCGAGCGGCCGCTTCGCCCAGGGCGGGCAGATCTCGGTGATGAAGACGGCGATGCCGAAGCCGATCGGCACCGCGATCGCCATCGCGATCGCCGAGGTCATCAGCGTGCCGTAGATCGGCGCCACCGCGCCGAACCGGTCGGTGACCGGATTCCAGGTCTCCGTGACCAGGAAGCCCGGCCCGAATTCGCGGATCGCCGGCCAGGCGCCGATGAAGAGCGAGGCGATCACGCCGCCCAGGACCAGGAGGACGGCGAGCGCGGAGGCCAGCGCCACGCCCCGGAAGATGTTGTCCTGCCTGCGTCCGCGGTCGGCGACCGCCTTGACGGCAGCGGCCCGCGCGTCGAAGTCCGATCTGGGCTGGGCCGTGGTCGTCGTCATCTCGCAGGTCTCAGATAAAGGATCGCCCGGGACCGAGGCCTTTGGGAAGGCCCGGTCCCGGGCGTGTTCACAGGATCCGGCTAGCGGCTTACCAGAGCGGCTGGCCGCCGGCCTTGATCGTCGACTTCCAGGTCTGGTCGACCAGCTTCACGACCGCCTCGGGCATCGGCACGTAGTCGAGGTCGTCGGCGAGCTTGGCTCCGTTCTTATAGGCCCAGGCGAAGAACTTCAGCGCTTCCTTCGCCGAGTTCGGGTCCTGCGGCTCCTTGTACATCAGGATGAAGCTGGCACCGGTGATCGGCCAGCTCTCCGCGCCCGGCTGGTTGGTGAGGATGACGTAGTAGCCCGGAGACTTGGCCCAGTCGGCGCCGGCGGCGGCGGCCTGGAAGGACGCGCTCTTCGGCTCCACGGTCTTGCCGTCCTTGTTGATGAGCTTCACCGCGTTCATCTTGTTCTGCTTGGCGTAGGCATACTCGACGTAGCCGATGGCGCCGCGGGTCTGCTGCGTCATGCCGGCGACGCCTTCGTTGCCCTTGGCGCCGATGCCGGTCGGCCACTGCACCGAGGCGTTGGCGCCGATCTTGTCCTTGAACGCCGGGTTCACCTCGGAGAGGTACGTCGTGAACAGGAAGTTGGTGCCCGAGCCGTCCGAGCGATAGACCGGAGCGATCGCGGTCGACGGCAGCTTGACGCCCGGGTTCAGCTTGGCGATCCGCTCGTCGTTCCACTTGGCGATCTTGCCCATGTAGATGTCGCCGAGCGTCGGGCCGTCGAGGGTCAGCGAGCCCGCGGCGACGTCCGGCACGTTCACCACTGGCACGACGCCGCCCATGATCATCGGGAACTGGATCAGGCCGGACTTGTCGAGCTCTTCCGCCTTCAGCGGCGCGTCGGAGGCGCCGAAGGTGACGGTCTTCGCCTGGATCTGCTTGATGCCGCCGCCCGAGCCGATCGACTGATAGTTGAGACCGATGCCGGTCTCCTTCTTATAGGTGTCCGCCCACTTGGCGTAGATCGGGTAGGGGAAGGTCGCGCCGGCGCCCGAGATGTCGGCGGCCTGGGCGGCTGAAACGGCCAGGAGCGCCGCGGCGGCACTCATCTGAAGCGTTTTCGTAAGGAATTTCATAGGGTTCTCCTTGTCATGACCGCCGCGTATCGGCGGTCGGAGCGGATCCTAGTCGTCGCCAGCGACACTCATGTCACAGTTCTATGACATGGATATGACGGTCCGCCCGGCCGCCGGTTCCCCGGGGGAGGCCGGTTGTCGCAGCCTTGCGGACCTCCGCATTCAGGGGGACAGGCGGCCGATCAGCGGAACGCTGGTTGCCCCGCCGATCCAGTCATGCGCCAGCCGCAGGACGGCGAGGCGCAAACCCGGCCCGGCGTCGGGAACAAACGCGATCGTCACCGTGCAGGACTCGCCCTCGCCGAGGACGAGGCCCTCGGCGCAGGTCGCCTCCGCGATCGCGAACCGAGGAGCGTGCTCGCCTGCGAGAGCAGGGCGGGCGTCGAGACGCAAGGCGACCGCCCCGGCGTTGGACAGCCGGACCATCCCGGTGGCAGCACCGGCGAATTCGAGGCGATCCGGCATGTAAGGCAACGACGCGGCGCCGGACGTGCTTACGCGGGGCTCGGGGCTGGGCACGGCCGGCCGCGCGACATAGGCGGCGAGATCTGCCATGTCCTGACGGGAGAGCCGTCCGCGCAGAGGCGTCATCTGCGTGACCGCGCCGATCGCGTAGTCGATCCGGGCAGGATCGTCGCCGACACGGCCGATTCCGTGCAGCGCGCCAGGCAGGCCCCCATGGCAGTCGATGCAGCTGACACCCGCACCGCTGAGACGCCCGACTTCGTGGTAGAGCCGCTTGCCGCGCAGCGCATCCTGCCCGAGGGCCGGATGCACTGCGGCGGCAAGTGCAAGGCAGACGAGGAGAATGGTGTGCAACGCCCTTCTCCGCCGCATCCCGCTAGACGCCGATCAGCCCGCCGTCGTTCCTGGTGATGACGATGGTCGCCGAGCGCGGCCGGGACATGCCGCCATCGGGCCAGTGGCTCGAGAACTTGTCCGGGCTGCCGATGTCCGCCGGCTTGGTCTCCTCGCCGGGATGCTGGATGTTGACGAACAGCGCGCGGCCGTCGGGCGACTCGGCCACGCCGGTGATCTCGCTGTGCACGGGACCGACCAGGAAGCGCCGCACCTTGTCGCCGGCCGGCGCGCCGACATGGGTCGCGACCTCGCGCACCGCACCGTTCTGGTCGGTGCTGGTGATGGTGCGCTTGGCGTCGGAGCCGCCATCGCCGACATGGCCCGGCAATGCTGCGAGCATCATGCAGTTGGTGACGTCGGTGTAGGCGCCGTCGTCGGTCTGGATCCAGCAGATGCTGGTCGTGGGCGAGAACCACAGACCGTCGGGGCTCGACATATCGTTGTCCTTGGTGAGCCCGGAGATGTTGACGTTCTTCGGATCCTTGTTCTCGCGCGCGGCGAACAGATAGATGTCCCAGCGGAAGGCGGTCGCCGCCGCGTCGTCGCCGTTCTCACGCCAGCGGATGATGTGACCGTTGGGGTTGCCCCATTGCGCCGAGCCGCTGGTCTTGGCGTCGTTGTAGAGGCGGGGATTGACCGCATCCACAGCCGCCAGCGGCCGCACCGCGGCGGTGTTGTTGGTCATGGTCATGTAGACCTCGCCGGTGACCGGATCGACCGCGCCCCATTCCGGCCGGTCCATCTTGGTCGCGCCCACGGCATCGGCGGCGATCCTGGCATTGATCAGCACGTCGGCCTGATCGGCGAAGGTGTAGCCCGGCGTGTTGGCGTTGATGCGCTCGCTGCCGAAGCGCAGCTCGATCCACTCGCCGGTGCCGTCGGCGTTGAACTTCGCGACATAGAGCTTGCCGTTGTCGAGGTACTTGTCGCCCGCCGCCAGGCCGCGCGTGGCGTCCGCCGGATCCCAGTTGGCGGTCGACACGTACTTGTAGATGTACTCGCCGCGCGAATCGTCGCCCGAGTACCAGACCAGCGGACGTCCGGCCTTCGGCACGGCCGGCCAGGCGCCTTCATGCGCGAAGCGGCCGAGCGCCGTGCGCTTGCGCGGCACCGAAGTCGGCGCGTGGGGATCGATCTCCACCACCCAGCCATAGGTGTTGGGGGCGTTGCGATAGTCGTCGGCCGGTCCGGCGCCGACGGCCTCGGCGTTCCAGCGGCCGTAGAGGCCCTCGGGCGTGTCCGGCGTCACGGTCGCCCACAGCTCGCGGCCGGTGCCGCCGATGCCGTTGCGCTTGAGGGACGCGACCTCCTTCGGCGTGCGCTTGGGATCGTCGGTCGCCGGGTTGCGCCGGAAGTACCCGAACCAGTTCTCCTCGCAGGTGAGGTATGTCGACCACGGCGTGTAGCCGTTGGCGCAGTTGTTGAGCGTGCCGCGGGTATGCGCGCCCGTCGGCGAGTACTTGGTGACCATGTAGGGCGTCTTCGCCGCCGGTCCGGAAAGCTCCATCTCGGTCAGCGTGTGGATGCGCCGGTTGAACGGCGAGTCCTGCTTGTAGCTCCACTGGCCGTTGGCATCGCGCGCGATCTCGACGATGGATACGCCGTGCACGTAGAACTCGCGCAGGACTTCGTCCGCCCCGGTGCGGACCTGGGCCGCGCCGCTGCCGGCCGTCGTCGCGCCCTTGGGATGGAGGTACATCGGCGTGATCGCCTCGTGGTTCTGGACCAGGAGGGCGCGGGTGCTGCTGGACGGGGCCGGGCGGCCGTTCGCGTCCAGGCCGAAGTAGTGCATCCCGTCGTGATGATCGCCGGCGCGCATGGCGAAGCTCTCCGCCGGGTCGGTGCCGTCGTTCTTGTAGGCGGGCACGTTGGCGGCGATCGGATCGCCGAGGCGCAGCAGCACCTTGGCGGTGTAGCCGTCGGGGACCGTCACGGTGTCGGCGAGGCTCTTGGCCACCGCGTTGAAGCCGAGGCGGGCGGGGCGCGCCGCGGCGCTCGCGCTCGCCGTCCTCGCCGCCGCGCCCAGGCCGACGAAGGACAGCGCGGCGGTCATCGCCGCACCCTTCAGAAGGCCACGGCGGGACGGATTATCCAGACGCTCGCCGACGATCTCGGCGAGGGTCGGGTTGGTGCTGGTGTTGGCGCAGATATCCTCGGCGTCGCCATCGGCAACGGGCTGCGCGGGATCGTGCGTATCGGGCATGTCGGGCCTCCGGTCCTGAAGTGGGGACCGTCGTCTTAGGCCTGCGCGGTTACGCTCCCGCGACGGAGAGATGGAGGATGTGTGACGTCAGCCGCGCGTCGGCGGGTCGCGCGACAGGCCCTTGCCGGCGAGCGCGTCGACATAGGCCTTGAAAAGCTTGTCCTGGTTCTCGCCGAGATGGCGGAGATAGGCCCAGGTGAAGATGCCGGTATCGTGAAGATCGTCGAAGACCAGGCGGACCGCGTAGTTGCCGACCGGCTCGACCTCGAGGATGCCGACATGGCGTCGGCCGGAGACCAGCGTCTTCTGCGCGGCGCTGTGGCCCTGCACCTCGGCCGAGGGGCTCTCGACGCGCAGCAGCTCGGCCGGAATGCGGAATCCGACGCCGTCATCATAGACGATCTCGAGGATCTTCTCCGCCTTCCTGAGGCGAAGCTCGGTCGGCCAGGGCGCGGCCGGCTCTTTGCCAGATAGGATTGGGCCGCTCACCGCTTCGCCGGCTCGGCGTCGATCGAGCGCGCCTCGTCGACCAGCATGATCGGGATGCCGTCGCGGATCGGGTAGGCCAGCTTCGCCTGGTCGCTGATAAGCTCCTGCGCCTCGCGGTCGTAGCGAAGCGGCGACTTGGTCAGCGGGCAGACCAGGATCTCGAGCAGCTTCGGATCGATGGCGCCGGCGGCTTTGGCTTCGGTCATGGACGGATCATGCGAGCGAGGGTTCGGGGGGTCAATGCTTGCGAAGCTCGGCGGCCGGCGCTTCGGGCGGCGTCGCCAACGCCATCTCGAGCAGGCCCCTCAGGATGTCGGCGCGGGCGGGCAGATCCTTCGCCTCGAGCAGCGCCTGCTTCTCGGGCGGGGCGAAGGGGCAGATCATCGACAGCATCGCCACCAGGCGCTCGTCGCCGGTCTTGTCGACCTGGTCCCAGTCGGCCTTGAGGCCGCGGGCGTCGAAGTAGGGCTTGAGCGACTGGAACAGCGCCTTGCGGTCGACCGCGGCCTCGTCGGGAACGAGGTCGCTGCGGAAGCGGTCCCAGCGCGGCCTCACCCGCCGATAGCCCGAGCGCATCGGCAGCTCCGCGTCGATCTCGAAGCGGCACACGCCGGTCAGCGTCATCAGGAAGCGGCCGTCCTCGGTCTCGCTGAAAGCGATCACGCGCCCGGCGCAGCCGATGCGATAGAGCTCGGGGGTCGCGTCCGCGTCGCGCTCGTTCGCCGGATCGGTCGGCTGGATCATGCCGATCAGGCGCGGCGGTGCCAGCGCGTCCTTGGTCATCGCGAGGTATCGGGGCTCGAAGATGTTGAGCGGCAGCCGGCCGCGGGGCAGCAGCAGCACGCCCGAGAGCGGGAAGACCGGAAGCTCCGCCGGAAGATCCTCGAAGCGGGTCGCGTGAACCTGCTCCGACATCGAGGCCTCCTCTCTCTCTTTAAGAGAACATCAGCGACGAGAGACGCTTGCGGCCGGCGATGGTCAGCGGATCGGTCGGCCCGAAGGCTTCGAAGAACTTGACCAGCTGCGCCCGTGCCGCTCCCTCGTTCCACTTGCGATCGCGCCTGAAGAGCTCCAGCAGCTCGTCGACCGCCGGTTCCTTCTGTCCCTCCGCGAACAGTGCCATCGCCAGGTCGAAGCGCGCCTGGTGGTCGGCCGGATTGGCCGCGACCTTGTCGCGCAGCGGCTGCGTGGCGCCCGCCTTGGCACCGGACTCCGCGATCTCGAGCGTGGCCGCGACCGCGACGATCTCCGGGTTCTTGGCAATCTCGGGCGGCAGCTCCTTCAGGATCTCGCGCGCCTCGTCGGAGTTGCCGGCCTTGATCAGGCAGCGGAGATGGCCAGCGATCGCCTGCGGGTTCTCGGGATCGTGCTGCAGGATCTGGGCGTAGAGATTGCCGGCGGCGGCGTGGTTGCCCGCATCCAGCAGGTCCTTCGCCTGGCCCAGCGCCTCATCGATCACGTTGTCTTCTTCGGTCGGCCCGCCGGCGGACGCCAGCCGCTGGACGAACTGCTTGATCTGGCTCTCCGGCAGCGCGCCGACGAAGCCGTCGATCGGCCGGCCGCCCTTGAAGGCGTAGACCGCCGGGATCGACTGGATGCGCATCTGGGCGGCCAGCGCCTGGTTCTTGTCGATGTCGACCTTCACCATGCGGACCTTGCCCTTGGTGGCGGCAACCGCCTTCTCGAGCATGGGGCCGAGCGTCTTGCAGGGGCCGCACCAGGGCGCCCAGAAGTCGACGATCACCGGCACCTCTTTCGAGGCGTCGATGACCTCGGCCATGAATTCCTTCTGGCCGACGTCCTTGACCGGCGCGACGGCGCCGGCCGGCGCCTGGCTCAAACCGAGGAGTGGCTCCATGGGGATCGTTCCTAATTATCCGTCAGGTATCGAGATTTAGGGTGGCGGGCCGGTGCCCGCAAGCCTCGATGAAGCGGACCAGGTCGGCCGGCTTGATCGCGGTCGTCCGCGTGTTCACCAGCGGGTGGTAGTTGAGCAGGCTCTCCTTCAGCATCGCCGCGTCCAGGATCACCTGGACCTTGCGCTCCGTGTCGTTGATCAGCGCGAAGGGCGTGACCGAGCCCGGGCGGACGCCAAGCACGTTCCAGAGCCGCTCAGGACTGGCGAAGGAGAGGCGCGCCGCCCCCAGCCGGGCGTCGAGGGCCTTGATGTCGACCTTGCGGTCCTCCGAGGTCACCACCAGCCAGTAGCGGTCCTTCTTGTCTTTGAGGAAGAGGTTCTTGCAGTGGCCGCCGGGAAGATCGCCCCGGAGGCGCTTGGAATCCTCGACCGTCAGCAGCGGCGGATGGTCGTGGGTGACGGCCTCGATGCCTAAGTCCTTGAGCCGCTGTAGCAATTGCTCGGGGCTCGTCGGCAGCGGAAGCTCGGCCTGGGGTGCGGAATCGGTCATGGCGGGCGGACCCTAACGGCCGGCACACAGCCTTGCAATGACGTGAAATCCGGCTATAGTCCGCCGCCTCGCCGGGACAGGTTTTCAGGTCCCGAGCGATACGGAGCGCGGGCGTAGCTCAGGGGTAGAGCACAACCTTGCCAAGGTTGGGGTCGAGGGTTCGAATCCCTTCGCCCGCTCCAAAATTTCCACCCATCGCGGTATCGAGTTCCCGCCGGCCTCTATGGGACGGCTAGGCTGTCCGCTCGGCGAGACCGGCCTCGACGACGCGCAGGAGCTTGCCGGGGTCGACGGTCATGTCGACGAAGTAGTCGCGCTCCCGGCCGTTCGAGTCCGGCGTGGTCACCAGGCCGTAGCGATGGTCCATGGCGCGCGCCACGGTCCAGACGCCGGGGTTCAGCAAGACCGTCGGCTGGAACTCGACGACCAGGGCCCCGGGCGGCGTCGCCGCGAGGTTCGCGGCGGCAGCGCCGTTCGGCAGCACGACCGCCTCGGCGCCGGCGAAGAGAGCCATCTGCTCGGCGACCGAAAGCGCTCCCGGCACGACGCGCTCGAATCCCAGCCGCTCGAGGACGCCCCAGGTCTCCTCCTCGTTGACCACGCGACGCCGCGAGGCATCGCCGCGCGAGATGTACAGCCGCCTCGCCGGAGGCGCCGGATCGCGATCGTCGAGCTGGAACAGCCGGGCGGTCCAGTCGCGCAGGCGCGGCGCGCATTCGCCCGACGAGAGGAACGAGGAGACATAGAGACGCTTGAACCGGACGCAGCGTCCGGGAAACGCGATCATCTCAGCCGACCCCAGCGCCGAGACCAGGGTCTCGTGCTGGAACGGCGTGAGAGTCCGGTCGTTGACGATCATTGGAAAGCGCAGCAGTTCCGGAACCGCCGCCTGAGCCCAGAGGCGCGGAAGGACCTCGCACATCCAGTGGTAATAGTTCGAGGCACCCTTATCGAGCATGTAGACGGCCGGCTCGTGGAAGGTGACCTCCGGCTCTTCGGCGTTGTGCAGGTAGACGGGGATCCGCTGATCGCCGTAGTCGACGAAGATGCCGTCGAAGGTGCGGACCAGCGGCCAGTCGGCCTTGTAGTGGGCGTTGAACGGCTCGGAGAGAGCGACACCCCGGTCGAGGAAGATGCGGAAGCACTCGTTGCCCGCGAACGTCGCGCGCTCGACGACCACGTCGTCGAGCCGGGCGAGGAAATGGTCCTGGGAGGCATCGAAGCCGACGCCGAACACGTCGCGATTGCGATCGGGCGAGGCGAGCGCATCGGCATGCTCGCGGTCGGCGTCGTCGACGAAGTCCGGCCCGGTGAAGGCGACCGGCGCATCCGGCGGCGGCCGGAAGATCGAGTTCGGCGTCGACAGGACTTCGTCCGGCGTCGCGACCTGGCGGCAAAAAGTGTGGATGGAGAGAAACCGGAACGGCGTGATCGGCATCGTCGCGGTATTCCACCCTGCCCGGCGACCGGACACCCCCCGTGACCAGCCCCGCCGAACGACCGCCGGGATGCTAGCATCCGAGGGTGCCGCCATGCACCTGCCCTGCGCTTGGCTTGAGGACGGCGCATGAATTAAATTGTTCCGCCGGGCCTGTTCCGGCGACGTCTTCGAAGGGCGCGGTCGAGGAAATGGAGCTGCCAGGAAACGGTTCGGGCGCGGCAGGCAGGCCTGCGGTCTGCATGATCACGCCGCCGTCCTCGTTCCTGCTCGATGAGCGGGTCTTCGTCAGCCTCGGCATCCTGAAGGTCGCGGCCAGCCTCGAGGCGCGGGGTTACGAGGTCAACTTCCTCGACCTGTCAGGGATCGAGAACTACGTCGCCGCGCTCTCCAACTATATCGCCACCTGCCGGGACACGGCCGTCGGCATCACGGCGACGACGCCGCAGCTGCCTTCCGTCATCAAGATCGCGGCGGCCATTCGCGAGATCCGTCCCGATCTCCGGCTGATCCTGGGCGGGCCGCACGTCACGCTCGTCTATTCGGCGCTTGCGCTCGAGCGCAAGCGCGGCGTCGCGAACGGCCGCGCCCGGCGCGCGGCGGAACACCTCGAGGCGCGCTTCGACGTCCTCTGCAGCGGCGACGGCGAGCTCGCGATCTTCGAGGCGCTGGCGAAGGATGCGCCCAAGGTCGTCGACGGCGACGACCCGAAGGGCGGCTTCTTCCTGACCGACGAGATGTTCACGAGCGGCCCGATGCCGGCCCGCCACCTCATCGACCTCAAGTCCTACCGGTACGAGATCGAAGGGCACCGCGCGACCAGCCTGATCGGCCAGCTGGGCTGCCCTTTCAACTGCGGCTTCTGCGGCGGAAGGAACAGCAAGACCCTCCGCGTCATCAGGAACCGGTCGGTCGCCTCGATCCTCCGCGAGGTCGAGGCTCTCAACCGCGACCACGGCTACACCGGCTTCATGTTCTATGACGACGAGCTGAACGTGGCCAAGAGCATGATCGAGCTCATGAACGGGCTGACCGATCTGCAGTCGCGCCTGGGCACCGAGTTTCAGCTGCGCGGTTTCGTGAAGGCCGAGCTGTTCACCGACGCGCAGGCCAGCGCCATGCGCCGCGCCGGATTCCGCTGGCTGCTGACCGGGTTCGAGGCCGCGCATCCGCGCATCCTGACCAACATCAACAAGCGCGCATCGCGGGAAGACAACGACAGCTGCGTCGAGCTCGCCAAGAAGCACGGCCTCAAGGTCAAGGCGCTGATGTCGGTCGGGCATCCGGGCGAGACCGAGGAGAGCGTCGCCGCGATCAGCGAGTGGCTGATCGACAGCGAAGTCGACGACTTCGACTGCACGGTCATCACCACGTATCCCGGCACGCCCTACTATGACTTCGCGACTCCGCATCCGTCGCTGCCGGATGTCTGGACCTATACCCAGCCGGAGACCGGCGACCGCCTTCATGCCTACGAGGTCGACTACACGACCTCGGCCCAGTACTACAAAGGCGATCCCAACGGCGGATACCAGGCTTTCGTCTTCACCGATCACCTGAGCGCGCGGCGCATCGTCGAGCTCAGGGACCAGGTCGAGCGGGAGGTTCGCGCCAAGCTCGGCATTCCGTTCAATCACAGCGCGCCCGCCATGCGCTACGAGCACTCGATGGGCCAGGGATTGCCGGATTTCATCCATCGCGCGGCGAGGTCGGGCGCGCTCTCTCGGTAGAGCAGCGCGTTCGGCAGCACGCAGGCACAGGCCCCGGCGATGATCCCCTGGAAGCTCCTAGACTCCGCCAAGGTGCCCGGCGGCAACGAGCTCAGGCTCTGGCAGCGCGGCGCCGAGTTCTCGATCCGCCTCGGCCGGGACGAGCTGATGAACAGCCGGATTCACGGATCGGAGGAGGAGCTCGCCAACCTCGCTTGCGAACGCGTCGGCGAACGGTCCGCGCCACGCATCCTGATCGGCGGGCTCGGCATGGGCTTCACCTTGCGGGCGGCGCTGGATGCGCTGAAGCAGGACGCCCGGATCGTCGTCGCCGAGCTGATGCCGGCGGTCATCGCCTGGAACCAGGGGCCGCTCGCGGACCTGACCGGCAACAGCCTCGAGGATTCGCGCGTCACGCTGAAGGAAGGCGATGTCGGCGAAGCGATCCGCGCCGACGCCGACGCCTATGATGCGATCCTGCTCGACGTCGACAACGGGCCCGAGGGATTGACGCGCGCCGACAACGACCGGCTCTACGATCTGGACGGGCTCGGCGCGGCACGATGTGCCCTGCGCAAGAACGGCGTGCTGCTGGTCTGGTCGGCCGGCGAGGACCAGAAATTCACCCAGCGCCTTCGCCGCTCAGGCTTCGAGGTCGAGGTGATCAGGACGCGCGCCCGGGGTGCCAAGGGCGGCGCCAAGCACGTCATCTGGATGGCGACCCGCGTCGGGTGATCGCCGGATCGACGGCGAAGGACGCGCCCGCCGCGTCACCCGCGTCATAGGCCTCCGGCAGCACTATCCGTCCCGGCCCTGAGACCTCGTGGGTCGCGAGGTTCAGCTTCTCGAACTCGGCCTCGACCACCGATCGCTTCAGCACGACGAGGTCGCGCCCGGTGCCGCGCTTTGCCCGGTCGCGCGCCGCCTTCATCGCCATCAGCCGGTCGCCGATCGAGGCGACCATGCCGAGCGCGAACGAGCTGTTGGCGACGTGGCGGTCCTGATGGCGGAAGCGCCTGTACTCGGCCGAATTCTTGTAGCGGCCGAGCTCGGTGCGGACCGCGTCGTCGACCATCTCGGCCAGCGCCGCCGCCGCCTCGATGTCGGCGCGAAGACCGAAGAAGACATAGGCATGGCCGCCCTCGGCCCCCTTCTCGCGCCAGACGCGGCAGTCGCAGAAGACGGCGACCGCGCCGATGCAGTCGTCCAGCGGCACGCGCTTGCGATGCCTCGACTCGAACGCCAGCGTGCCGCACGGCGCCTGCCGCATCTCGACGTCGCCGAGCGAGAGATCGTAGCGGTCGAGAAGCTCGGCGACCTTCTCGGCGGCCGCCAGCGCCTCGCCCTCGGTGCAGCCGTTGGCGATCGTCTTCGCACGCAGCGCCTGGATGCGCGCGGACAGCCGGTCGAGCTCGTCTTCCTCCTTCATCGCCGGAAGCGATAGCCGAATTTTGCGGATAACGGAATTCTCTGTGGACGCGGCCGAACGCCGCCTAGCATCGCCTCCGGTCAACCTGGAGACATCGGCAGACATGGCTGGAAAAGAGACGGTCCGAGTCGGGCTCATCGGCGCCGGCATCATGGGCGAAGGGCATGCGGCGGCGACCTTCCAGGACCCGAGGGCCAAGCTGGTCGGCGTCGCCAGCCTCGAAGGCGCCGAGCCGCTGGCGAAGCGCTTCGGCGCCGAGCTCGCGACCAAGGACTATCGCGAGATCATCGCCCGCAAGGACATCGATCTCGTCCTCGTCGCCACGCCCGACCACCTGCACTACGAGATCTGCAAGGCGGCGATCGAATCCGGCAAGCATGTGCTGGTGGAGAAGCCGCTCACCGTCGACCTCGGCGAGGCGGACAAGCTGATCGAGATCGTCAAGCGCTCGGGCCTCAAGCTGATGGCCTGCTTCAGCCATCGCTGGATTCCCTCCTACTGGGCGACGCACGAGCGCGTGGCCGCCGGCAAGATCGGCCGGCCGGTGATGGCCTATGCGCGCAAGAACGACCGCATCTGGGTGCCCACCAAGATGCTGGGCTGGGCCGCCGGCACCACGCCGGCCTGGTTCCTCTCCAGCCACGACATCGACCTGGTCACCTGGTGGATGGGCGACCGCGCGACCGAGGTCTACGCGACCGCGGTCTGGGGCGTGCTCCGCGGCCGCGGCATCGAGACTCCGGACGCGGTCCAGGCGCAGGTGCGCTTCGCCAAGGGCGGCGTCGCCACGTTCGAATCCTGCTGGATCTACCCGGACACCTTCCCGTCGATGACCGACAGCTACATCGAGCTGATCGGCGAGTCCGGCGTGATCCATCTCGACCGCAAGGACGAGCAGCTGCATGTCGCGAGCGAGCAGGCTTATGAATGGCCCAGGATCGCGATCATGCCGAAGATCGCCGGCAAGCAGCAGGGTGCCTTGACCGAGGTCGTCCAGCACATGATCGCCTGCGTGCGTGACGACAAGGAGCCGCTGGTCACGCTGGAGAGCTCCCGCCAGGTGACCGCGATCCTGGATGCGATCCACCGCTCGATCGCCAGCGGCAAGCCGGAGAAGGTGCTCTAGCGCGAGGCGCTCGGATGCAGCGCCGGCCGATAGCCGGCGGCGAAGGCGGCGACGATCGAGGGCGGGGTTATCAGGCGGTCGACCGCGACGTCCTCGGGCGCGCCGTAGCCTGAGAAGCGCCATCGCCGCTTCCGGCCGCCGAGCATCAGGTAGGCCTCGGCGCCCGCCGCGACCATGGTGCCGTCCGGCAGCCCTCCGGGCGGATGCAGCTTCTTCCGCCGGTGCTCGATCCGCTCCGCGTGCAGCACCGCGTCCATTTCCGGCGCCTTGGAATGCGCGATTCCGCGGGCTTTCCCCCAGGCATCGCGGAAGGCCGTCGCGCGTTCGCGCCGGCAGTAGAAGCACGGGCGGTGGCCGGCGGCGAAGGCGGTCGCCTCGTCGAGGAAGAAGAGCTCGGTCCAGCCCTGCTGGGCCATCGGCTCGCGGCGCCGGCCGCGCCAGTCGAGCGTGCAGCAGATCCACGCCTTCGTGGTCCAGCGGCGCCGGAGCAGCGTCCGGGTCGCCGGATCGTGGATGATGCCGCGGTTGCCGGTGAAGAGTCCCCGATCCGATACGGCGACGATCTCGCCGAACGGCGTGACGCGATTCTGCAGCGGCACTTAAGCCGGCGTCGCCGGCAGGTTCGGGTAGAGCGCCATGATCGCCGGATCGAAGTCGCCCTTCGGCACCGGGTCGGGCTTGAAGTAGCCGTGGTCGTCGCGGCCGCGCACCAGGATCGCGGTCGGCATGTCGCCGCGCTGCTTCACATGCGCCGCCACGTAGCGGATCGCATAGCCGTAGCGGCGCGCGTCCGAGCGGTTCGGCGGCGAGCCGTGGACGATGTTGACGTGATGCAGCGACATCTGGCCTTCGTCGAGCAGCAGGCTGACGCCCTTGCCGTCGTCGACCTCGACCGCGATCTCCTCGTGGCTGGAGATCATGTTGCCGCTGCCTTCCGGCGACTTCGCGTGCGGAAACCGCCGTTCCTTGTGGCTGCCGGGCAGCACCTGCATCGCGCCGTTGGCGATGGTCGACGGCGCGAAGGCGACCCAGGCCGAGACCACGTCGTCGGGCTCGAGGCCCCAGTAGAAGGAGTCCTGATGCCAGGCGACGAAGGCCGGATCGTTCGGCTCCTTCACGAACAGGCTCGATCCCCAGCAGAGGATGTTCGGGCCCAGCACCGACTCGACCGGATCCAGGATGCGCGGGTCGTGCACGAGGTCGTACAGCACCTGCATCTTGAGGTGCCCCTTGCCCCGGATCGCCAGCGTCGACTTCTGGCCCGAGTGGCGCTCGTAGTCCTCGAGCGCGTCGCGGCAGCGCTTCGCCTCGGAAAGGCTCAGGCAGTCGATCGGGTGGACATAGCCGTCCCGGCGATAGCGCTCGACCGCTTCCGACGAGAGATGGTTCGGCATCGGACGCCTCCTCGGATGGAGGCAGTCTAGCATGTGCTTTCTCCCGGACACGGGTGGGCCGCGCCCGGGAGAAACGCACGGAAAGTCAGCTCCCGCGGCCCCAGAGGCCGCAATAGCGCCTGGCGACCAGCGGCATGCCGGCCTCGTATCCGGGCCAGCTCGCGTATTTCGGCATCTTGTACTCGCGCTCGGCCGGCTCCCAGCACTTGCCTTCCTGGGCGAGCTTCTTCATGTCGGCCGAGGCCTCGCGCATCAGCGTCAGGATGTCCTCGGCGTCCTTCTTGGTGCCGAGTCGGTCGCCCGGTTGGCCGGGATGGCCGGGGATCATCCGGTTCCAGTCGAGCTTCAGCACCCGCTCGATGAAGGCCTCGGTCTTCAGGGGATCGATGTCGATGAAGCCGCGGCCGGGGAAGGATCCCACCGGGATCGTGTCGACGAGGAAGATGATCTTCTCCTTCGGCAGGCGCATCACGATGTTGGAGTCGGAGTGGTTGACGCCGAGATAGATCAGCTCGAGCGTGGTGCCACCCAGCTTCAGCGTCATCTGCTTGTTGAAGGTCTTGTCGGGAATGACCGTATGCGGGTCCTTCAGCGGCACCAGGCGCTTCTTCGCGTTGGCGTGGCTGATGAAGGTGGCGCCCGCATCCTTCAGCGCCTTGCCGCCGGCGATGTGGTCGTAGTGGTGGTGGCTGTAGACCACGTACTTGATCGGCTGGTTGGTGACCTTGCGGATCTCGTCGACGTATTGCTTGCCGCCGTCGGGCTTGCCGTAGGCGATCGGGTCGGTTGCGATCACCCCTTCCGATGTCACGATGAACATCGCCTGGTGGCCGCCGTTGCGGAAGATGTAGACGTTGTCGGTGCCTTCGACCTTCGTCGTCTGGATCGGCGGGCGCGCCTGCTGCGCCGCCGCCGGCAGGACGGCCGCGAGCCCGATCGCCAACGCGGCGGCGAGCGCGGTCAGGTGTATTCTCTTCATTTCTCCCCCTTACTTCTTGGTTGGATCGAGACGCCCCCAGGGCCAACCTGCCCGCCCGCCCGGCAAAGCTCAAATCACGCTTCGTCTAGTAGAGGAAGCGGGCGTTCCGCGCCCGTCGCGAAAAGGGATGTCTGCCGGCGCGCATCGCCGTTAACTCGTCGGCGTCGATCCGCCCTGCAAATCCCCGAGGACTTCATGGCCGCCTGGACCCGAAAGCGCGTCTCCCTGCCCGAGAACCAGGGCTTCGACCGCTGCACGCTGGACAGCGGCAAGCCGGGCCTCCGCGTCGTGGTCTTCGGCGGCACCCACGGAGACGAGATCGAAGGCATCCTCGCCGCCAACCGGGTGGCGAATACCGACTTCAAGCTTCTCTCCGGCATCCTCGAGGTTGTGCCGGTGGTGCACGAGGCGGCCTATCATGCCGACTCGCGCTTCAGCCCGCTCGACGGCGGCAACCTCGCCCGCGTCTTCCCCGGCGATCCGAACGGCAAGCCGACCCAGCGCCTCGCGCACGCGCTGCAGACTCAGGTGCTGAACGGCGTCGATCTGCTGATCGACCTGCACACGGCCGGGCAGATCTACGACATCCCCTATCTGGTCGGGTACATCGACGACGGGCGCGACAAGAAGGGATTGGGTGCCAGGGCCTGCAAGGCCTTCGGCGCCGACTTCATCTGGCGCCACGAGGCCCGCGTCGGCGGCCGCACGCTCAGCGACGTGGACGCGGCGATCTACACCGAGGCGCCGCTTCCCGGCCCGACCGACATGGGCTTCGTCGACCGCTACTACGACGGCGTGCTGCGCGTGCTGGCCGAGCTCGGCATGATCGACAAGTCCGTGGCCCCGCCGCCGCCGGCCAGGCCGGCGCGCCGCATCGCCAGCGGCGGCGACGTCGACAAGGACCTGCAGAGCGCCAGCCACGCCGGCATCTACATTCCGAAGGTGCGCGAGGCCGAGCGGGTCAGGAAGGGCCAGCTGCTTGCCCAGATCATCGACATCGAAGGCAAGGTCCTGCAGGAGCTCCAAGCGCCCTTCGACGGCTGGGTCGTGGTCTCCCAGCGCCGCCCGCATGTGAAGCCCGGCGACTCCGTCGTCGGCATCGCGATCGACGATACGAAAAGCTAGAGCCGCCTACTCCTCTTCGGCGTAGGCGCTCAGGTAGCCCTGCTTGAGGTAGCGCGCATGCGCCGCCTTCATCTTCTGAGGGTCCAGCTCGGCGCCGATGCCGGGCTTGTCGTCGACCGGCTCGATGCCGCCGGGATGGCGCACCGGCTCCTTGACCACGTCGTCGACCAGCATCTGGTGATAGGTCTGGTGCGCGTAGGAGCAGGCGGTCGATGACGCCAGAACCTGCATCACCGCGCGGGTGCCGATCGAGAGCGGCGCCAGGCTGTGATAGACGACCTGCACGCCGGCGATCTCGCAGAGGTTCGCCGCCTGGTGGAATGCCCGGATGCCGCCCGCCTGCCAGGGATCGGTCATCACGAGATCCGCAGCCCCGATGGAAATGATGTCGAGGATGTTGTGGTTGAGCCAGCTCGACTGGTTGGCCGCGATCGGGATCGGCGAGCGGCGGCGGAGCACGCCCAGCTCCTCCAGCCGGTCGAGCCTGGTCGGCTGCTCGATGTACTGCACGTCGAAGTTCTTCAGCGCATGGACCATGCGGAGCGCCACGTCCGGCGTCCAGTTCTCGTTCGGGTCGATGCGCAGATGCTTGCCCGGCCCGCCGCCGATCCGCATCGCCTCCATCGCGGCGAGATCCTTCTCCTCGCCGAAGCCGCCCTTGATGTAGAGTGTGCGATAGCCTTCGGCGGCGTATTTCCGCGCCTCGGTCTCGATGCGCTTGGGATCCGGGTGATAGGGCACGAAGGCCATGAACTCGACGTGATCGCGCACGCGGCCGCCGAGCAGCGCATGCACCGGCGCGCCGAGCGCCTTGCCGACGATGTCCCAGCAGGCGATCTCGATCCCGGCCAGCGCCGCGTTGCCGGTATGCGGGAAGGCGCCGAAGCCGCCGACGGTCTGGATGTCGCGCCAGCGCTGGCTCACGCGCCGCGGGTCCTGGCCGATCAGTTGCGGCGTCACCGACTTGATCGCGGCCAGCGTCACCTCGGGCGAGGGCGCCGGCACGGATTCGCCGAGACCGACGATGCCCTTGTCGGTCTCGATCTCGACCACGATGCTGGTGACGCCGAGGCGATGGCCCTGCGACCACCGCTCGGGCTCGCGGTAGTCGATGTTGACCGGCGTCGCCCGGACCTCGCGGATCTTCATCCTACGGGATCTCGGCCGTGAACGCCGCCTCCACCCGCATTCCGGCCTGAAGCACGACGCCGTAGCAGCGGCGGACGACCGGGTGATTGCCGAAGTACTCCTTCCAGACGACGTTCACTTCCGGCACGTCGTGATTGACGTTGTGGAGGTAGAGGCGCGCGGTGCAGATCGCGTTGCGGTCGACACCGGCCTCCTTCAGCAGGAGGTCGAGCTGGCGAAAGGCCTCGCGCATTTCGGCCGCAGCACCGCCGGCAACCGGCTTCGACTCGCCGTCGGGAATGCCGGTCACCACCGCCTCGAAGACCTTGCCGGTGTGGATCACGGCGGAGCTGATCGGGAAGTTCGTGTCGGAATCGATGAATTTCATTGGCGTCTCCTTCTCGGACCCGAGTGTGTCCAACTCTGCTCAGATGCGGAAGCCGGTCGACCTCAGGACGAAATGGGGGCCTCGGATGGCTGAATGGGTGAGGACGCGTGTCGAGCTTAAGGGGCGCGGCTTCGACCGCTGGTTCCTCGACAGCGGCAGGCCAGGATATCGGGTCGTGATCTTCGGCG
Source organism: Rhodospirillaceae bacterium (assembly GCA_016792585.1). GTDB lineage: Bacteria > Pseudomonadota > Alphaproteobacteria > SHVZ01 > SHVZ01 > SHVZ01. Next base: position 66,133 of record JAEULB010000225.1, read on the forward strand.
GCGTCCATGGCGACGAGACCGAGGGCGTGATCGCCGCCCACAGGATCGCGGGCACGGCCCTTGGCCTCAAGGCCGGATCGGTGACGGTCGTCCCGATCGTCAACGAGGAGGCCTACAAGGCCGATTCGCGCCTCACGCCGGCCGACGGCGCGAACCTCGCGCGCGTCTTCCCGGGCCGGAAGGACGGCACGCCGACCGAGCAGATCGCCTATGCGCTGACCTCGGACGTGCTGCTCGGTTGCGACCTGCTGATCGACCTCCACACCTCCGGCCGCACGCTCGATATCCCGTTCACGATCGGCTACATCGACGACGGCCGCGACCGGAAGGGTCTGTCGGAGCGCGCGGCAAAGGTCTTCGGCGCCGATTTTATTTGGCGTCATCCCATTCGACCGCCCGGCCGCACGCTGAACGGCGCGGACGCCGCGATCTATACCGAGGCGCCCGGCGCCGGGCCGACCGGCCTCGACAATGCGATCGCCTTCTCCGACGGCGTGCTCCGCGTGCTGGACGAGCTCGGCATGCTGGAGAAGCCCCTCGTGCCAAGGTCGTCCAAGCCCGCGCAGCGGATCGTCGGCGGCAACAACGTCGAGCTCGATCCGCTGGCGACCAGGCAGGACGGCCTCTTCATCCATCGCTCCAAGTCGGGACAGAAAGTGAAGAAGGGCGACCTGCTCGGACTCGTCGTGAACTTGAAGGGCGAGACGCTGGAGGAGATCCGCGCCGACGTCGACGGCTGGGTCGTCTCGCTCAAGTACCGCCCGCAGGTGACGAAGGGCGAGCCGGTCGCGGGATTGGCCGTCGCCGACGACCGCTATCCGATGACGCGCTCGCTCGGGCCTGCGTAGCTCTTCGCGTACTCCGCGTCCGCCTCGCGCAGGCGTTCGACCAGCTGGAACAGGATGCCGCCGGGGCTCCGAAGGAACGCCGCCTTCATCTCGCCGTGGGCGGCCGTCAGGTGCAGGCGCGGATGGACCTGGGCGGCACCCAGCGACACCGCCTTGTCGGCGAGCCGCATCATGTCGGTCACGTCGAGCACGAAGTGGGCGAGGCCGCTCGGCCAGCCCGTGCTCGCGGCACCGACGGTCTCGTAGCGGAGCCGGTTGGTCAGGTGGAAGTGGAATCCGCCAAGCGTCATGAACACCACGACGTCGTCGCCGCGGCGGTCGACCGACTTGCGCTCGGCGCCGAGCGCTTCGAAGAACGCGGCCTCGCTGAGCGGATCGGCGACTTTCGATCCGATCGCCCAGAGGCTCCTGATCGTCACAGCACCATCTGGGTCTGGGTCACCAGCGCCACCAGCTTGCCTTCCTCGGTCTCGATCCGGGTCTGCCAGACCTGGGTGCGGCGGCCGCGATGGACCGGCGTCGAGGTCGCGATCACGTCCGTCCCCTCCTTCGCCGGCGAGACGAAGTTGGTCTTGCTCTCGATCGTCGTCGTGCCGTTGTTGTCCGGCGGCAGGTTGATGATCGTGCCGCAGGCCCCGACCGTATCGGCGAGCGACATCGCCGCCCCGCCATGGAGCACGCCGCGGCCGTTGCAGAGGGCGGCCGAGACCCGCATCCGCGCGACCACCTTGTCCGGCCCCGCCTCGACGAAGACGAGGCCGAGAGTCTTGGCGAAGGGAAGCTCGAGCGCGTTGAGTTTCTCGACGATCGTCACGAAGCGGCTCCTTGCAGCGCCGAGGGAACCATGAACGGCCGCACGCCGGCGATCGCGCGATCGATGCAGAGGTCCTTCTCGCCGACCGGCGCCACCTGATGGAGCGCGTAGCGGGCGGTGTTCTCGTCGGCGCCGCTCCGCGAGGAAATCCGGGCGGCCGGCGCCGCGATCCGCGCCTTCCGGCCGCGCACCCGGCTCAGGATGGTGCAGGCGACGAAGG
>JAEULB010000232.1 GCA_016792585.1 Rhodospirillaceae bacterium
GACGACGAACGAGCCGCCGTCGAAGACGATCTCGTCCTGGCCGCCGACCTGGTTGACATAGACCAGCGGCAGCTTGCTCTCGACGATGCGCGCGACCGCGAGGTTGATCCGCTCGTCCAGCTTGTCGTGCTCGTAGGGCGAACCGTTGGGGACGATCAGGATCTCGGCGCCGGACTCCTCCAGCGTCTCGGTCACGTCCGGCGTCCACATGTCCTCGCAGATCATCACGCCGAGGCGGATCCCGCGGAACGCGATCGGTCCCGGCATCGGCCCGGCGGCAAAGACGCGCTTCTCGTCGAAGATGCCGTAGTTCGGCAGATCGTACTTGAGCCGCGTCGCCGCGATCTTGCCGCCATCGGCGAGGAGGGCGGCGTTATAGGTCTTGCCGTCGATGCGCCAGGGCGTGGTGATCAGGATCGCCGGCCCGCCGTCGGACGTCGCACGCACGATCTCGTCGACTGCGGCCGCGAGCGCGTCGAGGAAGGCCGGCTTCAACACCAAGTCCTCCGGCGGATATCCGGAGAGTGCCAGCTCGCCTGGAATCACGAGGTCGCAGCCAAGCTTCCTCGCCTCGGTGCGGGCGCCGAGAAGCTTGTCGCGATTGCCGGCGACATCGCCCATGGTCGGGTTGATCTGGGCAAGCGCCAAGACGAGCTTGTCGCTCATGGCTTCCGTGCCTTCCACGCCGTCCGCGAGAAGATACGGTCGCCGGCGAGCCAGCGCTCGTCCGCATGCGGATGGTCGAGCGCCTGCTTGAGTGCCAGGCCAAGCTCGATGTCGCCGTCCTTGTAGCCGGATTCGACCAGCGCCTCCTTGAGGCCGGCGTCGAGCGCCAGGCCCAGCAGCCACGGCACGTTCCACGACGGGATCTCGCTGGTCGAGCCCCCGCCGCGGATCTTCTGGTCGCAGATTTCGGCATCGTAGGAGTTGAAGGCGCGGCAGATCAGCGGCCTGACCTCGTGCACCGAGCAGGCGCCGTCGACCAGAAGCGGACAGGGGATCCGAGCCATGCTGCGCTGGCTCTGGGTCATCTTCTCGACCTTGTCCTCGTAGACGATCAGCCGCATGTCGAGCAGCATGCGCTCGGCCTGATTCATGCTGGTGCGCACATGTTCGGCGATGCGCAGGACGGTTGCGCCGTCGGTCATCACCGCCAGATGGCAGCAATGGGCGCAGCCCTTCTTGCAGGCGAGCGGCTTCTCCGGCGGCACCAGCTTCTCGAGTCCCGCGGCGCTCGTGGCGAAAGCGTCCATCGCCGTGTCGGCGACCGCGTGGACCTGCTTCGGCGTCTTGTTCGCCTTCAGGCTTCCGATCGTCGTCGTCTTCAGGTGCTTCTTCAGATCGTCGAAGAACGGCTGGATCGGAACCTTGTCGCCCGAAGTCTTGGGACCGGTCATGGCCTCATCCCGGCCGGCGCAGCAGGAATTCGCGCCCGACCTTGACCCTGGACTTGCCGTCGTACTGGACGATGTCGGCGGTCGCGTAGGTCTCGCTCCACATCTCCGGGAGGTAGGAGCCGGTGCCGATCGCATCGACCGGGGCGCGTGCCACCGCCATCACCTTGCACTTGGCCGGCGTGAAGCCGGAGGAGGCGACGATCTTGGCCTTGGGGAAGCCGGCGCGATCGAGCTGCTCGCGCATGTGCCAGATCGCGGCCGCCGAGACGCCGGGTCCGATCAGGTGGCGAAGCTCCGACTCGGAGCGGTAGCCGCGGATCGCTTCCGGAACGTTGCGCTCCAGCACCGCATAGGAGGCGCCGACGTCGAGGCCTTCGACGTAGCGGCCGCCATGGGTGTCGAGGCGGATCGAGAGGTTGCCGGCTTCGGCGAGCTCCGGGAAGCGCCGGCAGACCGCCAGCGTATCGGTGATCTCGAGCCCGAAATAGTCGACGAGCACCGTCATCGCCTCGGAGGGATGGGTCTCGTGGAACATCTCGGCGGCGCGCAGCGTCGAGCCGGCATAGCCGATCAGCGCATGGGGCATGGTGCCGCGGCCGCGCTGCTGGCCGAAATAATGCGCGGTCGCATCGGTCGCGTTGGCGACGAATCCCAGCGCACCGACCTTCGCTTTCGCCTTGGCCGATCCGACCGAGGCGCCGTAGGCCATCAGCTCGGCCATCTCCGCCCCGGCGCAGTGGCGGGCATCGAATGCCATGAACGCGGTCTTCGGCAGGTCGACGCACATCGTGTAGGCGTTGTAGGCGGCGACGCAGGCCGCTCCCAGCTTCTGCAGATAGATGGTCTCGAGATCGACCAGATGGAAGAGCGAGCCCGAGAGGTACATGATCGGCTCGCCGGCGCCGACCCAGGAGCCTTCCTTGTAGCGGAGGTCGATCTCGATCTTCGTCTTGCGGGCCTCGGCCATCGCCTGGATCCACTCGACCGCGAGCCTCGGTGCCGAGGTCACCGGGCGGCGCATGAACACCGCATAGGTCACGTGTGCGTCGCCGAAATGCTCGACGCACGCCTTGGTCTTGAGGAAATAGGCGTCGGCGTAGCGCGGCACGTCCTCTGAACGAGGCTGCATCGGGGACTCGCTTGCGGCCTTGAGGGTGGCCGTCACTGGGGACCTTCTAAGAGACGCCTCAGCCTGCCAGCGCGACCCGGGGCTGGGCCAACGCCTCGCGCTCGCGCTTCAACAGCTCGGCGATCTCGAAGGCGAGCTCGATCGACTGGCTGGCGTTCAGGCGCGGGTCGCAATGGGTGTGGTAGCGGTCGGCCAGCGCATGCTCGTCGATCGCCTGGGCGCCGCCGATGCATTCGGTCACGTCCTGGCCGGTCATCTCGAAATGCACGCCGCCGGCATAGGTGCCCTCGGCCTGGTGGGCGGCGAAGAAGCCGCGCACTTCCTGGAGGATCCGGTCGAAGGCGCGGGTCTTGTAGCCGGTCGAGGACTTGACCGTGTTGCCGTGCATCGGATCGCAGGCCCAGACCACGCTCTTGCCCTCGCGCTTCACCGCGCGGATCAGCGGCGAGACCTTCTCTACCTTGTCGGCGCCCATGCGGCAGATCAGCGTCAGGCGGCCGGGCTCGTTCGCCGGGTTCAGCGTGTCGATCAGGCGCAGCAGGTCGTCGGTCGAGAGCGATGGGCCGCACTTGAAGGCAAGCGGGTTCTTCACGCCGCGGAAGAACTCGACATGCGCGCCGTCGGGCTGGCGCGTGCGGTCGCCGATCCAGATCAGATGCGCCGAGCAGTCGTACCAGTCGCCGCTGGTGGAATCGACGCGGGTCAGCGCCTGCTCGTAGCCCAGCAGCAGCGCCTCGTGGCTCGTATAGAAGTCCGTCTCGCGCAGCGCCGGGATCGACTCGGGCGTGAGCCCGCAGGCGGCCATGAAGCCCAGGCACTCCTGAATGCGGTCGGCCAGCTCCTGGTAGCGCTCGCCGGCCGGGCTCTTGGAGACGAAGCCCAGGTTCCAGGCATGCACCTTCTGCAGGTTGGCGAAGCCGCCCTGGGCGAAGGCGCGGAGCAGGTTGAGAGTCGCCGCCGCCTGGTTGTAGCAGCGGAGCTGGCGGGCCGGATCGGGCCGGCGGGCGTCGGCCGTGAACTCCATCGCATTCACGATGTCGCCGCGATACGACGGCAGCGAGACGTCGCCCTGCTTCTCGAAGTTGTCGGAGCGCGGCTTGGCGAACTGGCCGGCCATGCGCCCGACCTTCACCACGGGGCAGGCGGCGCCGAAGGTCAGCACCACCGCCATCTGCAGCAGCACCTTGAAGGTGTCGCGGATGTTGTTGGCCGAGAACTCGGCGAAGCTTTCGGCGCAGTCGCCGCCCTGGAGAAGAAAGGCCTTGCCGTCGGCGACCTGGGCGAGCGCTGCCTTCAGGTTCCGGGCCTCGCCGGCGAAAACCAGCGGCGGATATTTGCGCAGCTCCGCCTCGGCCTCATCGAGCGCCTTGAGGTCGGTCCATTCCGGCTGCTGCTGGATCGGCCGAGACCGCCAGGAATCGGGGGTCCACTTGCCGGCCATGTTCGCAACTCCTCTCAACTGAGTGGCCCAAGCCTATACGAAACCGGGCTAGTCTAGGCAAGGCGCGAGGGTTTCTTGAGGAGTGCGACCGATGGCTCTGAGCGACGCGATCGCGACAGTGAAGGCCGACGACGAACGGGTGCGGATAACCGAATACCGCCTGCCGCCCGGCTCTCATACCGGGTGGCACCGTCATGGCATGGCCTATGTGGTGGTACCGACCCAGGGCGGACCGCTACGCATAGTATCGAAGGAGGGCGAGAGCCCTGCCGAGATGGTGGTGGGGAAGCCCTACTCCCGCCCCGTCGGCATTGAGCACGACGTCGTCAACGACGGCCCGGGCGAGGTCGCCTTCATCGAGGTCGAGATCAAGGCGCTGGCCGGCTGACCATGACCGGGCTCGATCACATCAAGGTTCACGAGCTCGCCCACTGGCTGATCGAGGGGGCGCCGGGCGCCGCCAGGCCCGAGAATATCGTCAGCGAAACCTGCGAGCGGATGGTCGCCGCAGGCATTCCGCTGGAACGCGTGGCGCTCTTCGTCCGCACCCTGCACCCGACCATCATCGGCGCCAGCTACATCTGGCGGCCCGGAAAGCAGGTCGAAGTCTTCCGGGCACCGAGGGCCATCATCGACGATCCGGACTACCTGAACAGCCCGCTCTGGTACGCCTTCGACAAGGGCGAAGGCCTTCGCCGGCGGCTGGCCGACCCTGCCTGTCCGCGCGACTTCCCGATCCTTGCCGACTTCGATGCCGAGGGCATCACCGACTACGTGGTGTCGCCGCTGCGCTATCTTTCCGGCGAGAACCACGTCGTGACCTGGACCACCACGGCCCCGGGCGGCTTCACCGACGACGCCATCGCCGGGATCGAGTCCGTGGTGCCGCCGCTGACGCGGCTGTCGGAGGTCTACACGCTGCGCCGGACCGCGGCGAACCTTCTCGACGTCTATGTCGGCCACCATGCCGGCGAACGCATCCTCAAGGGCCAGATCAGCCGGGGCGACACCACGACGCTCGAAGCGGCGATCTGGCTTTCCGATCTCCGCGGCTTCACGACGCTCTCCGAGATGCTGTCGCCCGGCGAGCTGATCGGGCTGCTCAACAACACCTTCGGCGCGCAGGTGCCGGCGATCGAGAAGCATGGCGGCGAGGTCTTGAAGTTCATGGGCGACAGCGTGCTCGCGATCTTCCCGGCCTCGTCGGGTGCGGAAGCCGCCTGCACCTCGGCGCTGGCCGCGGCCGAAGAGGCCTACGACGCCTGCGCCGCACTCGAGACCATCGACACGCCGACCCGCATCGGTGTCGGCCTCCATGTCGGCAAGGTCTCCTACGGCAACATCGGCGGCGAGACGCGGCTCGACTTCACCTGCATCGGACCGGCGGTGAACCTCGCCTCGCGCCTGCAGAGCCTGGCCGCGAGCCAAGGCTGGCCGATGGCACTCTCGGAATCCTTCGCCGGCGCGCTCTCCCGAACGACCCGTGCGCTCGGCAGCTTCCCGCTGAAGGGCCTCGCCGAGCCGGTTCCGGTCTTCGCGCCGGCCTAGTCCGCCGCCGCCTTCGCCGGTTCCTTCCGCTTCTCGCGGAGCGTGACGAACTCTTCGGCGGCCGAGGGGTGGATGCCGACGGTCTGGTCGAACTGGCGCTTGGTGGCACCGCACTTTACCGCGATCGCCAGGCCCTGGACGATCTCCGGCGCATCGGGACCCACCATGTGACACCCCAGCACGCGGTCGGTCTTCGCATCGACCACCAGCTTCATCATCGTCCGTTCGTCGCGGCCCGAGAGCGTGTTCTTCATCGGCTTGAAGCGCGTGACGTAGACGTCGACCTCGCCGTAGATGCCGCGCGCCACGTCCTCGGAGAGCCCGACCTGGCCGATCGAGGGCTGGCTGAACACCGCCGACGGCACGTTGTCGTGGTCCATCTTGACCGGGTTGTTGTTGTAGAGCGTCTCGGCGATGGATCGTGCCTCGGCGATCGCGACCGGCGTCAGGTTGATCCGGTTGGTCACGTCGCCGACCGCGTAGATGTTCTCGACGGTGGTCCTCGACCACTCGTCGACCGCGATGGCACCCATCTTGTTGACCGTGACGCCGACCTCTTCGAGCCCCAGCCCGCCCGAGTTCGGCACGCGTCCCGTGGCATAGAGCACGCGGTCGCAGACGATGCGCTCGCCGGCGTCGGTCACGACCACGAGGCCGTTGTCGCTCCTCTCGACCGCGGTCACGTTGGTGTTCGCCTTGAGCGCGATCCCCTGCTTCTTCATCTCGTCGGATAGTGAGGCACGCACGTCGGGATCGAAACCCCTGAGGATGTTGTCGGCGCGGACGATCTGGGTGATCTCGGATCCCAGGTTCCTGAAGATGCCGGCGAACTCGACCGCGATATAGCCGCCGCCGACGATCACCAGGTGCTTCGGGATCTCCTTCATGTCGAGGATCTCGTCCGAGGTCATCGTGAGATCGATGCCGGGAATCTTCGGACGCTGCGGCCGCCCGCCGGTCGCGATCATGATCGTCTCGGACGTCACGCGCTTGGCCCCGACCTCGACCGTATGCGCGTCGATCAGCTTCGCTCGGGCCTCGAACAGCTGCACGTTCGCGTTCTTGAGCAGGTTGAGATAGATGCCGTTGAGCCGGTCGAGCTCGCGGTCCTTGGTCGCGATCATCCTCGCCCAGTCGACCCTGGTCTCGCCGACCGTCCAGCCATACCCCTCGGCATCGTCGAAGGCACGGGCGAATTCGGACGCGTAGACCAGAAGCTTCTTCGGCACGCAGCCGCGCAGCACGCAGGTGCCGCCGACCCGTACCGACTCCGCGATCCCGACCCTGGCGCCGTAGGATCCGGCGCGGCGCGATCCCGCGACGCCGCCGGAGCCGGCGCCGATGGTGAACAGGTCGAAGTCGTACTTGGCCATCAGATGCCGCCCATGCAGAGGTATTTGATCTCGACGAATTCCTCGATGCCGTACTTCGAGCCTTCGCGGCCGATGCCGGATTCCTTCATGCCGCCGAAGGGCGCCACCTCGGTCGAGATCAGGCCGTCGTTGATGCCGACCATGCCGTACTCCAGCGCCTCGGCGACGCGCCAGACCCGGCCGATGTCGCGGCTGTAGAAGTAGGCGGCGAGTCCGAACTCGGTGTC
>JAEULB010000054.1 GCA_016792585.1 Rhodospirillaceae bacterium
CGGGCCTTCGCCGTGCATCTTGAGGCCCATCGCCTTCACGTTGAGGACGATGTCGGTCACGTCCTCGCGCACGCCCGGGATCGACGAGAATTCGTGCAGCACGCCGTCGATCTGGATCGACGTGACGGCCGCTCCCTGGAGCGAGGAGAGAAGGACGCGACGGAGCGCGTTGCCCAAGGTCAGGCCGAAGCCGCGCTCGAGCGGCTCGGCGACGATGGTCGCGATGCGCTTGGATTCGCCGACAGCCTCGACGTTGAGCTTGTTCGGCTTGATCAGGGCTTGCCAGTTCTTCTGGATCACGTACGGACCTCTTCGACGACCGGGGGCTGGATCAATGGACCCAGCCCGTCATGCGGGAACTCGAAACTTGCTTGAGACTTCTGGTCTCAGACGCGGCGACGCTTCGGCGGACGGCAACCGTTGTGCGGGATCGGCGTCACGTCGCGGATCGAGGTGATCTGGAATCCCACGGCCTGCAGCGCGCGGAGCGCCGACTCGCGGCCCGAACCCGGCCCCTTGACCTCGACCTCGATGGTGCGCACGCCGTGCTCCATCGCCTTCTTGCCGGCATCCTCGGCGGCGACCTGGGCGGCGTATGGAGTCGACTTGCGGCTGCCCTTGAATCCCAGCGAGCCCGACGACGACCAGGCGATGGTGTTGCCCTGCGCGTCGGTGATCGTGATCATCGTGTTGTTGAACGACGCGTTCACGTGGGCCACGCCGGAAGTGATGTTCTTCCGTTCGCGGCGGCGCGGGCGCCCGGCGGAGGCGGCGGCGGTCTGCGGCTTAGCCATGTCTCTTCCTCAAAAATCCTTCCAGCCGCCCTTAAGCGGCAAACGACCTTGGGCGAAGCCCTTACTTCTTCTTGCCGGCGATCGGCCGCGCCTTGCCCTTGCGGGTGCGGGCGTTGGTGTGGGTGCGCTGGCCGCGGACCGGCAGGCCCTTGCGGTGACGGAGGCCGCGATAGCAGCCGAGATCCATCAGGCGCTTGATGTTCATCGCGTTGTCGCGGCGGAGATCGCCTTCGACGACGAAGTCGCGGTCGATCAGCTCGCGGATCTTCAGGACCTCGTCGTCGGTCAGCTGGTGCACCCGGCGCGCGTCCGGAATGCTCAGCTTCGCGCAGATGTCCTTAGCTCGCGTCCGACCGATCCCGAAGATATAGGTCAGCGCGACTTCCACGCGCTTCTGCGTGGGAATGTTAACGCCAGCAATACGCGCCACGCTCGGATCTCCTTAAGATCGCAACGGTCTATAGTCTTCGGAAAGAGGCGCAAAACTTGGCACGCACGAAACCACTCGGCCGCCGAAAGCGCCAAGGGGCGCGATTATAAGCATGCGCCCCGGCCTGTCAACGGCCTGAAACCCCGGTAATTCGTGCGTTCCCGTGTTAGGTGCTGCGCCCTCTCCTTTGAACGGTTCTAACTCAGCGCCCGGCCGATCTGGCGGGCGACCTCGTCGATCTCGGCCATGCCGTCGACCTGCTTCAGCACGCCCTTGCCCTTGTAGTAGGGCAGGATCGGCTGGGTCTGCTTGCGGTAGGCGTCGAGCCGGGTCTTGACGGTCTCGGCGTTGTCGTCGGCCCGGCGGGTGAAGTCCTTGGAGCCGCAGACGTCGCACACGCCGGCGACCTTCGGCTTCTGGAAGGTATCATGATACCCGGCGCCGCACTTGGCGCAGGTGTAGCGGCCGACGATGCGCTCGGTCAGCGCCTTCTCGTCGACGGCCATCTCGATCACGTGGTCGAGCTTCAGCCCCTTGCGCGCCAGCATCGCGTCGAGCGCCTGGGCCTGCGCCTCGGTCCGGGGGAAGCCGTCCAGGATGAAGCCGTTCTTGCAGTCGGGCTGGCTGATCCGCTCCTCGATCATCGCGATCATGATGTCGTCGGAGACCAGCTTGCCCGCGTCCATGACCGCCTTGGCCCGCTTGCCGATCTCGCTTCCCGACTTGACCGCGGCGCGCAGCATGTCGCCGGTCGAGAGCTGGATGAGCCCGCGCTCGTCCTGCAGCTTCCGAGCCTGAGTGCCCTTGCCCGCTCCGGGCGGGCCCAGGAGGATCAGGTTCACCCCTTCCTCCCGCGCAGCTTGGCCTTCTTGATCAGGCCTTCGTACTGGTGCGCGACGAGGTGGGCGTGGATCTGGGCGACCACGTCCATGGTCACCGTGACCACGATCATCAGGCTGGTGCCGCCGAAGTAGAAGGGCACCGCGAACTTGGAGATCAGGATCTCGGGCAGGATGCAGACGACCGAGAGGTAGACGGCGCCGAGAACGGTCAGGCGCGAGAGGATGTGGTCGAGATAGTCGGCCGTGTTCTTGCCCGGACGGATGCCGGGGATGAAGCCGCCATAGCGCTTCAGGTTGTCGGCGGTCTCTTCCGGATTGAAGACGATCGCTGTGTAGAAGAACGCGAAGAACGCGATCAGGAACACGTAGAGCAGCATGTAGAGCGGGGTGCCGTGCGCCAGATATGTGGCGATCAGGCTCATGATCTCGCTCGGCCCCTCGCCGGTCGGCGCGGTCTGCGCCGCCGAGAACCCGGCGATGGTCGTCGGCATCAGCAGCAGCGAGGAGGCGAAGATCGGCGGGATCACGCCCGAGGTGTTGAGGCGGAGCGGCAGGTGCGAGCTCTCGCCGCCGAACATGCGCTGGCCGACCTGGCGCTTGGGGTACTGGACGATCAGGCGGCGCTGGGCGCGCTCGATGAAGACCACGAAGAAGACGACGCCGACCGCCATCGTCAGCAGGAGGATGATGAAGATCGTCGAGAGCGCGCCGGTGCGGCCGAGCTCGAGGGTCGCGGCGATCGCTTGGGGTAATCCGGCGACGATGCCGCCCATGATGATGACCGAAAGGCCGTTGCCGACGCCGCGCTGGGTCATCTGCTCGCCGAGCCACACCAGGAACATGGTACCGCCGGTCAGCGTCACCACGGTCGAGATACGGAAGGTGAGGCCGGGATCGATCACCGCGCCGCCGCTGGCGCCCCGCGTGCCTTCGAGGCCGATCGCGATGCCGTAGGCCTGCAGCAACGCAAGGACCACGGTGCCGTAGCGCGTGTACTGATTGATGACCTTCTGGCCGGCAGGGCCTTCCTTCTTCAGCTGCTCAAGCCTGGGCGAGACCGCGGTCATCAGCTGCATGATGATCGAGGCCGAGACCCACGGCATGACGTTGAGCGCGAAGATGGTCATGCGTCCGAGCGCGCCGCCCGAGAACATGTCGAACATGCCGAGGACGCCGCCCTGCTGCTGGCGGAAGATCTCGGCCAGCACGACAGGATCGATGCCGGGGATCGGGATGTAGGTCCCGAGGCGATAGACGATCAGCGCACCCAGCGTGAACCAGATGCGCTTCTTCAGTTCCGTCGCCTTGGCGAGGACGCCGAAGTTGAGCGTCGCGGCAAGCTGTTCGGCGGCCGATGCCATGTCTTAAGCGCCCTTCGAGTCCGGACCCTTACGCCTTGGCCTTTGCCGGCTTCTTCACCATTTTCTTCACCTTCTCGACCGGCTTCGGAAGCTCGACCGAGCCGCCCGCCGCCTCGACTGCGGCCTTCGCCTTGGCCGAGATGCCGGCGAGCTTCAGGTTCAGCTTCGCCTTGAGCTCGCCCTCGCCGAGAAGACGCACGCCGTCGCGCGAGCGACGCAGCACCTTGGCCGCGACCAGCGCCGCGCCGTCGACCAGAACTTTGGGATCGAGGCGGCCGGAATCAACCGCTTCCTGCAGCTGCCAGAGGTTCACCTCGACCAGCTTCTGCGGGTTGATCGGCTTGAAGCCGCGCTTCGGCAGCCGGCGGTAGAGCGGCATCTGGCCGCCTTCGAAGGCATGCAGCGAGACGCCGGTGCGGGCCTTCTGGCCCTTGACGCCGCGCCCGGAGGTCTTGCCCTTGCCCGAGCCGATGCCGCGGCCGACGCGCATGCGCCGCTTGTGGGCGCCTTCGTTGTCGCGGATCTCGTGGAGCTTCATCGTCCTGGTTCCCTTACTCGCCTTCGACCCGCACGAGGTGGTGCACCTTGCGGATCATGCCGCGGACCGAAGG
>JAEULB010000076.1 GCA_016792585.1 Rhodospirillaceae bacterium
CATCTAGGCGGTCTCCTTGAACAGCTCGCGGCCGATCAGCATGCGGCGGATTTCGGAAGTGCCTGCGCCGATCTCGTAGAGCTTGGCGTCGCGGAGCAGCCGTCCGGTCGGATAGTCGTTGATGTAGCCGTTGCCGCCGAGGCACTGGATCGCCTCCAGCGCCATCCAGGTCGCCTTCTCGGCGGCATAGAGGATGGCGCCGGCGGAATCCTTCCGCGTCGTGCGGCCCTTGTCGCAGGCCTTGGCCACCGAATAGACGTAGGCCTTGGCGGCGTTCATGCCGACATACATGTCGGCGAGCTTGCCCTGCATCAGCTGGAACTCGCCGATCGGCTGGCCGAACTGCTTGCGTTCGTGCACGTAAGGAACGACCACGTCCATGCAGGCCTGCATGATGCCGAGCGGCCCTGCGGCCAGCACTGCGCGCTCGAAGTCGAGGCCGCTCATCAGCACGCGGGCGCCGCCGTTGAGCTGGCCCAGCACGTTCTCGGCCGGAATCTCGCAATCCTCGAACACCAGCTCGCAGGTGTTGGAGCCGCGCATGCCGAGCTTGTCGAGCTTCTGCGCGGTCGAGAAGCCCTTCATGCCCTTCTCGACCAGGAAGGCGGTGATGCCGCGCTGATGCGCGCCGGGATCGGTCTTGGCATAGACCACCAGCGTGTCGGCATCGGGGCCGTTGGTGATCCACATCTTCGAACCGTTCAGGACGAAGCGGTCGCCCTTCCTCTCGGCGCGGGTCTTCATGCCGACGACGTCGGAGCCGGCGCCGGGCTCGCTCATCGCCAGGGCGCCGACGTTCTCGCCCGAGATCAGCTTCGGCAGGTACTTCTTCTTCTGCGCTTCGGTGCCGTTCAGCTTGATCTGGTTGACGCAGAGATTGGAGTGCGCGCCATAGGAGAGGCCGACCGAAGCGGACGCGCGGCTGATCTCCTCCATCGCGACGCAATGCTCGAGATAGCCCAGGCCCGCGCCGCCGTACTCTTCGCCGACGGTGACGCCGAGCACGCCGAGCTCGCCCATCTTCTTCCAGAGATCCATCGGGAAGGCGTTGGTGCGGTCGATGTCGCCGGCCCGGGGCGCGATCTCCTTGGCCGAGAAGGCGCGCACCGAGGAGCGCAGCTCGTCGGCGACCTCGCCGAGATCGAAGTCGAGGCTCGGGTATTCGTTCGGCAGCATGGCGTTTCCCAACTCCCTTGGGAGCTACTATAGCCCAAGGGCCGGGAACCGCATCAGGGCGCGGGGCGACGGTGCTTGCCGGCCTCGCGCTGCGAAAGGAGCCGGCGGCGCCGGCGACAGGGTCGATCCCGCGCCGCCGGGCCGCCGGCGTCTCCTAGGTCCCCACCTGGGACTTCGGGTTCCTCCGGTCGGTCATCGAGGCGATGGGTTTCCGGAGGGTCGTCATGCTTGGGCTTTTCCGGCACCTAGTGAGCGTCGGCTCCGGCGCCGGCAGCCGACTTCTTCAGGAGCGGCATCAGGAACAGCGCGAGGAAGAACACGGCCGCCATCGCCAGGAAGGCGTCGTTCATGCTCATGACCGCCGCCTCGCGCGAGACGATGTTGACCAGCTTCTTCATCGCCGCGGTCTCGGAATCGCCGACCGAGGTGCCGAGCTTGGATCCCACGGCCTCGAGCCAGTTGTTGACCGAATCCCGCCCCGCGTTGACATGCTGGGCGATGCGGTTCCAGTGCAGCTGCTTCTGATCCGAGAGAATCGTGTTCAGCAGCGCCAAGCCGATCGCGCCACCCAGATTCCGCATCAGGTTGTAGAGGCCGCTGGCGTTCTTGACCTTCTCGGGCGGAAGCGTGCCGAGCGCGATCGAGTTGATCGGCATGAAGCAGAGCATCAGCGAGAGGCCGCGCACCGCCTGCGGCAGGAAGAACTCCCAGAAGCCCCAGTCGGCCGTCATCTGCCCGGTCATCCAGACACCGGCGCCGAACAGCGAGAGGCCGAGCGCCAGCATGACGCGCGGCTCGAGCAGGCGGGAGAGCGCGCCCGCGATCGGCGCCGAAGCGAACTGGAAGGCGCCGGTCACGAACATGATCTCGCCGATCTGCAGGCTGTTCAGTCCCCGTACCTGGCCGAGATAGAGCGGCATCAGGTAGACGGCGCCGTAGAGGCCGACGCCGAGGATGAAGCTGAACAGGCAGCCGATCGCGAAGTTGCGGTCGGCGAAAGCGCGCATGTCGACGATCGGGTACCTGTAGGTGAAGACCCGCCAGAAGAACAGCACGGCCGAGACCGCCGAGACGATGGCTGCATAGAACAGGACATGGTCGTCGAACCATTCCTTCCGCGGGCCCTCCTCGAACACGTATTCGAGCGTGCCGAGGAAGAGCGCCATCAGGATCAGGCCGACGCGGTCGAAGGTCTTCACCAGCGACCAGTCCGGCTTGTCGATGTCGAGCAGCGCCCAGACGATCAGGCTGGCGACAAAGCCCGGAACGACGTTGATCAGGAACAGCCAGTGCCACGAGGCCGCCTGGGTGATCCAGCCGCCGAGCGTAGGCCCCAAGGTCGGCGCCATCGTCGCGACCAGGCCGATCAGGATGGTGACGCCGGTCCGCTTCGAGGCCGGGAACAGCGAGAAGGCGGTGGCGAAGGCGGTCGGAATCATCGCACCGCCGAGGAAGCCCTGGAACGCGCGGAACACGATCATCGACTCGATGTTCCAGGCGAAGGCGCAGGCGAGGCTGAAGACGGTGAAGCCCAGCGACGAGATCACGAACAGGATCCGCGTCGACATCAGGCGCGAGAGATAGCCCGACAGCGGGATCATCACGACTTCGGCGATTAGGTAGGAGGTCTGCACCCAGCTGATCTCGTCCGAGCTGGCGGCGAGGCCCGCCTGGATCTCGCCGATCGAGCTCGAGACGATCTGGATGTCCAGGATCGCCATGAACATGCCGAAGACCATGGTGAAGAAGCCGAGGATCTGCTTGCCGCTCGGCATGGCCTGCGGATGGGACGCGCCCGCCGGAAGGGCGGGCGCGTCGTCGACGGAGGTGGCGGCGGCGGTCATTTGCTTGCCGCCAGAGCCGAGCCCATGAGCGAGCCCAGCAACGGCGCCTCGGCAACGGTGTCCCTGGTGTCGACGGAAGCGACCACCGAGAGACCCGGACGGATCAGGCCGGCGAGGGCGTTGTCGCGGGGCACGGAGATCCGCACGGGGAGCCGCTGCACGATCTTGGTGAAGTTGCCCGACGCGTTCTCGGGCGGCAGCAGGCTGAACTGCGAGCCGGAAGCCGGCGCGAAGCTCTCCACCGTGCCCTCGATCGGGCGGCCGGGGAACGCGTCGACCTCGAGCGTCACCTTCTGGCCGGGCCGCATGCGCTTGAGCTGCGTCTCCTTGAAGTTGGCCACGATGTGCACCTCGGGCAGCGGCACCAGCACCATGAGCTGGCTGCCGGGCTTCACCAGCTGGCCGACCTGGACGGTCCGGTTGCCGACGATGCCGTCGGCGGCGGCCCGGATGACGGTGTCCTCGCGCGCGATCTCGGCGGTGGCGAGCGCCGCCTCGGCCTGCTTGAGCGCGGCCTCGGCCTGGCGCCGGTCGGCCTCGATCATCGCGATCCGGTCCTTCTCGGCGGTCAGCGCCGCCCGGGCCTTCGAGGTGCCGGCCTCGGTCTTCCGGGCATCGGCCTCGACGACCTCGAGCTTCTGGCGGCTGACGTATTCGCTGGAGGCCAAGTTCCGGTACCGGGCCAGGTCCTGGCGCGAGCGCTCGCGGTCGGCCTCGGAGGAGACGATCCCGGCCTCGGCCTGCTGGATCATCGCCTTCTGCCAGGTGAGCTGCTTTTCGGTCGCGGCGATCGCGGCCTTCCTGGCCTCGACCGCGGCCCGGGCCTCGACCACCTTCGCGGTGTAGTCGTCGTCGTCGATCACGGCGAGCACGTCGCCGGCCTTGACCGTCTGGTTGTCGGCGACGCGGACGTCGCGGATATAGCCCGAGAGCTTGGCGGAGACCGTCACGATGTCAGCCTGGACATAGGCGTTGTCGGTCGATTCGAGGAATCGGCCAGTGATCCACCAGTTCCAGCCGTAGTTGCCAGCCAGAAGGAGGGCGCTGAGGGCGACCTTGGCGATCAGGGTAAGGCGGAGAATCTTTTTCATTTTGTGACCCCGGACCCGGTTGCTCCCGGGCGTAAGTAAACTGAACGGTTCAGTTTCGTTTGCCAAACTGCGCCCGAAGGACTACAGTGTCAACAGAAAACTAAACCGCGCAGTCCAGAATGGATGTGATGACGGACACAGCCACTCCCGCGCCCGGCAGCCGGGCCGCCAAGCCCTTGAAGATCCTGGATGCCGCCCGAGAGCTCTTCCTCATGGACGGGTTCTCGGCCACGAGCATGGACGCGGTGGCGAAGGTCGCCGGCGTCTCCAAGGCGACCGTCTACGCCCACTTCTCGAGCAAGGAAGAGCTGTTCGCGGCGATGATCAACGCCGAGTGCGGGCGGACCTGGCCGGAGATCACCAGCGCCGAGATCGGCCAGATGGCCCCGATCCCGAAGCTCAAGGAGGTCGCCGAGCGCTATGTCCGCTTCATCACCGGCGGCTATCCGGTCTCGCTGCTGCGGGTGGTCTCTGCCGAGGCGCCGCGCAATCCGGCTCTAGGACGGATCTTCTACGACAATGCGCCTGGCGCCGGCCGACTGAAGTTCGCCGAACTCCTGCGTCATGCCGACGCCGGAGGGCTGCTCCGCGTGCCCGATCCTCTCCACGCGGCGGATACATTTTTCGCGATGCTTCGCGGCGACATCCACATCCGCATCCTGGTCGGGATGCCGCTCCCGAGCGAGGCGGAGCTCACCGCCCACGCCCGGGAGGTCGTCGACCGCTTCCTGAAGGCCTACAGGCCTTAAGCCAGCGTCTTCTCGAACAGCTTGATGTAGTCCTTCGGCCGCGTCACGTAGGGGAAGTGGCCGCCGCTCTTGAGGTGGAAGACTTCGGCCTTCGGATAGCGCTTGCGCACCGCCGCCAGCACGGGTGCCGCCACCACCGGATCGTCAGCGCAGTCGAGCACGATGATCTTCGACTGCGGCAGCTTCAGCTTCGGCACCGCCGGCCCGTCGCGCACGACCAGCACGCGGGACTTGAGCCACGCGCCGCCGAGCCGGTCGGCGTTGTCCTTGAGCACGGTCTTCAGCAGCTTGAAACCGGCATCGGGCGTCGGCATGCCGGCGATGTTCGCGTAGAACTTCTCCAGGTGCTGCTTCGCCGTCATCTTCTTGGCCTCGGCCGGCAGCGGGCCCTTCAGCTCCTTCGCCTTCGGGTCGAGCAGCGTGTTGGCGACATAGAGCTTCTCGATCCGCTCCGGATATCGCGCAGCGAAGTGCTGGATCAGGAAGCCGCCGAGCGACGATCCGAGCAGATGCGCCTTGTCGACCTTGAGCTTGTCGAACAGGCCCTTGAGTCCCTCGGCCAGCGTCACGATGCTGAGCGACGGCGGCACGGTGATGGCGAGGATCCTGGCCTTGCCCTTAAGCGCCACGATCTGGTTCCAGAAGATGTCGGCGACGCCGAGCGTTCCCGGAACCAGAACCAGCGTCGGCTGGCTCTTCTTGCCCGCGACCTCGATCACGCCCCATTTGAGGCGGCCGGCGACGACGGTCTTCTCCGGATAGCGCTTGCGGAAAGCGGCGAGCTTCATGGTTCCCCCTGTCGGTATCTAGGTCAGCCGGCGATCCGGCGCGCGAGATCGCGGATGTATTTTCGGTCGGACGGGTCGAGCGCGCCCTTGGCGAGGTCGTCCCTGAACCCTCGCAACTCGTCCTTGGTCGAGGCCGAGACCGCGGGCGAAGCCAGCAGGCGCTCGATCACGTCGCCGTCGTCGCCGGTGATCTCGACCTTCGGCGCCGGCGGCGGACGCAGCAGGTCCTCCCAGTCGAGGCCTGAAGCGGAGACCCGCCGGCTGACCTCGCGGGCAGCGGCCAGGACGTCGGCATCGTCGGCGCCCCCGAGGCGGCCGAGGAGAGCGAGGAATCCGTCGCGATCGGTGTTCGGCATCAGTCTTCAGCTCCGCCAGCGCAAGGTTCGTTCTTTGACCGGGTTGTCGAAGGGCCGGTTCTCGGCCCGGCTCGCCGCCCATTCCTTCTTCAGCCGGTAATACCACTTCGCCTGGGTGTCGGCGTCGTCGATCAGCATCAGCGGCGGGTCGTCGGCGAGGCCGATCGCCTGCATCGCCATGATGTCGCGGTCCTGGCTCAGGAACTTGTGCATGAACGGCCGGAAGAACGGCTTGAACAGCGAGAGCCAGGGCCGCGTCCACCAGATCGCGTGATGGATCCGGGTGGTCTTGGCGTCGACCGGCGTGACCGCGGTCAAGGCTCCCACCACGACCTTCCCGGTCCTGATGTGCTCGATGCGGACGCCGGGAAGCCGGAACGCGATCTCGGTCTCCGGCGCACCACCGATGATCCGGTAGGCACGGCTGTTCGAGGACGGCCGGTGACGCGCCATCGTGAAGCCGAGATCGGACGGCACGAAATGCTTGGCCTTCTCGTGGATCGACTTGGCCGAACGCCACCACCAGGAGCGGTGGACGAAGGGCCCGTGCGCCGGGTCCATCAGGCCGACCACCGCGTGATCCATCCCGGAATCGAAGGGCATGGTCTCTGAGAGGTCGGCGCGACGGTCGCCGACATCGGGCACCACCGGGATCGGCGGCGCTGCCGCCGGATCGGATCCGGCGAAGATCCAGATGTTTCCCTGCACCTCGCGCGCCGGCAGCGTCTTCGCCTTGATCCGGCCGGGCTCGAAGGCCTGGCCCTCGACCAGCGCCGGGATCGCCGTGCAGCGGCCGTCGGCGCCGAAGCGCCAGCCGTGATAGCAGCACTCGACCTCCCGGCCGTCGAAGCGCCCGAAGCTGAGCGGAATCCCGCGATGCGGGCAGACGTCCTTGAAGCAGAAGACCTCGCCTTCGGTGGTGCGCCCGAACAGAAGGCGCTGGCCGAGCAGCGTGCGGACCGTCATGCGGCCGCGGCCGACCTCGCTTCCGGGAACCGCCAGGTACCAGAGATCCCGGAGCCAGCCGGCGTCTAGAGAATCAGCCACGTCGCGAGCCCGAGGAAGGTGAAGAAGCCGACCACGTCGGTCACGGTGGTGAGGAATACCCCGGAAGCGACCGCCGGGTCGACCCCGAGCCGCTCCAGGATCAGCGGGATGGTCATGCCGGCGAGGCCCGCCGCCATCAGGTTCAGGATCAGCGCCAGGCCGATCACGACGCCGATCATCGGCTTGCCGAACCACGCCCAGGCGACCAGCCCGACCGCGAGCCCGAAGATCGCGCCGTTGATGATGCCGAGCGCCACTTCCTTGACGATGACGCGGAGCGCGTTGGTGCGGCCGATCTCGCGCATCGCCAGCGCGCGCACGGCAACGGTCAGCGACTGGGTCCCGGCATTGCCGCCCATCGAGGCGACGATCGGCGCCAGCACCGCCAGCGCCACCACCTGCGCGATGGTGTCGGCGAACATCGCGATCACCGAGGCGGCGATAAAAGCCGTCACCAGGTTGACCAGCAGCCAGACGAAGCGCGAGCGCGCCGTCTCGAGGAGGCTGCTGGAGATGTCGGACTCGGAGACGCCGCCGAGCTTCAGCAGATCTTCCTCGGCCTCCTCGTCGATGACGTCGACCACGTCGTCGACCGTGATCCGGCCGAGGAGCTGACCGCTCTCGTCGACCACCGGCGTCGAGACCAGACCGTAGCGCCGGAACATCTGCGCCACCTCCTCCTGGTCGGTGGTCGGCGGCACCGGTCGCATCTCGGCCGACATGATGTCGGCGACGCGCACAGGCCGCTTCGAGCGCAACAGCCTGGCGAGCGGAACGACCCCGTCGAGGCGGTTGCCGGCGGAGACGACGTAGATTTCCTGGAAGCTCTCGGGCAGCTCCTGGTCGGTGCGCATGAAGTCGATGGTCTGGCCGACCGTCCAATGGGTCGGCACGGCCACCACCTCGCGCTGCATCAGGCGACCGGCGGAGGAGTCCGGGAATGTGAGGCCCTGCTCGAGGACCACGCGCTCGGCCGGCGGCACCGCTTCGAGAAGAAGCTTCCTTTCGTCCTCGTCGAGATCGGTGACGAAGTCGACGACGTCGTCGGAGTCGAGCTCGGCGAGCGCCGCGGCGACGTCGCGGGCACCCATCACATCGAACACGTCCTCGCGTACCGACTCGTCGAGATAAGGAAGGATCTCGGGATCGAAGCGGGCCTTGATCGCCTCGATAACGACCCGGCGCTGCTCGGTGTCGAGCCGCGACAGAAGGTCGGCGACGTCGGCCGGATGCAGCGGGCGGATCAGGCCGCGGATCTGGTTCGGCCGGCCGGCGTCGACGGCGGAGAGGATCGCCTGCTCGACCGGCGGCGTCAGGCCATAGAGGGCGACCTCCGATGCGCGCCGACGGGTCCCGTCGGCCTGCGAGGCGTCGGTCGGCCCGGTCATCGCCCCTCAGTCCGCCGGGCCGGCGGCGCGGCTCTGCGCGTCGACGACGGCGAAGGCCGTCATGTTGACGATGCCGCGAACCGTCGCGGCCTGGGTCAGGATGTGCACGGGCTGGGCGGCGCCCAGGAGGATCGGGCCGACCGACAGGCCCTCGCCCAGGATCTTCAGCAGGTTGAAGGCGATGTTGGCGGCATCGATCGTCGGCATGATCAGCAGGTTGGCGGCGCCCTTGAGCCGCGAGTTCGGGAAGATGCGCTCACGGATCAGCTCGGAGACCGCGGCATCGCCCTGCATCTCGCCCTCGACCTCGAGATCCGGCGCTCTCTTCACGATCAACGACAGCGCTTCGCGCATCTTGGCGGCAGAAGCGACCTCCCGGCTGCCGAAGCTCGAATGCGAGAGCAGCGCCACCTTCGGCTGGATGCCGAAGCGCCTGACCTCGGTCGCCGCCATCAGCGTCATCTCGGCAATCGCCTCGGCGCTGGGGTCAGTGTTGACGTGGGTATCGGCGATGAAGAACGAGCCGCGCGGCAGGATCAGCAGGTTGAGCGCGGCGAAATAGTGCGATCCCGGCTTGAGGCCGATGACCTCGCGCACGTGCTTCAGGTGGTCGGGATATCGCCCGACCGAGCCGCAGACCATCGCGTCCGCCTCGCCGCGCTTGACCATCAGCGTGCCGATCACGGTCGTGCGCGTACGAACCACGGTGCGGGCGTGGTCGGGCGAAACGCCGCGGCGCTCGAGCAGCTGGTGATAGAGCTTCCAGTACTCGGGATAGCGCGGATCGTCCTCGGGATTGACCAGGTCGAAGTGCTCGCCGCGCCGCATCCTGAGTCCGAAGCGCTGGATCCGCATGTCGACGACCGAAGGCCGGCCGATCAGGATCGGCCAGGCCAGCTTCTCGTCGATCACGGTCTGGATCGCGCGGAGCACCCGCTCCTCCTCGCCGTCGGTGTAGACGACGCGCTTCGGTTCCAGCTTGGCGCGCTGGTAGACCGGGCGCATCACCTGGCCGGAGCGGAAGACGAATCCCGACAGGTGCTGGCGATAGGCCTCCATGTCGGCGATCGGCCGCGTCGCCACGCCGCTCGCCATCGCCGCCTCGGCGACGGCCGGCGCCACGCGGGTGATCAGCCGGGGATCGAACGGCTTCGGGATCAGGTTGTCGGGCCCAAAGGCCGGCGGCGCCTCGCCATAGGCGGCGGCGACGATGTCGGAGGATTCCTCCAGCGCCAGGTCGGCGATCGCATTCACGCAGGCGACCTTCATGGCCTCGTTGATCTGGGTCGCACCGACGTCGAGCGCACCCCGGAAGATGAAGGGAAAGCACAGCACGTTGTTGACCTGGTTCGGGTAGTCCGAGCGCCCCGTCGCGATCACCGCATCGGACCGGACCGACCGCACCTCTTCCGGCAGGATCTCGGGCGTCGGATTGGCAAGCGCCATCACGATCGGCCGCTCGCCCATCTTCGCGACCATCTCGGGCTTGAGGACCCGGGGAGCCGAGAGGCCCAGGAAGATGTCCGCGCCACCGATCGCGTCGCCCAGCGAACGTGCATTGGTCTCGCGCGCGTACTTCTCCTTGCGCGGATCCATCAGCTCCTTGCGACCCGCATAGACCACGCCGGCGATGTCGGTGACGATCGTGTTCTGGATCTTGAGGCCTAGCGTGACGAGCAGGTCGAGGCAGGCGAGCGCCGCGGCACCGGCGCCCGAGGTCACCAGCTTCACCTCGCCCAGCGACTTGCCGACGACGCGGAGCGCGTTGACGATCGCCGCGGCGACGATGATCGCGGTACCGTGCTGGTCGTCGTGGAAGACCGGGATCTTCATCCGGCGGCGGAGCTTCTCCTCGATCTCGAAGCACTCCGGCGCCTTGATGTCCTCGAGGTTGATGCCGCCGAAGGTCGGCTCGAGCGCGGCGACGATGTCGACCAGCTTGTCCGGGTCCCTCTCGTCGACCTCGATGTCGAAGACGTCGATCCCGGCGAACTTCTTGAAGAGGACGCCCTTGCCCTCCATCACCGGCTTGGCGGCGAGCGGGCCGATGGAGCCAAGGCCCAGGACAGCGGTGCCGTTGGTGACGACCGCGACCAGGTTGCCCCGCGCGGTCAGCTCGGCCGCCTGGGAGACGTCGCCGGCGATCGCCTCGGAGGCGGCGGCGACGCCGGGCGTATAGGCCAGCGCCAGGTCGCGCTGGGTCGCCAGCGGCTTGGTCGGGATGATGCCGATCTTTCCGGCCGGGGCGCGCCGGTGATAGTCCAGCGCCGCAGCCCTCACGTCCTCGTCGGCCATGCCCCTCCCGCTCCCCCGTTGTCCGGGGCCCGTGTGGTACCGATTTCTAGTATCGTACCGTTCTTAAAGAGAAAGGCCCGCTCGATTTCTCGGCGGGCCTCTCAGAAATTGGTGCGGTCGAGAAGACTCGAACTTCCACAGGGTTTCCCCCACAGCGACCTCAACGCTGCGCGTCTACCAGTTCCGCCACGACCGCATTGCGTGGAGTACAAGGCCGGGATGGGCATCCGGTCCTTGCCAAGAACGCCGCCCGGGAATAGCAAATCGCGACCCATGGATCAAGCAGCGATAGCCACGGCGCGACCGCCCGCAGAAGGCCCGGATTCCTCCCCCGGGACCTCCCCGGAGTGGCGCTGGGAAGCCAGACCCCTGCCCTATCCGGAGGCAGTCGCGGCCATGGAGGCCCGGGTCGACGCGATCCGCGCCGGGGAGGCGCCGGAGCTGATCTGGCTGGTCGAGCATCCGCCGCTCTATACGGCCGGCACCTCGGCCGCGCCTGAGGAGCTGCTGGACCCGCGTTTTCCGGTCTACGAGACCGGCCGCGGCGGCCGCTACACCTATCACGGGCCAGGCCAGCGGGTGGTCTACGTGATGCTGGACCTCAAGCGCCGGGGACCGGATGTCCGGGCATATGTGCATGCCCTGGAGGACTGGGCGATCCGGGCCCTGAACTGCGTCGGCGTCGAGGCCGAGACCCGGCCCGACCGGATCGGGCTCTGGGTCCGGCGCACGGACCGCAACACGCCCTGGGTCGAGGACAAGATCGGCGCCATTGGCGTGCGCGTCCGCCGCTGGGTCACCTTCCACGGGCTCGCGCTCAACGTCGAGCCGGACCTCTCCCATTTCGGCGGGATCGTTCCCTGCGGCGTCTCGCAGCATGGCGTGACCTCGCTGGTCGACCTCGGGATCCCGGCGACGATGGCGGACCTCGATGCCGCCCTCAGAGGCGCTTTCGCGGAAGTGTTCGGCCCGGAGGGAAGCTTCAGCGCTGCGGCGCGTCGTCCTTAAGATTGCCGAAGGCCATCAGCGTGAACAGAATCATCGCGAGGAATACCGCGAGCGATCCGAGGATCGCCAGCACCGGCCAGTCGCGATAGATCGACAGCGCGATCCCGATCGGGAAGACAAGGGATCCAGCCTGGGCGATCCAGAACTGCGGCCAAGCCAGCCGGCTCGCCGACATCGCCGGATATGCCCGATGGACCAGGCCGTAGATCGCCAGCGTCACCCAGCCGACCAGGTTGATATGCGCGTGGATCGGCGCCCCGCTGAAGTCGTGGGCGATGCCCATGTGGATGCCGAGGCCCATGCCGACGATCGCATAGAGAAGCGCCGTCAGCAGGAAAGCGCGGGGAAGAGTCATCGGGGATTGGCTTTCAGAGGGTCGGTTGCTGAACGAAGCCGGGAGATGGCGCCTCCGAGGCAGGCTCGGAGGTCACGCGATCCACCCGGGCCGCGGGCGGGCCCTGATGGCAGGCGGCGATCATCGCCGCGACCTCGCCGGCCGGTCCCGAAAAAACGGCTTCGACGGAACCGTCGCGGCGGTTGCGGACCCAGCCGTCGAGGCCGCGCTTCGTCGCCTCGCCGACCGTCCAGCCGCGATACCACACGCCCTGGACACTGCCTTCGATGCGGACGCGGACGACCGCCAAATCTGCCCGAGGGCGTTCGCTCACGCGAATTCCAAGATCTTCTGGTCGACCGCGAGGGAGTCCCCGGCATTGGCGTGGACCTGGGCCACCTTGCCGTCCTGCGGCGCCTTCAGCACGTTCTCCATCTTCATCGCCTCGACCACCGCCAGCGTCTCGCCCGCCTTCACTTCCTGGCCGGCCTTGACCGCGACCGAGACCAGCAGGCCCGGCATCGGCGAGAGCAGGAAGCGCGAGAGATCCGGCGCCGCCTTCTTCGGCATCAGCGCGAGGTATCGGGCTGCCGACGGCGATACCACCTGCGCCTCGGCCGCGCGGCCGCCCTGGGCGATCCGCCAGGCGATGCCGTGACGCGCGATGCGGGCGGCGCAGGGCTCGCCGTTGGCCGTGCCGTCGAACAACATGGTTCCCGGCGCGAACTCGCCGCGAAGCGCGACCACGTGGCCCGCGACAGTGACGTCGTAGCCGTGCTCCGCCGGCTGTACGGCGATGGGCAGATCGACCGGATCGCCGCCCTCGACCGCGAGCCGCACGACCCAGTCGGTGGCGACGGTCAGCCGGCGACCGGGCAGCTGGCCGTCGATCATCGCGTCGCGCTCGGCCAGCCGCCGCTGGAAGGCGCCGGCGAGCGCGGCCAGCTTGTGGCGGTTGGCATCCGAGGTCGCCGCCCCCTTGAAGCCCTTCGGATACTCCTCGGCGATCAGGTTGGTCGTGATCCGTCCCTCCCGGAAGCGGGGCATGTCGAGCAGCGCGGTCAGGAAGTCGAGATTGTGGCCGACGCCTTCGATCTCGGTGCGGTCGAGTGCTGCGATCGCCTTGTCGATCGCGTCCGCGCGCGTGTGCCCATAGGTCACCAGCTTGGCGATCATCGGGTCGTAGTGCATCGAGATCTCGGCGCCCTCGTAGACGCCGGTATCGACGCGGACGTTCTCGCCCAAAGCGGGGCGGTAGCGGCTGAGCCGGCCGATCGCCGGCAGGAAGCCGCGGCGCGGATCCTCGGCATAGAGCCGCGCCTCCATCGCCCAGCCGTTGAGCTTCACGTCCTTCTGGGCGAAGGCGAGCTTCTCGCCGGCCGCGACCCGGATCATCTGCTCGACGAGGTCGAGGCCGGTCACCAGCTCGGTCACCGGATGCTCGACCTGGAGACGCGTGTTCATCTCGAGGAAATAGAAATTCCGGTCCTTGTCGACGATGAACTCGACCGTGCCGGCGGACTGGTACTTGACCGCCTTGGCAAGCGCCACCGCCTGCTCGCCCATCGCCTTCCTCGTCTTCTCGTCGAGGAACGGGCTCGGCGCCTCCTCCAGCACCTTCTGATGCCGGCGCTGCACCGAGCATTCGCGCTCGCCGAGATAGACGACGTTGCCGTGGGCGTCGCCCAGCACCTGGATCTCGATGTGCCGCGGCTCCTCGACATAGCGCTCGATGAAGACGCGGTCGTCGCCGAAGGACGACTTCGCCTCGTTGGTCGCCGACTGGAAGCCCTCGCGCACCTCGGCATCGGTGCGTGCGATCCGCATGCCCTTGCCGCCGCCGCCGGCCGACGCCTTGATCATCACCGGGAAGCCGACCTTCTTCGCGATCTTCACCGCCTCGTCGGCATTCGGGATCGCCTCAAGATGACCCGGCACGGTCGAGACGCCGGCGCCCTGCGCCAGCTTCTTGGATTCGATCTTGTCTCCCATGGCGCGGATCGCATGCGGCTCCGGCCCGATGAAGACGATGCCGGCCGCCTTCAGCGCCTCGGCGAAGGGAGCGCGTTCGGAAAGGAAGCCGTACCCCGGATGCACTGCCTCGGCGCCGGTCGCCTTGCAGGCCTCGACGATGGTCTCGATCTTTAGGTAGCTCTGCGCCGAGGGCGGCGGGCCGATGCGCACCGCCTCGTCGGCCTCCTGCACGTGCAGCGCATCGGCATCGGCGTCGGAGTAGACCGCAACGGTCTTGATGCCGAGCTTCTTCGCCGTTCGGATCACCCGGCAGGCGATCTCGCCGCGATTGGCGATCAGGATCTTCGAGAACAGCTTACCCATTCCTCCCCCCGAACAATCCCATCGCATAGGCGCAGTGAACGGCCAGTGGCGCGCCCCAGCCGACGAGGAACAGCACGAACCACGGCTGCTCCGGCTGGACGATCACGTGGATCGCGACCAGCACGACCATCGCCGCCGCATAAGCCAGCATATGCAGCTTGAAGCCGGCAAGGCGGCGCCGCGCTAGAGCGGAATGTTCCGGTGCTTCCGCCACGGATCCTCGATCTTCTTGTCCCGGAGCATGGAAAGCGACCGGCAGATCCGCCGGCGCGTCGAGTGCGGCATGATCACGTCGTCGATGAAGCCGCGATGGCCGGCGACGAAGGGATTCGCGAACTTCTCGCGGTACTCCTCCGTGCGTGCCTCGATCTTCGCCGGATCGCCGATGTCGCCGCGGAAGATGATCTCGACCGCACCCTTCGGCCCCATCACCGCGATCTCGGCGGTCGGCCAGGCGTAGTTCACGTCGCCGCGGAGATGCTTGGACGACATGACGTCGTAGGCGCCGCCATCGGCCTTGCGGGTGATCACCGTCACCTTCGGCACCGTCGCCTCGGCATAGGCGAACAGCAGCTTGGCGCCGTGCTTGATGATGCCGCCGTATTCCTGCGCGGTGCCAGGAAGGAATCCCGGCACATCGACGAAGGTCACGATGGGAATGTTGAACGCGTCGCAGAAGCGGACGAAGCGCGCGCCTTTGCGCGCGGAGTCGATGTCGAGGCAACCCGCCAGCACCATCGGCTGGTTGGCGACGATGCCAACCGTCTGGCCTGCCATGCGGCCGAAGCCGATGACGATGTTGCCGGCGTATCCGGGTTGCAGCTCGAAGAAGTCGCCCTCGTCGACGACCTTCAGGATCAGCTCCTTGATGTCGTAGGGCTTGTTCGGATTGCCCGGCACCAGCGTGTCGAGCGAGTCCTCGACGCGATCCGCCGGATCCGAGGTCGGCTTCACCGGCGGCTTGGCGCGGTTCGAGGACGGCAGGAAGTCGAGGAAGCGGCGGAGCTGCAGCAGCGCCTCGACGTCGTTCTCGAAGGCGAGATCGGAGACGCCGGATTTGGTCGAATGCGTGACCGCGCCGCCGAGCTCCTCGTGCGTCACCGTCTCGTGCGTCACGGTCTTCACCACGTCGGGACCGGTGACGAACATGTAGGACGAGTCCTTCACCATGAAGATGAAGTCGGTCATCGCCGGCGAGTAGACGGCACCGCCTGCGCACGGCCCCATGATCAGCGACACCTGCGGCACGACGCCGGAGGCGATCACGTTCCGCTGGAACACCTCCGCATATCCCGCGAGCGAGGCGACGCCTTCCTGGATGCGGGCGCCGCCGGAGTCGTTCAGGCCCACGACCGGCGCGCCGACCTGCATCGCCTTGTCCATGATCTTGCAGATCTTCTCGGCATGGGCTTCCGACAGCGAGCCGCCGAAGACGGTGAAGTCCTGGCTGAAGGCGAAGACCAGGCGGCCGTTCACGGTGCCGAAGCCGGTGACGACGCCGTCGCCCGGCACCCGCTGCTTGTCCATGCCGAAATCCGTCGAGCGGTGCTCGACGAACATGTCCCATTCCTCGAAGGAACCGGGGTCGAACAGGAGATCGAGGCGCTCGCGCGCGGTCAGCTTGCCCTTGGCATGCTGGGCTTCGATGCGGCGGACGCCGCCGCCCTCGCGCGCCTGGACGCGCTTCTCCTCGAGCCGCCGGAGGATGTCCTGCATCGCCCCCTCTTCGCCGGTCTTTTCAGTGCTTTCCGGATAGCATCAATGGCGGACCCGTACCAGCGAGAGCAGCCTTTCGGCCTCCCGCATGTCGGCATGGACGGCCACCCGCCGGTCCGCCGCCTCGTAGTCCTCGCCCCAGCGCTCGATCTGGTAGTCCTCGTCCAGGCGCGAGAGCCGATGGGCTTCGTCGGCCGAGAGCCGCCCTTCGACCACGGCGAAGGCGAGCACGATCGAGCCCGAGGCGCCGGCCAGCGTCTGCAGCGCCACCAGCGTGAGGTCGTCGAGACGCTCCACCCGCGTCCGAACCGCGGCAAGAGTCTCCCCCGGCTGCTCGACCGGCATCACGCCGGAGGCGAGCAGGAAGCGGGCGGCGAGCGCGTCGGCGGCCCAGTCCAGCAGCGGCTGCCATTCCTCGGCCTGGCGCCTCGCCAGCCGCTCGGTATCCTGGGCCCGATGGCAGAGGAGGTCGGTCTCGGCGAAGGCGGCGAGGTCGCGGACGATCCGTTCGCGCTCGATCGAGACGCGATCCAGCGACGTCGCCACGAACTGCGTCATCGGCATCGTGCGCGGATCGACCTTGTCGCCCTGCGCCTGCCACTCGGCGGCGACCGCCTCGGCCAGCGTCCGGGTCGGCACCACGAAGGCATGGCCGGCCGGCGTCCGCATCGGCTTGCCGTCGAGCGCGACCGAGAACCCGCCGGAAGCTTCGGTCACCTCGGCCGTCTTGAACCGCCGCTTCACCTAGTCTCGCCCAGAAGCAGCTCGGCCAGGTGCGCGTAGGTGTCGGCGACCGCGTGCGCGCCGGAGGCCATCAGTTCCTGTCGCGGATGATAGCCCCAGACGACGCCGAGCCCGCGCACGCCGGCATTCGCCGCCATCCGCATGTCGAAGGTGGTGTCGCCGATCATCACCGTGTCCTCGGGTGCCGCGCCGGCGAAGGCCATCGCATTCCGAAGCATTGTCGGATCGGGCTTCCCTGGCCCATCGTCGGCAGTGTGAAGCGAGAGGAAACGCTCCAGCATGTCGTGGCGCGTCAGCGTCTGGATCAACCCGCGCCGTCCCTTGCCGGTCGCGACCGCCAGCATCCAGCCTGCCTTCGCCAGGCGCTCGAGCGTCTCGCGCGTGCCTTCGAACAACGGCTCGTGGCGATCGTGCTGAAACTGCGCCGAGCGGGAGATGTCCCGATAGCCCTCCCTCAGGCGGAGGATGCGGGCTTCGTCGGCGCCGGGCGCCAGCAGCGCGATCGCGTCCATCAGCGGCAGGCCGATGGTGCGCCTTATATCGAGCGCGGTCGGCACCGGATGGCCTTCGGCCGTGAAGGCCTGGCTCATGATCGAGACGATCGCCGCCTGGCTGTCGACCAGCGTGCCGTCGCAATCGAAGACCGCGAGCTTGATCTTCCTCATCAGCGCTCCGCGAAAGGATCGCTGTCCGGACGCGCGCTGAAGCCGAAGGCGGCCCAGGTCGCCTTCATGTGCGCCGGCAGCGGCGCCTCGACCTTCAGCGTCTTGCCGTTCGGGCGGCGGAGCGCGATCGAGCGGGCGTGAAGCTGCAGCTGCTTCGGTGCGTCGGCGATGTCGGGATGCGCGTTCTTGCCGCCGTACTTGCCGTCGCCGAGGATCGGATGGCCGATCGCTTCCAGATGCGCGCGGAGCTGATGGGTGCGGCCGGTGATCGGCTTGAGTGCCAGCCACGCGGCAACACCCTTGATGTCCTCGACCACGGCGTAGTCGGTGATCGCCTTCTTGCCCTCGCGCTCGTTCACGACGACGCGCTCGCCGCCCTTGCCCGGCATCTTGGCGAGCTTGAGGTCGATCGTGCCCTGGCGGAGCTTCGGCACGCCGGCGACCGCGGCCCAGTAGATCTTGTCGGTGTCTCGCCCCTTGAACGCGTCACCGAGCCAGCGCGCCGCCTCGGCGGTCCTGGCCAGCACCAGCACGCCCGAGGTGTCGCGGTCGAGGCGATGGACCAGCCGCGGCCGCTCCTTGGCGTCGAACTTCAGCGCATCGAGCAGCCCGTCGAGATGCCTGTCGGTGCCGGTGCCGCCTTGCACCGCGAGGCCCGCCGGCTTGTCGATCACCAGCACGTCGGCGTCCTTGTGCAGCACGCGGGCACGGAGGTCCTTCGCCTCGCGTTCGTCGACCTTGCGCTCGGCCGGCTTCGGCGCCGGCGTCAGGTCCATCGGCGGGATGCGGATCGTCTGCCCTGCCTCGAGCCGGTCGCTTGCCTTCACCCGCTTGCCGTCGACGCGGACCTGGCCGGTGCGCAGCAGCTTCTCCAGCCGGCCGTGGCCGAGCGTCGGGAAGTGCTTCTTGAACCAGCGGTCGAGGCGCTGATCGGCATCGGCGGCGGCAATCGTCCGCTGCTCAACCGGCATGACCCGTACCCTTCATGGCCTCGGCACCCCGAAGATCCATCCTTCCCGCCTCAACGCATCCTTGTCGTGCCGCGGGGCATCCCATACCCCGTCCTCCGCCGCAAGGGCCCTCAAGCCGGCCGCAGCGACCAGGGCGTCGGTGTCGTGATCGGAGGGCGGCTTGTCCCCGGGCCTTGGCGAGCGCGATCCCAGCGCCTTCAGCACGGTCGCCAGGTCGCCCCAGTCGCGGACCTTCTTGTTCCCTGCCCCGACCCGGCGAAGGAACAGGCGCGGATACATCTCGACCAGCACCGAGCGGCCGGCGAGGTCGTCGAAGGGCCAGGTCGCCGCCTGGCCCTTCAGCCGATGCAGCACGCGCATGCCGGCCAGCGCCCCCAGCCCCACCTGCTTGGCGCCGATCAGCTTGTAGGGGCTCTCAGGCGCCCCCAGGCCGGCGGCGCGGCAGGCGAACTCGGTCGGGCGATGGGGCTCGACGTATCCCTTCGGGCGCGGGCCGACCCGCCAGAAGTCGGGGGCGAAGCGCGGGTCGAGCGCGAAGCCGCCGCCCCAGAGATCGGCCGCCTCGCCGCCGACGCCGTCGACCAGCTCCCAAAGGTGATGGACCGTCGGATCGGCATGGCCGAAGTAGCGCCCGGCGCGGCTGAACGGCAGCGAGAAGGCGAAATCGAACCCCACCAGCGCGCGTTCGCGCGCGACCAGGCCGGCGACCCAGTCGAGCGCCTGCTGGCGCGACCAGCGGCGGCCATCGGGCGGCTGGATGAGACGGGGGGCCACCTTGCCCGGCGCGCAGACGGCGATCGCGATGCCGTTCGCCTGCCGGGCGCCGGACCAGTCGAGGCCGACGAAGCGGGTGAAGCTCACCTAGAGCAGCGCCTTCATGACGCGCTCGCGCGTGAACGGCATGTCGTGGATGCGGACGCCGAGCGCATGCGCCACGGCATTGCCGATCGCCGCCGCGGTCGGGCCGCAGGTGCATTCGCCGATGCCGAGCGGCGGATTCCCCTTGCCGTCGACGAGCTCCACCTCCACTTCCGGCACCTCGCTGAAACGGAGGATCGGATAAGTGTCCCAGTCGAGCGACGAGATGCCATGCGCATCGAAGCGCACCTGCTCCTTCAGCGTCCAGCTGATCGCCTGCACGATTCCGCCTTCGAGCTGGTTGCGTGCGCCGTCGGGGTTCACGATCGTGCCGGTATCGGCGACGCACCAGACGCGGTCGATGCGGACCTCCTCGTCCACCGTCACCGTTGCCGCGATGGCGGCATAGGCGGAGCGGTTCTTGTACCTGGCGAAGCCGAGGCCGAGGCCCTTGCCCGTTCCCGCAGCGCCGCGCGCGGCCCAGCCGCAGCGCTCGGCGAGCCGCTCCAGCAGGCGGCGGCCCCGGAGATCGGAGAGGATCGCCAGACGGTAGTCGAGCGGATCCTGGCCGACGCGCGCCGCGAGGTCGTCGATCATCGACTCGATCGCGAAGACGTTGGGCAGCGCGCCGAGACCGCGCAGCGCCGAAGTGCGCACCGGCGGGTCCTGCGTCAGGTGATGCAGGATCCTATGCACCGGCACGTCGTAGAGCGGGATGGCGTTGCGCGTGGCACCGCCGCCGCGCTCCGGCAACGGATCGCTGGGCTTCGGCGGCGCCGGCGGGTCGGCCAGGGCTTCCCGCGCCAGAAGCGTACCGCCGCTGCCCGGCCGCTGCACATGCGTGGGACTCCAGATCTCTGTGGTCCAGTCCGCCGGATAGCCGCGGTCGTCGAGATCGACATGCAAGGTGATCAGCATCGCCGGGCCAACCGGCTCGAAGCCGAACTCCTCCTCGCGCCGCCAGCGCAGCCGGATGCGGCGACCGGGCATACGCAACGCGATCACCGCTGCATCCATTGCCGCGTCATCGGCGCCGTTGTGGCCATAGCAGCCCGGCCCATGGAGGTGCCTGGCGGTGATGGACTCGATCGGCAGGCCGAGCGCCGATGCAAGGTTCCGCCGCAGCGGATGCATGCCCTGACCATGCGAATGAACGGTCAGATGACCGTCGCGATACTCGGCGAGCGCGCAGGACGGTCCCATGGATGCATGCGCGACATAGGGACGCGAATAGGTGGCCTGAATGAGACTCTGCGGCGGCACCGACGGGACCGGCGCGCCGTAAGGTCGATCCTCGCTGGGCTGGTCCTTGAGCCAGGCTGCCTCCTGCATCGCTTGCGTGAGGGGCCGGCGCTTGTCCCAGGTCGCGTGCAGCTTCGCTGCCACGGCGGCTGCCTCGACGACCCCTTCCTCCCTGCCGACGAAGGCGACGAAGTTCGCGTCGCGGAGAATGTCGAAAGCACCCTTCGCCGTGCGGCGGATCGCGGCTTCGTCGAGTGACGTCAGCCCGGCGCCGCGGTTGGGCTGGCGCAGCACGCGCGCATGCAGCGTATCGGGCGTCAGGACGTCATGGAGGAAGGCGACCGCGCCGTTGACCTTTGCCGGCAGGTCGAGACGCGGCATGTCCTTGCCGATAACGGTATGGGCGTTCGTCGCTTTCGGCGCGGTCGTGCCCTTCACGGTCTGGGACAGATCGATCTCACCGGCGACGGTCCAGTAGTCCTGACCGGTCTCGGCGCCGTTCTGGAGGAAGCGGCCTTCCGCGACCGCGAGATCCGCGGGGCTGCAGTTCAGCCGGAGCGCGGCACGCTCCAGCGCCTTGGCGCGGACCTCGGCGCAGACAAGCTGAATCGACCGGCCGCCGATCTCGATCGAGTGCGAGGAACTCGTGTAGAGCTCGTCGGGTCCTTCGTCGGTGTCGCCGGAGAGGACGACGACCTGGCCATAGGTCAGGTCGAGCTCGTCGGCGGCGATCTGCCCGAGCGCGGTGACGATGCCTTGCCCTATCTCGACCTTGCCGGTGGCGATGCGGACGGTCCGGTCCGGAAGGAATCGGATCCAGCGGTCGAGCCGCGGATTGTCGACCAGGCTGCTCGGAAGCGGCGCGGTCACCATTCGCCCCGCATGACGGCAGCGGCGCGCTCGACCGCCTTCAGGATCCGCGGCTGCGAGCCGCACCTGCAAAGATGCCTATCCAGCGCAGCGGCGATTTCGCTTCGGCTCGGCCTCGGGTTACGGTCGAGCAATGCCTTGGCCGAGATCAGGATGCCTGAGAGGCAGTAGCCGCATTGTCCGGCCTGCTCGTCGAGGAAGGCCTGCTGCAGCGGGTGCAGCGCACCGTTCGTGCTCAGACCTTCGACAGTCGTGACGCTGCGGCCGGAAACGGCCGCGACGTCGCGGCTGCAGGCGTGCATCGGCTCGCCGTCGACCAGCACCATGCAGCTGCCGCACTGCTCAAGCCCGCAGCCGAAACGCGTGCCGACGAGACCAAGGTGGTTGCGCAGGACTTCGAGCAGCGAAGTCGCATCGTCGACCTCGACGGTCCGCGCCTTGCTGTTGACGGTGAAGGCGACGCTCACCCGCCCTCGCCCGACTTGCGTTCGCGGAGCTTCGCCCAGTAGTCGAGGCGCTTCCTGATCTCGCGCTCGAAGCCGCGCTCGACCGGCGTGTAGAACTCGCGACGGCTCATGCCATCGGGGAAGTAGTTCTTGCCGGAGAAGCCTTCCTCGGTGTCGTGGTCGTAGGCGTAGTCCTTGCCGTAACCGAGGTTCTTCATCAGCTTGGTCGGTGCGTTCAGGATGTGCATCGGCGGCATCAGCGAGCCGGTCTCCTTGGCCGAGCGCATCGCGGCGCCATAGGCCGTGTAGGCCGCGTTCGACTTCGGCGCCGTCGCCAGGTAGAGCACGGACTGTGCGATCGCGAGCTCGCCCTCGGGCGATCCCAACCGCTCGTAGACATCCCATCCCGCCATTGCCTGGTGCACCGCCTCCGGATCGGCGAGGCCGATGTCCTCGACGGCGAAACGCACGACGCGGCGGGCGATGTAGCGCGGATCCTCGCCCCCGGCCAGCATGCGGGCGAGCCAGTAGAGCGCCGCGTCCGCATCCGAGCCCCGCATCGACTTGTGCAGCGCGCTGATCAGGTTGTAGTGGCCCTCGCGGTCCTTGTCGTAGACCGGGGCGCGACGCTGTACGGTCGACATCAGCTTGGGCACGTCGAGCGTGACGTTTGCCGGCAGCCGCTCGACCTCGTCCACGAGGTTCAGCAGGAAGCGGCCGTCGCCGTCGGCCATCGCCTTCAGCGCATCGCGCGCCTCCGACGTGAGCGGCAGCTTGCGGCCGAGATCCGCCTCGGCCTTGGTCAGCAGCTCCTCCAGCGCCGGGTCGTCGAGGCGCTTCAGCACGAAGACCTGGCATCGCGAGAGAAGCGCCGCGTTCAGCTCGAAGGACGGGTTCTCGGTGGTGGCGCCGATCAGCGTCACCGTGCCGTCCTCGACATAGGGAAGGAATCCGTCCTGCTGCGAGCGGTTGAAACGATGGATCTCGTCGACGAAAAGCAGCGTGCCGCCGCCTGAAGCCCGCCGGCCCTTCGCCGCCTCGAATACCTTCCTGAGGTCGGCGACACCGGAGAACACCGCCGACAGCGGCTCGAAATGGAGGTCCGTCGCATCGGCGAGAAGGCGCGCGATCGTCGTCTTGCCGCAGCCGGGCGGCCCCCACAGCACCATCGAGGCGAGTCGGCCCGAAGCGACCATGCGGCCGATCGGCCCGTCGGGCCCGATCAGATGATCCTGGCCTGCGACCTCGTCGAGACGCTTCGGCCGGAGCCTGTCGGCGAGCGGCCTGGGCGCTGCCGCCTCGAACAGGCCGCCCTGGGGTCTCATCCCCGCACCTGGACGTTCATCACCCGCTCGCCGCGCTTGATCGCGAGTCGCCAGCTCTCGCGCTCGCCGCCGACGGCGCGCTTCATCGCGTCGACCGAGGCGATCTCGG
Organism: Rhodospirillaceae bacterium; assembly: GCA_016792585.1. Classification (GTDB taxonomy): domain Bacteria; phylum Pseudomonadota; class Alphaproteobacteria; order SHVZ01; family SHVZ01; genus SHVZ01. Next base: position 23,360 of record JAEULB010000076.1, read on the forward strand.
TATCGTTGATCTTGACGACGATATCCCCGCTCTGGAGGCCGAGGCGCTGGGCGACCGATCCCTGCCGGACCTGCATCACGATCACGCCGCGGCTGGTGCTCTCGAGACCCAGCTCCTCGGCCAGGGCCGGCGAGAGGTTGGCGACGGTGGCGCCCGAAAAGGGATGACGGCCCTGCAGCGGTGTCGCCTGCCGCGGCGGGTCCTCGGGCGGCGCTTCGAGCGCGACGGTGTGCCGGCGCTCGAGGCCCTGGCGGATCACGCCGAGCTGCGCCTTGCCGCCGACGCCGAGCGTGCCGATGCGGAACTTGAGCGCCTGCGGGTCCTCGACCTCGCGCCCGTCGATCGAAAGGATCACGTCGCCGACCCTCAAGCCCGCCCGGGCCGCCGGGCTGTTCGGCACCACGGTCTCCAGGATCACGCCGCCGGGACGGACGAGGTTGAGCGAGGCCGCGACGTCGGGGCCGACCGCCTGGCCGCTGGCGCCGAACCAGGGCCTGACGACGCGGCCGCCATCGACAAGGCCCGCGACCACGGCCCGCACCATGTTCGCCGGCACCGCGAAGCCGATGCCGACCGAGCCGCCGCTCTGCGAGTAGATCGCGGTGTTGATGCCGATGACCTTGCCGTGCATGTCGAGCAGCGCGCCGCCGGAGTTGCCGGGGTTGATCGCGGCATCGGTCTGGATGAAGAAGCGATAGTCGGAGATGCCGACCATCGTGCGCGCGGTCGCGGACACGATGCCGCTGGTCACCGTCTGGCCGACGCCGAACGGATTGCCGATCGCCAGCACCAGGTCGCCGACCTCGATGCCGTCGGAATCGCCGAGCTCGAGCGTCGGCAGCCCGTCGGACGGCGCCTGTACCCGGAGCACGGCTAAGTCGGTGCGCTCGTCCGATCCCACCAGCGTCGCCTCGAGCTCGCGGCGGTCGTAGAGCACGACCCGGATCTCGTCGGCGCCTTTGATCACGTGGTGGTTGGTGATGATGATGCCGTCCTTGCGGACGATCACGCCGGATCCGAGCGAGTTCTGCTCGCGCTGCTGCTCACCGCCGAGCTGGTCGCCGAAGAAGCGACGGAAGAACGGGTCGTTCATCAGCGGCGATGAGCGCTCGCGGACGACCTTGCGGGTGAAGACGTTGACCACGGCCGGGGCCGATCGCTTCACCAGCGGCGAGAAGGACTGCAGCACCTGGGCCCGACTGTCGGGCACCTGGCGGACGCCGGGAACCACCGGCGTCTGGGCCTGGGCGACCGGGGCGAGGCCGAGGGCGGCGACGGCGACGAGCAGGAAGGAGAGCCACCTCATGGGCGGAAATGTAGTGCCTGGAGCGCCCCCTTCCCAGGGGCGGTTATCGACGGCAGGCTCCGGAATACCGGCGCCCGAAAGAGAAAGGGCGGACCCGAAGGCCCGCCCTTTCGAAATGCCTGGATCCGGTCCGGATCAAGCCGCGGCGTTCGCCTCGACCTCTTCCTTGACCTGCACGGGACCCGAATCCTTGCCCTTGGCCTCGAGGTCGCGATCGACGAATTCGATCACCGCCATCGCCGCCATGTCGCCATGGCGGAAGCCGGCCTTGAGCACACGGGTGTAGCCGCCCTTGCGCCCGGCGTAGCGCGGGCCCAGCACGTCGAACAGCTTCTTGGTCGCGGCATCGTCGCGAAGCGCGGCGTGGGCCTGCCTGCGGGCATGCAGCGAGCCCTGCTTGCCGAGCGTGATCAGCTTCTCCACCACCGGGCGGAGGTCCTTCGCCTTCGGCAGCGTGGTGGTGATCTGCTCGTGCTTGATCAGCGCCTGGGCGAGATTCTTGAACATCGCCTTGCGGTGACCGGTCTGCCGGCTGAAGCTCCGGCCCGAAATTCCATGACGCATCTCTAGTCTCCTAATCCGCTCCGAGCCTTCAGGCTCAGAACGGCTCCTCCAGGCGCTTCGCCAGCTCTTCGATGTTCTCCGGCGGCCAGTTCGGGATCTCCATGCCGAGATGGAGACCCATCTGCGCAAGGACTTCCTTGATCTCGTTCAGCGACTTGCGGCCGAAGTTCGGCGTGCGGAGCATTTCCTGCTCGGTCTTCTGAACCAGGTCGCCGATGTAGACGATGTTGTCGTTCTTCAGGCAGTTGGCCGAGCGGACCGACAGCTCGAGCTCGTCGACCTTGCGCAGCAGGTTCTTGTTGAACGGCAGGTCGGCGGCGCGGTCCTCGACCACGGCGGCCTGCGGCTCCTCGAAGTTGATGAACAGCTGCAGCTGGTCCTGGAGGATGCGGGCGGCGAGCGCGACCGCGTCTTCCGGCGTCACCGCGCCGTTGGTCTCGACCGAGAGCGAGAGCTTGTCGTAGTCGGTCATCTGGCCGACGCGGGCGTTCTCGACCTTGTAGGAGACCTTGCGCACCGGGCTGTAGAGCGCATCGACCGGGATCAGGCCGATCGGCGCGTCCTCGGCGCGGCTGGCCGACGCCGGGATGTAGCCCTTGCCGGACTCGACCACGAACTCCATCGACAGCTTGGCGCCGCGGTCCAGCGTGCAGAGCACGAGGTTCGGGTCCATGATCTCGATGTCGTGGCCCGTCTCGATCATGCCGGCAGTGATCTCGCCCGGGCCGGTCGCCTTGAGGCGCATCCGCTTCGGGCCTTCGCCGTGCATCTTGAGGCCCATCGCCTTCACGTTGAGGACGATGTCGGTCACGTCCTCGCGCACGCCCGGGATCGACGAGAATTCGTGCAGCACGCCGTCGATCTGGATCGACGTGACGGCCGCTCCCTGGAG
>JAEULB010000084.1 GCA_016792585.1 Rhodospirillaceae bacterium
AGCGCCGCGCGGAACAGGCTGTAGATCGGATCGAGCGCACTTTCCTCCAGCAACGTTTCCTCGCCGTTGAGCCGGATGCCGCTGTCGCCGACGCGATAGAAGCGCCAGCCGGCGTGCGTCCGCAGCGCCAATGCCAGGGTCGCGCTGAAGCGCCCGAGCGGATCGGCCTCGGCGTCGGCCTCGATGCCGAAGCGTACATACTGCGCGCGGATCGCCGCAGCGATGCGGGCGGCGAGGTCGCGGCCGCTCGGCGCGGGCTCTTCGGAGAGCGCAACCTCGGCGACCGTGCGGGCGACCGTCTCCGCGGCGATCTGGCCGCCGGTCTTGCCGTCCCAGCGCTTGCCGCTCTTGTCCGTGGCGCCGTCCGCGACCGCATAGGCGCGGCCGGCGAGGACGACGATGCGGTCCTCGTTCGTCTCCGGCCGGGCGGGATCCTTGGCCTCGGTGAAGGCCTCGATCCGCATCACTTCCGGCTCAGCAGGTCGTCGAACTTCTCGAGATTGGCCTTGCGGTCCTTGGCTGCCGCGGCGTCGTCGTAGGCGAAGGTCTTGATGCCGGACGTGGCGACCTGGCCGGCCGGCGCCGATGCGTCCTTGCGGACCGAGCGGCGGTTGGTCTTGACGATGATCTCGTGCGACTCCTTCGAGTTGACGAAGTCGAGGAAGAGCTTCGCCGTCTCCGGGTTCGGTCCGCCCTTGATGATGCCGCTGGCATCGAAGCGGAGCGCGGTGCCTTCCGACGGGTAGACTGCGGCGACCGGATAGCCCTGCTGCGCCATGGTGACGATGTTGGAGTCGCCGGTGAGGCCGATCGCGTACTCGCCCTTGGCGACGTTCTGGTAGACCACCGCCGACTGCGCGACGAAGGTCGTGTTGGCGATCACCTTCTGCATCAGGTCCCAGCCGTGCAGCTGCAGGATCTGTGCGATCTGGCCGTAGGCCGAGCCCGAGAGCGACGGGTTCGACATGATGATCTTGCCCTTGTAGCGGGGCTCGCCGAGGTCCTTCCAGCTCTTCGGTGCCTGGTCGAGCGGCATCAGCTTGGTGTTCACGATCAGCGCCTGCAGCGGCATCGAGAAGCCGTAGAAGGTGTTGTCGGGGCCGATCACCTTCGGATCGAAGGCGTCGTGCTCCTTCGCCTTGTAGGGCTGGAAGAGGTCGGTGTTGCCGACGAAGGCCTCGCCGGACGCACCGAGAAGAACGTCGCCGCGCGGATTGGAACGTTCGGCGCGGATACGCGTGAAGAGTTCGCCGACGCCGGCGTTGATCACGTCGATCTTCACGTCCGGGTGCTTCTTCGCGAACGCTTCCGAGAGCGGCTTGAAGAGCTCGGGGCCGCCGGCGTTGTAGACGACGACGCGGGCGCCCTGGGCAAGGGCGGGGGAGGCCGCGAGCAGGGCCGAGGCTGCGACGATGCCGAGGAAAGAGCGGCGCTTCATGAGAGACTCCATCAGGCGGATCCGAAGAATGGCGATTGGATGACAGAAATACGACCGCCTGCCCGGAGGGTCCAGTGAACCGCGGTTCATGTGGATCTCGTCCGTTGGTTGCATTTCGCGCCTTTCCTATTGTGATTTAAGGGCAATCGAGACGTGGTTTCATTGCCCGGCAGGAAGCGTCGACAGGCGTTGGGCTATATCGTTAAAGACAGCCGGCCTTCCCGTTCTCGAAATTCATCCCGGAGTCGTGACGAACATGCCGTCCCATTCGCTGGCCGAACTGGCCGATAAGCTGTTCTGCGCCGTCATTTCCGACTGCCTCGACCAGGCGGGCGTCTGGAAGCAGGCGTTCCCGCCCCGGATCCGGCCGCTCGACGAGAGCCTGGTGATGGTTGGCCGTGCGCGCACCGCTCTCTACATGGACGTCTACTCGGAGACGCCCGGCGAGAACCCCTACGAGATGGAGATCGCGCTGATCGACAGCCTGAAGCCGGGCGAGATCCCGGTCTTCGCCTGCGGCGCCACCGGCCGCGTCGCGCCCTGGGGCGAGTTGCTGTCGACCGCCTCCAAGTATCGCGGCGCCGCCGGCGCGGTGATGGATGGCGCCGTCCGCGACATCAAGGCGATCAAGGCGATGAAGTTCCCGGTCTTCCATGGCGGCATCGCACCGCTGGACTCCAAGGGCCGCGCCACGGTCAAGGCGGTCGACGTGCCGATCGAATGCGCCGGCGTCGCGGTCAGCCCCGGCGACCTGGTGTTCGGCGACGCCGACGGCATCGTCGTGATCCCGAAGGCCAAGGAGGAGGAGGTGCTGAAGCTCGCCTTCAAGAAGATCTCGGGCGAGAAGAACACGCTCCGCGACCTTCAGGCCGGCGAGAGCCTGGGCTCGGTCTTCGCCAAGTACGGCATCCTCTGAAGATGAGCGCCGCGAAGAAGATGATCGTCGACTGCCACGTCAACGTCTACGACGACGACATGATCCTGCCGCTGTTCCACCAGGGATCGTCGAACGCGGTCCCGGGCGGATTCAAGCTGCAGGCGAATGCGGACCGCGTCTACGAAGGGATGAAGAACGTCGACAAGGCGATCGTCTTCTCGCTGCGCTACAAGGACTCGGCCGGCATCGACGGCAACGACGAGGTGACGGCCCGCGCCGTCGCCAAGTATCCCGACAAGTTCGTGGGATTCGCCTGCATCGATCCGCGCATGCCCGACTGCATGGACCTGCTGGTCCACGCGATCGAGGACCTGAAGCTCAAGGGCGTGAAGTTCGGGCCGATCTACAACGGCGTGTCGCTTCTCGACCCGCGCATGGACCCCATCTACGCGTATCTTCAGAAGAACAACATCCCGCTCACCATGCATATGGGCACGACCTTCGGGCGCAACGCGCCGATCGACGAAGGTCGTCCGCTCAATGTCGACACGGTGGCGATGCGCTATCCGGACCTGAAGATGATCATGGCCCATATGGGCCACCCCTGGTACGAGGAGTGCATCGTCGTCATCCGGAAGCAGCCGAACGTCTATGCCGAGGTCTCGGCGCTGCACTACCGTCCCTGGCAGTTCTACAACATCCTGATCTGTGCCCAGGAATACACGGTCCATAACCGCAACAAGATCTTCTGGGGCACCGACTTCCCGTTCACCACGGTCGACGCCTCGATCGCCGACCTGAGGAACGCCAATCGCTTCGTCGAGGGCACGCCGATGCCGCGCGTCAGCCAGGAGACGATCGACTCGATCCTCTACTCGAATCCGTTCGAGCACTGGTGGCACGGCGGCCTCAAGGTGTGACCGCCGCCGCACGGAAACAGCGCGCCGTCACGCTCCGCGACGTGGCGGCGGTCGCCGGCACGACGCCGATGACCGTCTCCAACGTCGTCAACGGGCGGATGCGCGAGGTCGGGCGCGAGACCTACGAGCGCGTGATGGCGGTCTGCACCGAGCTGGGCTATCGCCCGCACGCGGCGGCGAGGCGCCTTCGCACCAATCGCCGCATGGCGATCGGCGTGGTGATCGTCGATCCGTCGCCGAACTATCTCGCCGATCCGTTCACCGCGGCGCTGCTGGCCGGCCTCAACGACCATGTAGGGCCCAAGAACTACAGCCTGGTGATCCACGGCGCCTCGCCCGACGGCGTGGGATCGGTGCCGCTGCTGCAGCGGATCGAGACCGATGCGATCTGCGCGCTGCTCTCCGGCGTCGAGGCTGAACGGCGCGCGACGATCGAGCGTGTGGCCTCGCTCGGCCAGCCGCTGGTTCTGGTCCAGGACGGCATCCCCGAGGACATCGCCGATGGCTGCTCCCTGATCCAGGACGACCATGCGGGCGGCATCGAGCTCGCGCGCCATCTCTTAGCCTATCCGGTGAAGCACGCGGTGATGCTGGTGCCGCGGCAGGAGTGGTCGGCGATGACGCGGCGCGAGGCCGGCATCCGCTCGGTGCTGGCGAAACGGCCGACGCCACCCGAGCTTCACGTGCTCCGTTGCGGGGACGAGGGCTTCGATGCGACCCAACGCGCCTTCGGCCGGCATCTGAACGAGAACGGCGTCCCCGACGTCGTGATAGGTGGCAACGACCAGATGGCGATCGCGGCGATGAAGCTTCTGATCCAGCGCGGCCACCGCGTGCCGGAAGAAGTGCGCGTCACCGGCTTCAACGGCTTCAACGCCTGGCGCTACGCGACGCCGGAGCTCACCACCGTGTTCTCGCCCGCCTACGAGCTCGGGCAGGAGGCCGGGAAGGCGATCCTCGCCCGTCTCGAGACCGGCGAGTTCCCCTACCGCAGCCGCTCGCTGCCGGTCAGGTTCATCGCCAACCGCTCCTCCGCCGGCGTCTAGCCTTCCAGGTACTCGGCGAAGAACTCCTCGACCGTCACGCGGCGCGAGGTGAGGCCCGACTTGTGCGCCTCGCCGCAGAAGGCCTCGACCTCCTTGGCGCAGCGCGGCAGGCCGTAGGGGTGATACTCCTCGCCCATGATGGCGACGGTGCGCTCGACCTCGGCCTCCTGCCACGGCGTCGCGTAGGGGAAGCTCCGCTGCATGGTCGTGTACATCGTCTCGCAGGCGATGAAGGCATCGGTGAGCGCCTTGGCGATCCAGCGGTTCTTCTCCCACACCTCGCGGCGGATCGTGATCAGGTGCTGGGGCGTGAAGCAGCCGGTCGCGCGCCAGTAGTCGGCCTCGTCCTTGGCGAAGTCGAGCAGGCGGACGATCGGTCCCTTGGTCGGGTGATAGTCCTTCGGCCGCGGCGGGCTGGTGATCGCGTCGATCTCGCCGGCGATCAGCATCGAGGCCAGCGAGCGGCCCTCCGGCGCCAGCTTGGCGCCGGGCGGCACGATGGAGGAGAGGCCGAAGGGCTCGTCGATGTTGCCGACCAGCCAGTCGATCGAGGCCGGATCGAGCCCGCCCCAGCGCATGAAGTGGCGATACCAGATCGAGCCGCTGGCGGTGACGCTGTAAGTCCCGACGCGCTTGCCGGCGAGATCCTTCAGGCTGCGGATCGGGCTGCCTTTCCTTACGTAGAAGTCGCGGCCGCCGAAGTTGCGCAAGGGGAAGACCGGAAGCCCGACATGCGAGCGGTCGCCCTTGTCGATGCGATAGAGGTGCTGTGCCATCGAGCCTTCGCCGCCCGTGACCGTCGCATCTCCCGTCGCTCGGCGCAGCGCCTCGGCGCGGTCGGTCCACCGGCCGGCCCGTCCAAGGATCATGGTGAGGTCGATGCCCGGCGTCTCGATCATGCCGCAGGCGAGCGGCAGGACGCGGACATAGTCGGCGCAGGTCAGCGAGATCTTGAGGTCGGCCATGGCGCGGTCTCTCCATTGGAACGGGGATTGGAGCCTCCCTGGCCGCCATTGACAACCCGCCTGTTGGGCCGCTGCGAGGACGGGGCCAAGACGGCGTTGTCACCGGGCGGATTTGCGATCATGTTGTCGGCCCCCGACCGCAAGACCGCCTGAATGCCGATCAAGATCCCGAACGACCTGCCTGCGCGTGCGACCCTCTCCGCCGAGGGCGTCATGGTGATGCGCGAGGCCGACGCGGTGCGCCAGGACATCCGTCCGATGCGCATCGGCCTGCTCAACCTGATGCCCAACAAGATCAAGACCGAGACGCAGATCGCGCGCCTCCTCGGATCGACGCCGCTGCAGGTCGAGCTGACCCTGGTCAAGATGACCAATCACGTCGCGCGCAACACGCCGAACGAGCACATGATCTCGTTCTACCGGACCTTCGAGGACGTGAAGGAAGAGCGCTTCGACGGATTCATCACCACCGGTGCGCCGGTCGAGCAGATGCCGTTCGATCAGGTGACCTACTGGGACGAGCTCCGCCGGGTCTTCGACTGGACCCAGACCAACGTCCATTCGAGCTTCAATATCTGCTGGGGCGCGCAGGCGGCGATCCACCACTTCTACGGCATGCCGAAGTACCCGCTGGCGGAGAAGGCGTTCGGCGTCTATCGCCACCGCAACCTGGCGCCGGCGTCGCCTTACCTCCGCGGGTTCTCCGACGACTTCGCGATCCCGGTTTCGCGCTGGACCGAGGTCCGCCGCGAGGACATTCCGGCGTCGAGCGGCATGAGCGTGCTGATGGAGTCGGACGAGGCGGGGCTCTGCCTGCTCGACGATCCGAAGCACCGCTCGCTGCACATGTTCAACCACATCGAGTACGACTCCAACTCGCTCGGCGACGAGTACTTCCGCGATATCGCGGCGAACACGCCGATCAAGCTGCCGCGCAACTACTTCCCCGGTGACGATCCCAAGAAACCGCCGGAGAACCGCTGGCGCAGCCACGCGCATCTGCTGTTCGGCAACTGGATCAACGAGCTCTATCAGTCGACGCCGTTCGACTTAGGCACGATCGGCAGGCGATGACGACAAGGCGCCAGCCCGCCGACGAGCAGGCTGAGCGCATCGCGGCAGCGTGCCTTTGCGGCGCGGTCAAGGTCGACATCCAGTATCCGGCGTTCTGGGCCTGGCACGATCACGGCCGGCCGAGCCGGCTCGCCCATGGCGCCGTCTATGCGACCTATGTCGGCACCTGGCGGAAGCGCTTCCGGATCCTGAAGGGCAAGCGCACGGTCAGGGAGTATCTCGACAAGGAGACCGGCAACACGCGGGCCTTCTGCTCGAAATGCGGCACGCCCGTCTGGTACGTGCGCAAGAGCGCGCCGAAATGGATCAACATTCCCCGCGCTCTGTTCACCGCCCGCACCGGGCGCGAGCCGCGCTATCACCTGAACTATTCGGAGCTGCAGGACTGGATCTTCACCGGTGCCGCGCTTGGGCCGCTGAAGAACTATCCGGGCGTGATGTACGAGCGCCCGAAGCGCAAGAAGCGGAACGAGCCGCCGCCGATGTTCTGACGGCGGCTCGGGAAAATCGATTTAAGCGAGGTGCTTCTTGAAGTGGGCGACCGTGCGGTCCCATGACAGCTTCGCCGCCGCTTCCTGGTAACGCGGCGTCGAGTTGTTGTGGAAGCCGTGCTGGGTGCCGGCATAGGTCTGGATCTCGATCGAGGCGCCCGCGGCCTTGAGCGCCGCCTCGTAGGCCGGATAGGTCCCGTTGACGTTCGGGTCGGTCTCGGCGAGATGAACCAGGAGCGGTGCCTTGATGTCCTTCACCACATCGGCCGCCGCGGCGACGCCGTAGTACGGGACGCCGGCCTGCATGTCGCTCTTGAGCGTGGCGGCGAGCCAGTTCGTGGTGCCGCCGCCCCAGCAGAATCCGGTGACGCCAAGCTTGCCGTTCGACATCGCATGCTTCTTCAAGAACATCGCGCTGTTCAGCATGTCGGTGCGGAGCTTGGGCTGCTCGAGCTTCGACTGCATCTCGCGGCCCTCGTCGTCGTTGCCGGGATATCCCCCGACCGGCGAGAGCCCGTCCGGCGCCAGCGCCAGGAAGCCAGCGACGGCGGCGCGGCGCGCCACGTCTTCGATATAGGGGTTGAGGCCACGGTTCTCGTGCACCACGAGCACCACCGGGAACGGACCGTTGCCGGTCGGCTGCACCAGGTAGCCCTTCATCTGGCCCGACGTGCCGCCGGGCGACGGATAGCTGACGTAGCGCGCCTTCATGCGCTCGTCGGTGAAGGAGATCGTCTGCGCCTTGGCGTAGTTCGGCAGCAGGGCGTGGGCCATCGCAAGCCCGCCGACGGTCACCACGGCGGATCGGGCGAGGAAGGTGCGGCGGTCCATGCGGCCGTGGCAGTACTCGTCGTAGAGATCGTACACGCGCTGGTCGATCCAGCCCTGGGTCAGCGCCTCAGGGGCGCGTTCAAACTGGTCGGTCATCTCACTTCTCCTCCGCATTGGTCGGCTTTCGCCGATGGTGAAGCCAACTTCGTCGTGTCCCGCCAACGGTCTTCGAGCCGGGCCCCCGAGGGACGGCGAAACATAGCAGGGGCGGGGGTACGGGGCAGCCGTCCCGGCGATCACGACGGCGTGGGGGAACGGCCTAGTCCGTGGTCTCGAAATCGGCCGGCGAGGTGATCTCGACGAGCTCCAGGTCGTCGGAGTGCGCGAGCTCGCGGTGGCGGATCCTTGGCGGCTGATAGACGGAGTCGCCGGGCTTCAGCATCACCTCGCCGATGTCCTCATACTCGAAGCGCACCCAGCCGCGGGTGACGAACACCATCTGGAACTTGAGGTGATGGCGATGCCAGCGTGGCTCGGCATGCGTGCCGGGGACCGCGCGGATCACATGCGCCCTGACGCTGCCGGCGCTGGCCTCGGCGATGCCGAGATCTCGATAGGCAAAAAAGGCGCGGAGGCCGGCATCGAACTCGGCGCCGTCGGCATGGCTCACCCGGGTGCGGGCCTGGGGACCCGCACCCGGTTCGAGCGAAGGCACTACTTAACCTCGTCGACCTCGTAGAACTTGATGTTCCACTGGGCGCGCGCGAGGCGGTAGCCGGTGCGGTTGGCGCGATAGGCGATCGGGTTGACCTGGTTGTGGATCGGGAACCAGGCGCCGTAGTCCATGATCTTCTTCTGGACGTCGGCATAGACCAGGGTCCGCTTGGCTGCGTCCATCTCGCCGCCCGCCTGCTCGAGCGCCTTGTCGAGCGCCGGATCGGCGAGGCTGCCGAGGTTGAAGCGGAAGCGGCCGGGCTCGGGCAGGTTGCGGCTGTGGAACATCACCTCGAGCAGGCTCGGATCGGCGGCGATCCAGCGGAGCGGATTGATCTCGTGCTGGCCGGCGAAGACGAGCTCGTCCCAGCGCTGCGCGGTGATGGTCTCGACCTTGAGGTCGAAGCCGATCTTCTTGAGATCCGCCTGGGCCGCGACGCCGACTTCCGGCAGCACGACCGCCAGCACCTGCCAGGTGGTGGTGAGCGGCTGGCCGTCCTTCATGCGGATGCCGCCCGGACCCATCTTCCAGCCGGCCGCCTCGAGCAGCTCGACCGCCTTCTTCGGGTCGTAGGGATAGTACTTCTCGGCGTCCTTCCAGTAGCCCGTCGTCGTCGTCGACAGCGGACCGTAGGCCGGCTCGATCAGGCCGAAGTACATGTCGTCGGTGAGCGCCTTGCGGTCGAAGCCCTGCATGAGGGC
>JAEULB010000111.1 GCA_016792585.1 Rhodospirillaceae bacterium
CCGTCGTTACGCCGGCCACGGGGCATCGGGACCTGCCCCGTTGCTGTGCCTCGGTCATGGCACAGACCTATCCTTCTATCGATTACTACGTCGTCGTCGACGGCGCGGAGCGGGCTGCGACGGCGGCCGAGGGAATCCGCGCGGTACGCGATTGGCCGGCGACAAGTATGGTCGTGCTGCCGCACCGGACAGGCAGCGGCGGCTACAACGGCCACCGCATTTACGGGGCCTTCTCGTTTCTGGTGCCGGGCGACGTCGTCGTCTTTCTCGACGAAGACAATTGGATCGAACCGGATCACGTCGAAAGTCTCGTCCGCTTGATTGCCGATGAAGGTCTCGACTGGGCCCACTCCCTCCGGCGGATCTGGTCGAAGGACGGGGATCTGGTTTGTGAGGATGACTGCCAGAGCCTCGGCCGCTGGCCCGTCTACCACGATCCTTCCCTGCATCATGTCGACCTGAACTGCTACGCTCTGACACGGAAAGCGGCGATGGCGCTCGCCCACGTCGTCGCGCAGCCTTATGGCGGCGCGTTCACCACCTCGTCCGACCATCTGCTCTGCCAGGCACTGCTGAAGCAGTTTCCGCGCTTCGCCACTACCGGCCTCTCGACCGTCAACTATGTCGCCGGCGGGTCGGTCCCACCCGAGTACTTCCTCATCGGGAACGAGCAGATGAGGGCGCGTTACCCCGACGGAATGCCCTGGCGCAAGCGCTAGTCCCTCCGCGGCCACTGCCGCGGATCGACGAGGACGGGATCCTCGCTCGCCAGCGCCGCCGCGTCCGACGGATCGACCGACGGTGTCCGAGCGAGCGAGGCGACAAGCGCGTCGAGCTGCGTCGATCCCGTGACGCCGACGATGACGGCCTCGACCTCCGGCCTTGCAAGGACGAATCGTAGGCACGCGCCCTCGGCCTCCCAGCCCTTGGCGAGGACGGCCGCTCTGAATGCGGCAAGGGCGTCCCGCCAGCGCGCCATCCCGAGCGGCACTGCGGCCGGATCCGCGATCAGCAATCCCTGGAGGAAAACCGATCGGACGTGCACGGCGATCCCTCGTCGGCCGAGTTCGTCAAGCAAGCCGGACATGATCGGCCGTTGATCGAGCAAACTCATGGGCAGCTGCACCACGTCGGGTGCCAGTTTCGCCGCAGCGGTCTCGAACTCGGGCTTGTCGTAGATCGAGATCCCGATCCGGCCGACCTTGCCGCTCGCCTTCAGGTCACGCAGCACGGCCACGATGTCGCCCGCGTCCGCCCGGAGCAGGTCCGAAACATGATGAATCATGAGCACGTCCAGCTGCCCTCGCCGGAGCCGCCGAAGGGACTCCGCGACTCCGGCCTGGATCTGCGCCGCCGCACCTCCTTCGGGAGTTCGCGAAAGACTTGCCGTCTTGGTCACGACCCGCAACGACGAAGACGCGAGGCCGGCCAGCCCGATCGCCTTTTCGCTTTCGCCATACTCCGGTGCGGTGTCGATCCATCCCATGCCTGCCTCGACGGCACGCGTGAAGATGCGCTCGATCTGGTCTTGCGGAACCCTTCCGACGGGATTGGTCACGCCGTAGTCGAGGCCAAACTGCGCGCCACCAAGGCCCAGCCGCGCCGCAGTCGCCGGATCGAGATCAGGTTCCGCCATCGGCGATCCGGGCGACCCGCATCCCGTCTTCCCATTGGCCTTCGACGAGGAAGTGCTGCTTCAGCCGGCCTTCCTCGAAGAACCCGAGCTTGGTGAAGATGCGCGCCGAGCCCTTGTTGGCGGCGATGTAGCCAGCGGTAATCTTGTGCAGGCCGAGCGCCGAGAAGGCGTGGCGGCAGACCAGCTCGACCGCCTCGCTGCCATAGCCTTTGCCCCAGCTCGCCCGTTCTCCGACCATGAAGCCGACTTCGCCGCGCCGGTTCGGCCGATCGATCGGTCCGAGCTTGATATTGCCGATGTGCCGGCCGTCCGCCTTAAGGAACATGCCGAGGAGCAGGTTGTCCGAGCTTCCGTTGGCGTCGCGGATGAAGCAACGCAAGGACTCCGCATCGTGCGAGCCGTGACGCGCCTCCAGGTAGCGAAGCACGTCCGGATCACGCATCCAGTTTAGGTAGGCGCCGCTGGCCGCGGACTCGTCCAGCGACGCGAGCCTGAGGTTGGACCCGACGAGATCGGCTTCGAGCCGCACCGCTCACGCTCCTTCGAGCCGGCGGACCTGATGGCCGCGCCGGTCGAGATACTGCTTCAGCTTGAAGATATTGTTGTCCGAGAAGACCAGCATGGTTCCGAGGCCGACGGCCTCGACCCCGGCCTTGAAGGCGTCGTCCAGGTGAGCGAGCGAACCGGCGCCGCCTTCAAGGATGATCGGCACCGACACGTGTCGCGCCGCCTCCTCGTAGAGCGCGAGATCGAAGCCCTTGCGTGCGCCTTCGCGGTCGACCGACATCAACCGAATTTCTCCCGCCCCTTCGCCGACGGCGCGCTTGAGCCACTCGACCCATTCGCCAGTGCCCGCCGTGCTCCCGGCGAGATGATCGTAAAGGAGCACCCTCCCATCCTCGCGCATCACATCGATGCCGACTACGACGGCCTGCACTCCCAGCGCCCGCGCGAGCTCGCCGACCAATGCCGGCCGGTTAAGTGCGGTGGCCGTCACCATCACCTTGTCGGCGCCTCCGGCTATCCCAGCCTTGCCGATATCGGCGGACGTGATGCCCCCTCCGATCGTCAGCGGAATGAAGCTGACGGCCGCAACTGCCTTCAGCATCTCGAGATCGGGTCCGCGCCCTTCCCGGGCCGCGTCGATATCCAGGATCACGATCTCGTCGGCGCCTTGTGCGTTGTGCGCCCGGGCGGTTCCGACCGGGTGACCGGCGTCGCGATGGGCGGCGAAACGAACGCCTTTGACCAGACGTCCTTTCCGCAGCAGCAGGCTCGGTATGAGACGCCTTCTGAGCATCACGGCGCCCAGGCGGAGAAAGCCTCGATCAGCCGGGACCCGTTGGCGTGGCTTCGCTCGGGATGAAACTGCGTGGCGAAGACCGTGTCGAAACGGATCGCGGCGACGATATCCAGGCCGTGCGAGGCCGTAGCCGCAACGCGATCGGCCTGAGGGGTCCGCAACGTATAGGAATGGCAGAAGTAGAAGCTGCGTTCCCCGCGCGGCTTGCCGAAAAGCGTCTCGCTGTCCGGCACGACCTCGACCGGGTTCCAGCCCATGTGCGGACACCTCCGGTCAAAACCGTCGAGCGAGGAGAGCGACACGACGTCGCCTTCGATCCAGCCGAGCCCGCGATGCTCTCCGAACTCGAACAGCCGCTCGGCGAGCATATGCATGCCGAGGCAGACGCCCAGCAAAGGCCGTCCTTTCCGTCGAACCGACTCTTCGAGCGCCTGGTCGAGCGAGCGCTCGCGCAGACGCGACAAGGCTTCGAACGCCGCGCCGACGCCCGGAAGGATCAGGCGTTCGGCCGATGCGACCTGTTCTGGTGTCGTGGCGACCTCAACCTCGTGCCCGGCCTGACGGACGGCATTGCATACCGATGTCAGATTGTTCACGCCGCAGTCAATCACCGTCAGACGCATCGTCGTCAATCGCCCTTAGCCGTTTCCCTGCCGGCACGCGACCAGAGCTCATAGTCCCAGGTCCGCCAGTTCTGTGCCGAAGCACGCGCCTCTTCGAGAGTAGGCATCTCGTGCGGATGCACGACGTGCGGCTCGACCACTTCCATGAACCGCTTTTCGTCGATGCCGAGGAAGTCGAGGAATAGATCGAGCGATGGAGGGCGGCGGCCGTCATAGGCGGCGACGAGACGGGCGCCTTCTTCGCGCGACAGGCGCCCGTTCCGGATGTCGATCGATGCCAGATGCGCCGTCCGCCCGAAGCCGCGCTTCAGATACTTGATGTAGTCGCGAACGCCCTGCATGAAGCACTCGATCTTCTCGTAGTCGTACTCCGGCGGGACGCCTTCGACCTGGTCACCCTTCCAGTTGAGGTCCTTCTTGATGATATCGACCTGCTTCTTCACGTCCCACGGGATGTAGTTCCCGAGGAACATCTGCCTGACCTGCTTGTCCTTGAGCAGCTGCATGGACGGCATGGTGTACGGCTTGAGGTCGCGCACGGTGACCGGGTAGTCCGAGATCGTGTCGTCGAGCATGCCTGCCATGTCCTCGGGATTGATGCCGAGGTTGATGATCAGGTTGTAGCGTTCCTCGTCGTGAACCTCGATCTCGTCGTACTTGTAGAACGACGCGTATTCGGCCGATGGTTCTCCCCAGATGATCAGCGGGATCGACTGCCAGATCGAGACCCACATCGGGTACGAATAGATGCCGGTGTGGCAGTGCCAGCAGAAGTCGCCGCGCCGGCGCAGGGACTCGAACATCAGCTTGCGCACGACCTGCCAGTTCGGCGTGAAGTGTTGCACGTCGACACCCAGCATCCGGAAGGTCTTCAGGCTGTTGTCGATGACGGTCGGCCTGAGGAAGCCATGGTCGAAACGGACCACCAGGGGCCTCAGCTTCAGCTCCTTCACCACGTACCAGAGAGTGAAAGTCGAGTCCTTGCCGCCCGAGAACGGGACGATGCAGTCGTAGTCACCGACACCGCGGACCGATGCCGCGATCCGATCGAGCTCGACGCGACGATCCGTCCAGTCGATGACGTTCTGCTTGACCTCGATCTGGCGGCACACCGAACAAACACCGCGATCGTCGAAGGAGAGACTCTCCGCCGTCTCCGGCATCACGCAACGGGCGCAGCTATGCATGCTCATCGGTCAAATCCTCAACGTATCAGCTGACCAGCTTCGACAGATCCTCGGGCGTCATCCACTGATCGTTTGTATCGCTCGCGTACCGGAAGCCCTCCGGGAGGCGGTCTCCCTTCGACCACAGGTCCTGGCGAGCCTCCTCGTGCGACGGAAGCACGACATACATGTCGGGCAGCGCCAACGTGTTGCGCGCCTCGTCCTCGGACAGAAGGGCTTCATGCAGCTTCTCGCCCGGTCGGATGCCGATGACCTCCACCTTGCAGTCCGGCGCGACCGCCTTCACCAAGTCGGTGATCCGCATGCTCTTGATACGGGGGACGAAGATCTCGCCGCCCTGCATGTGCTCGAGACAGCGAAGGACGAAGGCAACGCCTTCGTCCAGCGTCAGCCAGAAGCGCGTCATGCGCTCGTCGGTGACCGTGACCCGTCCGGTGCGACGCTGTTCCTGGAAGACCGGCACAACGCTGCCGCGGCTTCCGATCACGTTGCCGTAGCGCGAGCAGGCGAAGCGGGTGCTTTTCTCGCCGTATCCCGCATAGGCGTTCGCCTGGGTGATCAGCTTCTCGGCGCAGAGCTTGGTCGCGCCGTAAATGTTCACCGGATTGACTGCCTTGTCGGTCGAAAGCGCCAGGACCTTGGCGACGCCCTGGTCGACCGCGGCGTCGATGACATTGCGCGCGCCGATGACGTTGGTCATCACCGCTTCGAAGGGATTGTACTCGCAGGCCGGAACCTGCTTGAGGGCTGCAGCGTGCACGACGATGTCGACGCCGTGGAAGGCGCGCTGGAGCCGGCTGGCATCGCGGACGTCGCCGATGAAGTAGCGCATGACGTCGTCATGCACTTTCGGCAGGGCCTGGCGCAGTTCGTACTGCTTCAGTTCGTCGCGGCTGAAGACGATCAGCTTCTTGGGCCGAGCTACTGCGAGAACATGCTCGATGAAGCGGCGGCCGAAGGAACCGGTGCCTCCGGTAACCAGGATTGTCTTGTCGTCCAGGAGGTGGCCCTGGCGAGCGGCAGGAGTGGTCATATGCCTGATCTGATCAAGGGTTGCGGCATTCATATGGCGTGGACAGGGTGCCGGGTCCATGCCTTTTCGCAAGCCGCCCGCCGCCCGGGCCTGCCCGAACGCCGGACCAGATACCCGGTCATGGCGCCGAACCGTTCCAGGAACCCTCGAAAGCGGGGGCTTGCATCAGAAGGCCCGCCTTGAAGGCGTGCCGACCGGCATGGGTCGCCGCCTGGATGGCGGTGACGAGTCGCTCGCGACCGGCGCGACAAGCAGCATATACGCGGCACCGGCGGCCGCGTCAGCCGAAGTCGATCTCGTGGAGATGCGTGCCGATCCTGCCTCGGAGCCGGGTGTTGAAGCTGACGGACATCCGCGCAAGATTCGACCGGTTCGCCGTGACGCTGTGCTCGATCCTCGACGGGAAGAGCAGCAGCAGACCGGGCTGGGGCGCCTGCTCGACGACATCCGAAGTAAAAGGCGACGGCGACGCCCGGTCAGGTTCGACCTCGAGCACCCACGGGCGATGGAAAATGATCGACCCGCACTCAGGCGGTGCCTCCAGATAGTAGACCCCGCTGACGAAACTGTTCGGATGGTGGTGGCGGTGATGGCGATCGCCCGGCCGGTTCACGTTCAGCCAGCATTGCGTGATCTCGATCGCCGGGATCTTGTAGCCAAGTCCGCCGACGAAGGTGGTGATCGACTCTTCGAAGAACCGGCGGAGCCCGGTCATGCACGGCTGCAGATGAAGGCGGAATTCGTCGTAGGTGAGATTGCTCTCGTTGGTGACGAACCGTCGCCCTTCGCCTCCGAGAAAACCTAGGACGCTGGCCAGGTCTTCTGCCGCCGACGGATTGGTCGCCACGCCGAGCGGCAACGGGAACATGGCTTCGAGTCTCATCTCAGCTCCTGCGTTGCTGGTCTCTGACTGCCCGGACGAGCGCCTCGGTGAACGCGCCGGCAAAGGCCGCACCGTCACATAGAGGCGATGCCAGCATCTGCGCTCTGAGCGACGTTCGATAGCTGCGCCGGCGCTCTGGGTCCAGGGCCAGCATGCGCGCCGTCGCGAGATAGCCCTCCTCGCTGTCCGCGACGAGATCCCCCGCGCCGATCGCACGCAGGATGGCGGCGCTGATCCGTCCGGCCATCGCGTTGCCCGCAAGCGTTACGACTGGCACGCCCATCCACAAGGCGTCGGCTGTCGTGGCACCCCCCGAGAAGGGGAAGGGGTCGAGGGCAACGTCGATCTCTCCGTAACGCTTCAGGTAGTCCGGATGAGGTTCGGCGCCTCGACACGTGACGCGATCCGGCCGGATGCCTGCGGCGACCATGCGGCCAAGGATGTCGGCCTGGTTGAAGGGAACGTCCAGGCCGACATACATCAGGTACAGGCGGCTCTCCGGCAACACCGCGAGGAGGCAACTCCACAAGTCGAGGACGTCGTCGTTGATCTTTGCCGGATTGCAGAAGCAGCCGAACCGGATCCCTGGGCCGCGTCCGGATCCCGACAGGATCGGCGGTCCATCGGCGGGAGGCTCGTAGCACCACCCTATGGTCGGCAGGCGCAGGAGCCGCTCTCCGAACCCCGCCTCGAGCGACGGCGGCACCATCTCGCCGTCGGTGATGATGCAATCGATCTGCGGAAGGCCGATCGTGGACGGAAAGCCGATCCACGACATCTGCAGCGGTGCCGGCCGACGCGCCACGACACCCAGGCGATTGCCGGCCGTGTGGCCGGCCATCTCCACCAGAACGTCTATGCGATCGCCGTCGATCTGCGCCGCAAGGGCGTCGTCGTCGAGGCGACCGACGTCCCGCCACGCCGGTGCCATGCCGCGCATCCTCCTTGTCTCGTCGTCGTCCGTCCGACGATCGGAGTAGCAGACGAGCTCGATCCGCCGCCGGTCGGCATGCGCCAGAAGAGGCGTGCAGAACCTGGCCACCGGATGTCGCCCGAAATCGGGCGACAAGAGTCCAACCCGGATCGGCATCGAAGCCGGGGCGCCCAATCGCCGCGCCGGACGCATGCTCGGGCCGTAGGCCGCTGCCGCGTGACGCCCGACCGCACGTTGCGCCTGGGCCGAGGTGCCCGGACGATAGGTCTCGGCAAGGCATCGGGCGGCGACCCACTCTCGGCCCGCGTCCCCGGCGGCGCGCGCCCGCTCGAGGAGAATGACCGCTTCCGCGGGGCGACCGAGGCACTGCTGGAAGTAGGACAGGCTGCGCAGGGATCGGGCATCGATCGGCCGGAGCGCCAGCGCGCGGCGGCAAAGGGCGCGCGCCCCGCCGAGATTGTCGTCTCGAAAATACGCCTGACCGAGGTTGAACAGCGCATCGACGTGATGAGGATCGATCGTAAGTGCCCGCGCATAGGCGCCCCGCTCGATCGATCGCTCCGCGCCTCCGCAAGCTGCGAGGTTGAAATGGAGATCGGCACGCGACGGCGCGACCGCCGTCGCCGCCGCGAATGCCGCCGCGGCACGAGTTGGAGATCCCCGGTCGCCGAGAGCGACGCCGAGATTGCTGAGCACTTCCGGATCGGTTTCGCCGGCGGCAATCGCCGTCGCGAGAACCGCGACGGCTTCTTCAACACGTCCGGTTGCGCGAAGCGCTTCTCCGAGATTGGCCCTGAACCGCGCTTCGGTCGGCTGCAGCGACAAAGCACGCGCGAAGCCGGCGGCTGCAGTTCCCTTTTGACCGGAGGCGTAGGCGAAGGCGCCGGCCATGTTCCAGGCGGCGGCATTGTCGGGCTCAATCGACAGCCTCCGGCGCAGGTCGATTTCCGTCTCCTGCCGCGCCGCGGAGGTTGCCGCCGATGCCATTGGTTCCGTCTGTCCGTTCGAGCCGGCCCCTCTTAGCGCCGCTGACGGGCTACGCCAAGCTCATGCTGCCTCGACCCCGACTTCCGCGAGCAGGCGGTCGATCTGGGCGGGCCACGTCATCGGCGCCAGCAGCGCAGCACCGAGCTTCCCGCGGCGCCGGGCTTCTTCCCGATCCGAATAGATACGCTCGAACGCGGCGACCATCTCGTCGACATCGCTTTCGCCCCAGCCCTCCGTACCCAGCGACGACTTCGCCGCGACCGGCCGCTGGTGCTGCAGAGGGAAGCAGGTATCGGCACCGATGAGATCGAGATGCCCGGTATTGGCCGAAAGGATCGTCGGCACGCCGGCTGCCATCGCCTCCATCGCCATCAGGTTGGTGCCGCCTTCGCAGCGGCTGGCGAAGACGGCGGCATCGACTTCTGCCATGACCGGTGCCAGCAGCGCGTTCGGCTTCATCTCCAGCGCGACGAAGGCGTTCTCCGGAACACCATTGTCGACGAGCCAGCGGCCGACATCGACTCGGCCCCTCCCATCGATCCCCGGTACTGTGACGTGGCCGGCATCGGCAACGCCGGCGGCCGTTGCCGGCCAGAGATTCTGCCAGGCGACCGCCAGCAGGGCGTCGGGCCGGCGTTCGCGGAACTTGCGAAAGGCAGCGACGACGATGTCCTGTCCCTTGCGGTACTCGAGCTTGCCGCCGGAGAAAATCGTGAAGCGCCCGGGCAGCAGCCCGATCCTGGACGAGGGGCGGAAGAGCCGCGGATCGATCCCTTGCAGCACCGTGGCGACGTGATCGAGTCCGTGACCGCGAAGAACCTCCGCCGCCCAGGACGATCCGGCGATCAGGCGACGATACTGCCGTCCCCGCTCCACGCCTCCGGGACTGAGCGAGGAGCCTTCGAGGAACACGACGCCGACCTCATGCCGGCCGCGACGCATGTAAGGGGCGGCAATGCCGAGATCATCGCCGAGCGCCACCAGCACGTCGAAATCGAGCAGTCCGTCTCCCATTTCCGACAACTCGCGGCGATAGCGTTCGGAGGCCTGCATCACCGGCAGCAGCAGCGCCTGCTGAAGCGGATCGACGACGATCTCGGACTCCGCATTTCCGTCACAGAGAAGAACGGGCATGACGCGGCCGGACGTGATCATCCGGGTCGTCGCCTGGATGCCGAACTGGCCCCAGCCGGTGAAGCTCGACAGCTGCCACGACAGCCCGATGTGGATCATGCGCCCCCGCAGTCGGGACGACCCGATCAGGGGCCGGCCCGAGCAATTCGCCGGGGACCATAGTGGGGAAACTGGGGCTGGGAAACGAGCCAGAGACACGAACGGGAGGGTCGGAGACCCTCCCGCCGGGCGTGTCGCCTTCACGCATCAACGAAGCGCCGGAGGGCGCTTGCCCAAGAAATGGGCATTCCTGGGACGTGGACAAGGGGGCGCGGAGGATTCGGCTTGTCGCCGCTTGGCCGACCCCACATGGTGCCGACCGCCCCGGGCGAGGACCGTTCGCGCTTCGATGCTCTACATCCTTGATACTGCGCTCGTAAGGCGGGTGGGACATCCGTACCATTTCAACCAGGGCTTGATCGCCTGGCTGGAGCGGTACCGGATCGCGCACCGGGTCGTCTGCGTCGCTGGTGCAGAGCCCGGCCTGGTCTCCGAGCTCGGCGCCATCCCCCTGTTCCGTCACCCGCCCGGGACGGTCCTCTCCGACGATCCGCGGGTGGGGCAGCTCGAGAACTACATCGCCCTCAATCGCGATCTCTATCTCGACCTCCTCGGCTTCGAGACGGATCACGACCTCGCCGGAGCGGCGTTGCTGTTCCCGAACGTCAATCCCTTCTCGCTTCTCGGCATCGCCGACTGGCTTCATGAAGCGAGCCTGCCGGCCGGGACCGACGTGACGCTCGTCTTCCAGGCCTGGTCCGGGCTGGTCGGGTCACCGCCGACCGACACCTGGAGATCCAGCCTCTTCCGTCACGGGTTCCTCCGCCTGCGTCAGTGCACATCGCCGCGCCTGCGCCTGTGGGCGCTCGACCAGGCCGCAGCCGAGGAATACGCCGCCCTCTCGTCCTGCCCGATCGAGGTTCCGCCCTATCCGACGGCGGTCGATCGGCCCGGTTTGTCCCCGGTCACGCCCTCGGCATCCCCGCACCCGACCTTCGCTTTCCTCGGCGACGGCGGATGGCGGAAGGGCTACCACCTGCTCCCCGAGATCATCCGACGTTCGAGCGCGCACCGAGCCGACCTGCGCTTCATGGTGCAGGCTCTCGATGCCGTGCCTGCCGCGGACGGGTTCGAGGCGGTTACCGCCGACCTCGCCTCGCTGCCGAACGTCACGCTGATTCCAGGCTTCCTCTCCGACGAACGCTACATGCAGACGATCGGCGAGGCCGACGCGATCCTGCTGCCCTACCAGTCGCTCGAGATGTACGGTGCCGGGACTTCGGCCGTCTTCGAGGAGACGCTTTTCCTCGGCCGCGCCGCGATCGTGCCGCCGGACACGACCATGGCCCGCCACCTCCGACGCGAGCCTGACTCCGGCGTGATCGCGGAGACGGCGGAGGCGCCAGCCTTCGCCGAGGCGGTTCTCGCCCTGGCCTCAGACCTGCCGCGCTTCCGCGCGGGCGCGGTCGCCGCCGCCGGACGCCGGCGGTCGGCGACGGGCCTCGAACGCTTCGTTCGCTCGATGTGCCGCCACGAGGGACCCGCCCCTGCCTGATCGCTACCTCGGCAGGTGAGCGAGCCAGCGCCCGAAAACGTCGAGCAGGCGGGACGTGAATGACGGCCGTGCGTGCCGCTCGAGCGCGACGCGCTGGATCCGCCCGATCTCCTCGGCAAGGACCGGGGTCGGCATGGCCAGAACCTTCTCGACGGCGCCCTCGATCGCAGGCGCGGTGCAGGCGTCGAGATAGGCACCCGCCCCTTCGGGAAGATCGATGCCCGACGTCCGGCTGATGATCGGGTAGAGACCGATTTGCAGACAGTGCGCGACGGAGCCCGACATCCCCTCGCTCGCACTCGGGTGCAGCACGGCGACCGATCGTCCGAATACTTCGGCCAGGCGAGGGTCGTCGCCGCGCAGGAATCCATGACGGCGGATGCGCGGGTGGCCATCGAGCTCGGCGTGGTAGATGTTGAGGAAATCTTCCTCACGTTCCACCGAGCCGATCACGTGCAGCGTCGGGAACCGGCGCGCGGCGAAAACATCCAGCACCAGATCGAGTCCCTTGAGCACCGCGCCGCTGGATGAATACCAGACGAACTCCCGGCTCGGCGGCACGAACCCGGTGGGATCCTTCGGTGCGTGGACGCCGGCGGCGGATACGGCGATGAGCTCCATCTTCCGATGCCAACCGGCTGGATATGTGGACAATGTGGTTGCGTTGCCGACGAGAAGGCATCGATCCGCGAGCTCTATCGCCGCGAGCTCGCCTGGGACGTTCGCGATCTGGCGCTTCGGCTCATACACGCATCCCCGCCGCTCCTCGAGCCGCTGGATCCGCTCCATCTCGGCCGAGTTCTGGAATGCCGGATGGCTCCCCGTCATCCACATCATCTTGACTGCGTTAGGAGCCAGGACCGGCCCGACCTTCAGCAGATGGTCGTGCAACGTGAGCGAGGCGGCATAGGGCCGCTCCGTCGCCGGTGGCGGGGACCCGATGTCGATGACGTCGACATCGAAGCCGAGCGCGACGAGGACCCGGCAGATCTCCCGGCTTTCCCAATGGATGCTGTGGCCCAGTAGCATCGGATCGTCGCCGAGCGCCCTGGCGGCATGCCTGAGGAAGCCGACAAGGATGCTGGCGCTGCTTTGGCGGCCGTCGATGCGAAGGCATGTCCGGTCCGGTAGATCCTGGATCAGAAGCCTTGCGACAGAGGCGGCGCCTCCCGTCATTTCGGGCAATCGAATGCCGAAAGGCGCATTCGCCTGAGCCAAAAGGCCCGTGCTAGCTTCCGCATGACCGACCGTTCAATCACCGAGCATGAACAAGTATCTGAAGGCACGACAAGTCAAACCGGCGGCGACCACCCGTTCCGCTGCCGGAAGCGCGGCCATCGCCGCCGGCCTGATCGCCGCACTCGCGATTGTCTACGCAACGGTGGCCTCGCTCGACCAATGGCGGTCCGGTTTCTACAGCACAGGCACGGGCCTGATCCTATACAATTTTGCCCGCCTCGCCCTTCTGCTCCTCCTGATCGTCTGCTGCCGCGGCACCGGGACGATCTTCCGGCTCGACGCGCTGGCGCCATTCGATCGCTTCATCGTCGGATCGTTCGGTGGCTTCGCCATACTCACCTTCGTCGGCGTAGCGCTGGGCACGGCAGGCCTCCTTCGCGCCGAGATCGCCTTCGTCGTCCTCGCCGCCTCTCTTGCCGCGGCCGCCTTCCGGCAGCCATTTCTCGACGGTATTTCGCGGCATGTCGCCGACGCGGACTGGATCTCGCGCGCCGCGTGGACGGCGGCGATCGTCGTAGCCCTCGCCTATGTCGTTCTCGTCGTCCTGCCACCAGGCATCAGCGACAACGACTACACCCACTATTACCCGTGGTTCGAGCAGATGCGTCGGCGCGGCGATCTCTCGCCTTCGACGTTCTTCATCACGCACTTCTATCTGAAAGGCTCGGGCCTGGCCCACCTCGTCGCGGCTCTCGCCGACACGCTGAGCATTCAGAACCTCGGCGGACTGCTCGTGCTGTTGATGGCGTTGCTCGTCTATCGCATCTGCGAACGTCTCTCGGGCGGCAATCGTGTGATAGCCGCCCTTGCCGCGATCGCCTTGCTGGCGGCGCCGCGCGTGGTGTTCGCCGGCATCTTCAAGCTCCAGCACCTCGGTAGCTCCGCGGTCGTCGCCTTCATCGTCTACTGGACGTTCGCCCGGCGCGAGAGCGCGGCCGCCGCCGATGCCATTCGCCTCCCGATCCTCCTTCTGGTGGGCGCCGGCGCCCTCATCACGCCGGTCAGCACGCCTTTCGCCATGGCTGCCCTGGCGGGGGCTGCGCTGATCGCCTTCGCCGAACGCGACGGTCCCGGATTGAGAGATGCGCTGACCGTCGCCGCCGTTGCCTTCGGTGCCGCCATCCTCGTGCTCGCCTGGACTCACCTCTCGACCGGAATATTCGACTACACGCCGATCCGCCTTCAGCTGGCCTGGCGCGACGACGGTCGCCTGAATGCCTGGACCAGCACGCTTGCCATCGCATCGCACATGGAGGCTCTGGCGGCCTGGACCATCGCGCATGGCGGCGGCGAGAACTTCGGGGGATTCAGCCTTTCGAGGATCTTCGCGCCCCTGGGAATCGGCAGCGTCGCCGTCTCCGCACTCGCCCTCTGCGCCGCGATCCTTCTCCGGCGGTCCGCCCGTCCGCTGCCCGGCGGCGACGCCACCGCGGTGCTCACCCCGTATGTCGCGGTCATGGCCTTCGCCTTCGTCGCCGAGTCCCTGGTTCCGGCGCAGGCCTCCGACATCGGCCGGTTCACGCTGTTCCGCTGGATCCTGCTGCCGGCCTGCGGCGTCGCTTTGCTGACCGCCGTCGTGCGCTTCGCTAGCCGGTCCAACACCTCCGGCGACAAGCCTGGTCTCGGTACCGTCGCGACCGCGATCGTGCTCGTGCCGCTCGTCGTTGCAGGCTTCGCAGCGCTCAACGAGCTGCGCGGCCTATGGCCGCGGGCAGCGATGTTCGCGGGCAACCGCAGCATTGCCGACGAATTTCACGTCTTCAAGGATCCGTCCTGTACCCACCTGTCGACCACCCTTCCAGCCGGCACGCGGGTTCTGCCCGTCTTCTTCGAACCCGGCTGCTACGCCTTGCCTCGGGTCGAGTTCCTTCGCGGTGACATGAACGACATGAACCGTGACCTTGCCGTCCTGCTCTACGGCAGCGCCGACGAGCAGGCCGCCGCCTATCGAACCCATCGTCTTCGGCACTTCGTCATTCACGTCAGCCGCCGGTACAACAATTTCCTCTATCCGCACCTGCACGGCGCCCTCTTCGCCGAGGAGGGCCTGAAGCGATACTTCCGGGCCCGCGTCATTCCCGGCGGGGCGATCCTGCTGACGCTCGATGGGTCCGACGCGGACGGCGTCGTCGCCGACGACCGCGACCTGCTTTCGGTCATCCGCACGATCCGCGAGGAACAGAAGACGCAGAGCTACGGCGTGGCGAGGGAGCTCCTGGCGCCGCTCGTCGAACGCATGCGTCAGGATCCGGCCGCCCTCGATCGCGCCTATCGATGACCGAAGCCGGCGCTCGCCACGCCATCGTCACCGGCGCCAACGGCTATATCGGCGCCGCGGTCGTCGACCGCCTGATCGCTTCCGGCTGGCATGTCACAGTTCTCGGCCGCGCCACCACCCGGCACATCTCGGTCGCCAGCATCGCCTGGCGGCTCGGCGAGGCGATGCCGGATCGCCTGTTTCCGGCCGATGCGCTGATTCACCTTGCGCACGACTGGTCCGAGGCAGCCGAGGGGAACATTGGCGGCTCCCTCCGGCTGATCGATGCTGCGCGGCGCGCATCGGTCGGCCGCATCGTCTTCGCCTCGACGATTTCGGCGCGCGCAGACGCGAACAACCGGTACGGCCGCACCAAGGCGGCGATCGAGGCCTTGCTCGACCGTCCCGGCGAGACCTCGGCGCGCATCGGGCTCGTCTATGGCGGACCTCCGCTCGGTCTCTGGGGCACCATCCGGTCGCTGACGAAGCTTCCGGTGCTACCGATGGTGCAGCCGCATCAGCAGGTGCAGCCCATCGGACTCGACGAAGTGGCCGAGGCCGTGGCCCGCCTCGCCGCCGGGGCCTGCGCCGACCGCCGCGTCGTCGTTCTTGGCGCCTCGACTCCCATGAGCTTCGGCTGCTTCCTTAGCCTCGCCGCCGCGGTCGAGGGCCGGCGGCTCGCAATCCTGCCGTTGCCGGCGGCGCCCATCGTCGCCAGTCTCGATCTGGCGGGCCGCGCCGTCCCACGCCTTGCCGGCATGGCCGAGCGGGTCCGCGGTCTGGTCGGGCTACCGTTCCTTCCCTCGGACGACGACCTCGGCGCCCTCGGCCTGCGCCTGGTCGATCCGGTGCGCGGCCTCGCCCGAGCATCGCGACGGCGGATCCTCGGCGAGGCCTGGCTGCTGTTCCTGTCTCTCGGGGTGCGCCGCCCGCCGCTGGCGGCGCTGGCGGCCTATGCGCGAGCGGTCGAACGTCTCGGCGACGGCGCTCCGATCGGGCTTCCCCGCCTGGCCCAGGCATGGCCGCCGCTGATCCGGATCTACGAGCCTCTGTCCGAAGCCGCCGGCGACGGCCGCCGCGACACGTTGAAGCGTCGTCTCGCCACCGCGGCGCACATCGCCGACGCAGCTGGCCTGCTGCCCGTCTATGACTACACGGCGCGCCCGGCCGCTGTGCGCCTGATGCGCGCCGTCGGCGTCCTGGCGCTCGAGGTGGCGATCCTTCCCTTCCGCCTCGTGCTCGGTCGGCACGGATGAGCCGCCGGGAGGTCGTCGTCATCGGCAGCGGCCCGGCCGGCATCGCCGCGTCATGGCCATTGGTGCAGGCGGGACACGCCGTCCGCATGCTCGAAGCCGGGACCGGCTTTCCGGCCGGCGAACCATGGGCTCTCGCCGACCGCCGCGCCGGCGGCCGCCCCGGCATCGAGGCGCTGCTGGGACCCGGGCTTCGCGGACTGGCGGCGTCAGCCGACGTGTCGCCCAAGCTCCGGCTCGCCGCCGACCCTGACGGCGTCGACTCCTATACGCGCGGCCTCGGCCTCGACGCCGACGGTGCGATAATCGTCGGCCTCAACGTCACCGGCGGCCTCTCGACGGTCTGGGGAGCCATCAGCCCGACCTTTTCCGACGCCGACGTGGCGGGCTGGCCGATCGATGCGGCGGCGCTCGCTCCTTCCTACCGCGACGTCGCCGCCCGCATCGGCCTCAGCGGCTCCATGGATGACGACCTCGCGGCCTTCCACGGCGACGGCGTACCGGTGCAGCCGGCGCTGCCACCCTCGCCGAACGCCGCGGCGCTGCTTTCACGATACCGGAGCAGCGATGACTTCCGCCTCGGCCGGCCACGGCTCGCCGTCCTCTCGACACCGCTCGGCAGTCGCGCCGCCTGCGATCTCGGCGGCAGGTGCATGTGGGGCTGCGCCCGCCGATCGATCTATTCGGCCGCCGACGAGATTCCGGATCTTCTGGCGACCGGACTATTCGCGCTCGAGACCGCGTCCGAGGTCCGGCGGATCGACCGGCTGGCCGATGGCGGCCTCGTGCTCGCCTTCACGCCCGAGAGTGGCCGCGAGCCGCTCCGGGCGGCCCAGGTCGTCCTTGCCGCCGGAGCGCCTGCCAGCGCCCGTCTGGCGCTCGCCAGCCTGGGCCAGACCGAAGCGCGGCCCCTTGCCCTCACTCCCGCCTTCACCTTCGCCCTGCTGCGCCCGGCAGCGCTGGGAGAGGGGTTGCCGCGGCTCGGCTTCGGACTGGCCCAACTGGCTTTCCGCGTGCCGGCCGGGTCCGGCGGCTATGCGTATGGCTTGCTCTACGACGCGGGAGCCCTGGCGGCGCCGGATCTGGTCCGACGGACGATGCTGACCGCTGCAGGCGGGCTCCGCCTGCTCGGCGCCCTGCTGCCGTCGCTGATGATCGGCCTCGTCTACCTGCCGTCCTCGGTCTCCTCCGCATCCTTGCGCCTCACAGGCGATCCGGAGCGGCCGCGCCTGGCCGTATCGGCCGCGACCTCGGCCGCGGCATTGGCGCTTGCACGCGATGCCAGGCGGCGGATCGCACCGGCCCTGCGCCGCCTGGGCGGCTGGATGCTGCCCGGCTCCTTCCGGATGCTCGCTCCGGGTTCGGAGGTGCACTACGCCGGGCCGCTCGCCATGGGCGATCTCGTCAGCGCGAAAGGCGAAGTCCACGGCATCCCCGGCCTGACCGCCGTGGATGGCGCGGTCCTGCCGAGCCTGCCGGCCAAGCATCACACCTTCACCGTGATGGCGAACGCCGATCGCATCGGCCGGTCGCTCGCGACCCGCCTGCGCTCTGCTACTTCTTGAGGATCTGCCTGAGCAGGTCGGACAGCAGACCGAGGCAGAAGACGAAGATCGCGGCCAGGATCGACGCCACGCCCATCATGAAGCCGGTCGCCATCTTGAAGACGATGCCGATGGCGATGCTTATGGCGGCGAGCAGCACGCAGCCTGCGCTGAGCGCGAAGAAGATCGTCATCGGCGAGTGGTAGAGCGCCGTCTTCAGGATCACCTTCACCGTCCGCCAGGAATCCTTGAGCAGGCGGACTTTCGTCGTTCCCGAGCGTTCGCCGTAGGCGATCGGATGGTAGTGAACGAACCGTCCATTGATCATGTAGGCAAGCGTGATCGAGGTGGTGAAGCTGAAGCCGTCGGAAAGATGGATCAGGAACGGACGGGTCGTCGTCCGGGAGAACACGCGAAGGCCAGAGTTGATGTCGGGGATCGGCCGGCCCGCGACATGCTCGACGAGGCGCCTCAACGCGATCCGCAGAGGCCACTTGATCCATGACTCGCGATAGTGGCTGCCTGTCCGCTCGCCGACCACCATGTCGAAGCCCCGCCGATACTGCGCCAGAAGCGCCGGTATTTCCGCGATCGGATATGTCCCGTCGGCGTCGGTGATGACGATGGTGTCGTTGGCGGCGACCTCCATCCCGGTCTTGATCGCGCGGCCATATCCGATGTTGTGGGGATGCCGGGTGACGCGGGCGCCCGCCGCCTCCGCCTGGGCGGCGGTGTCGTCGGAGGAGCCGTCGTCGACGACGAGAACCTCTCCGCCGACGATGCCGGCCGCCGACAGTGCTGCGAGCGCCTGTCGCACCGTGCCTGCGACCGACGGCCCCTCGTTGAAGGCCGGGATGACGATCGAGACCGTCATGCCGCCACTCCCGGCACCATGGGCGTCGTCGTCCGGTCCCGCACCTGGCCGAGCCACAGCGCGAGGCATGTGAGGCTGAACAGCCTCAGGCCGTTGTCCCTCCGGCGCGCGTCGTGATCGGCCCATAGCCGCTCGATCGCGGCGCGATCGAACCAATCGTCGAGCACCGTCGATCGCGTGAGATCCCCGGCCATCGCCCGAAGCCCGCCGGCCAGCCAGTGCGACACCGGGGCGTTGAACCCCAGCTTGCGTCCGGCGACCACGCGGGCCGGCAGGCGCCTGCGCTGGCTCTCGCGCAGGATCGCCTTCGTCGTCGTTCCGCGCAGCCGCCAGGACGGCGGGAGACTGGCGGCGAACTCCATCAGCCGATGGCTCAGGAGCGGCGCGCGCGCTTCGAGGCTGTGCGCCATCGTCGCCCGATCGACTTTCACCAGGATGTCGTCCGCGAGCCAGGTCTTGGTATCGACGTACATCGCGCGGTCGAGCGGATGAAGGCCGGAGACGGCCCGGTCATGCACCCTGAACGCCTCGAAGGGATCGGCGGCCAGGACATCGGCATGAGCGTCCATCCGGAGCACATCGGTGCGTTCCGCCGGGTCGAAGATCATGCGCCAGTATGCATGTGCATCGCCGTCGGACAGGCGGTGAGCGCCGAGAAAGCGGCGGAGCTTGTAGTCGAAGCTGACTTTGCCGAAGGTCGTGGGGACCGCCCGCTCGGCGATCCAGCGCGCAAGACCGACGAGGCCATCCGGCATGCGCGCGAGGATCCGGTGCAGGCGGTCGGCGACATAGGTGGTGTAGCCGGCGAACAGCTCGTCGCCGCCGTCGCCCGAGAGGGATACCGTGACCTGCTCGCGGGCAAACCGCGCCAGATAGTACATCGGCACGATCGAGGTATCGGCGATCGGCTCGTCGGCGTGCCAGACGATCCTCGGCAGGTCGTTCACCAGATCGCCCGTGACTTCCCGGTCGGAATGGGCGACGCCGAAATGATCGGCCGTCTGCCGCGCCGCCGCCACTTCGCTGTAGCCGTCCTCGGCGAAGCCGGTGCTGAAGGTCTTCACCAGAGCCGCGGGCATTGCCGCCGTCATCCCGCCCACGACCGTCGCTGAATCCAGTCCGCCGCTGAGGAAGGCACCCACCGGAACGTCCGCGACCAGGCACGACTTCACCGTCTCGTCGATCAGCGACGACAGCTCTGCGGCGGCATCCAGGTACGAGCCGCCGCGCTTGCGGTGGAACGCCGGGACCAGATCCCAATAAGGGCGCGGCTCCTCGATGCGGGCTCGGCTCGCACACATCGCATGGGCCGGCGGCAGCTTCCGCACCCCGCGGATCAGGGAGCCGCCCGGCACGTAGCCGTGCGACAGGAACAGGCCGAGCGAGGCCGGTGCGATCTCGGCCTGCACTTCGGGATGTGCGAGCAGCGCCTTGGTCTCCGAGGCGAAAATCAATCCGCCGTCGGCGAGACGCGCATAGACCATAGGCTTTTCGCCTGCGCGGTCGCGCGCGAGAAGGAGCTCCTGGCGTTCCTTGTCCCAGAGGACGAAGGCGAACATGCCGTCCATGCGTTCGACGGCTTCGCGTCCCCACCGCCTGTACGCCTCGACGATGACCTCGGTGTCACCGTTGGTGCGAAAGCGTGCGCCTTCGGCTTCCAGCGTGCGTCTCAGTTCGCGGAAATTGTAGATCGCGCCGTTGAAGACGGTGACGAAGCGTCCGGAGACGTCTTCGAGCGGCTGGTTGGCACCGGCGGAAAGATCGATGACCGAGAGCCGGCGATGGCCGAGGACGAGAGGGCCGAGATCGGTGACGGCGCCGTGGTCGGGTCCTCGATGCGCCAGCGTCCCGGTCATCGCGGCCACCACCCGAGGGTCGGGCCGCCGACCGAACGAGAGCCAGCCGCTGAGTCCGCACATGGGGCGCCGCCGATCCTTCCGCCGCCGGCTACGGCGCTGTAACGCTCAAGGCCGTGCGCGCCGAAAGGGGCGGCGCACGGCGAGGCGCGTCAGGTGATGTCGCTGATGTCGACCGGACCGTGCCGGAAGACGATCCACTTCTTCGTGTCCGGCCGGAACTCGATGCCGTAGGCCGTCTTGAGGAAGATGCGAAGCGGGGGCACGCCGCCGCCCTCGCGCTGCGTCCTGTCCGCGTCGAGCATCGGGGTCTTGCCGAAGACGTTCGCCCACGCCTTGGGAGGATCCCCGTCGACGTAGCCTTCCTCGTCGTTGTTCACCTGGTCGCAGAGCTGCCAGGCGGCTTCCACGTCGTCCCAAGCCGTCATACCCGTCTCCTCATCAGTCGCCGGACAGGGCCGGCACGAGAACCGAGCCACCGCAGGACAGGCGGCCTTCTCTCAATCGTTGACGTAACTTAGCGTATGCAGGCGCGTCAAGCCTTCCCCCCTCCGGCCGGCGCCAGGACGGAGCGATATGCGGCCTCGACCGAGCGGGCGTAGGCGACCTTGTCGCACAGGACGGAGGCCTGCAGTCGAGGGCGAAGAGAGGTGCGCAGCGCCGCCCGACGCCCGACCTCGCCGGCAAGCGCGACCGCCCGATCGGCGTACTCACCCGGCGTGGCGGCAACCAGATCCCCGAGGCCGACCCTGGGCAGCATCGTGGCGCCCATGCGGCCGATGAAGCGGCGGCCGGCGAGGCAGACGACCGGAACCCCCATCCACAACGCCTCGAAAGTCGTCGTGCAGCCGTTGAAAGGAAAGGGATCCAGAGCGACGTCGATCTCCCGGTAGAGCGCCAGGTGACCGGTCCGCTCCAGGGTGCCCGAACGAAACTCGATGCGGCTTTCGGCGATGCCGGCATTGCCCAGGACCTGCACCAGATGATCGCGGGTCGCCGGGTCGTCGGTCAGGCGCTTGTAGCGCAGAACAAGCCGGCTATTCGGCACCCGGCCCAGGATCTCCGCCCACAGCCGTGCAACCTCCGGCCCGAGTTTGACCGGATTGTTGAAACACCCGAACCGGACGATGCCTGTCTCGCTCGAAGGCACGGGTCCCGGATCCGGCGCATCCGCCGGCGGCTCGTGCAGCATCATCGACGGGAGCCGGAGAGGGCGCTCGGTCATTCCCTCCTCGCTGTCCGACGGATGCAAGATCGCGTCCGTCATCCAGTAGTCGACGGTCCAAAGCCCGGTCGTCGATATGTCGTGGAAGGTGATCTGGACGTCGGCGCAACGCTCGGCGACCACGCCGATCCGATTGCCCGTGTGCCCGGCGAGAAGTACGAGCACGTCGAGTCCGTCCCGTCGAATCTCCTCTATCACGGCGGCGTCACTCGATCCGTTGAGCCGTCGCCAGTGATCGGCGCTGCGCCTCAGGCGTCGGGTGACGTCGTCGACCCGCTGCTCTTCCGCATAGCAGAACACCTCGACTGCCTGTCGGTCGTGAGCCGCGATGAGCCCGACGACGTTGTAGGCAACAGGATGGCTGTAGAAGTCCGTCGACAGGTAGCCGACCCGGAGGCGGCGCTTGCTCTCGCCAGCCGGCCTCTGCGGACGCCAGGGCTTCGCCTCGGCAAAAGACCTTCTCCGCGCCCACTCCTGATAGGCCGCGAACAAAGATGCCGAGGTGGTCGAGGCGCTGTAGCTCAGACACAGCAGCAGGTTGCTGCCGCTCGCTTGCCGGCCCGGCTCAACCGCGAGTGCCCGGCGGAATGCCGCGATCCCTTCCTCGAGTTTGCCAATTGCGACCACGGCCTCGCCGAAGGCGTCGAGAGCCTTTGTATCATTAGGCTGCAGCGCCAGGGCGGTGCGTGCGAGGTGACGGGCCTCGCTTCCTTGTCCCGTCTCCCTGGCGATCCGCGAGAGTCCCACGCGTGCGGCGATCGACTCGACGTCCAGTTCCAGCGCCAATCCGAACGACTGCGTGGCCAGATCCCGCGCACCCCGTCGCTGATGGAT
This sequence comes from Rhodospirillaceae bacterium, assembly GCA_016792585.1. Taxonomy (GTDB): domain Bacteria; phylum Pseudomonadota; class Alphaproteobacteria; order SHVZ01; family SHVZ01; genus SHVZ01. Next base: position 22,397 of record JAEULB010000111.1, read on the forward strand.
CAGTCCGAGATTGATGTGAGCTGCGACCTGTGTCGGCACGATCACTATCGACCGCCGGACCAGCCGCATCCCCTCCTCATCCGATCCCAGCTCGATCGCCGCCGACGCGCCGTTGCCGATCGCCGAGGCGCTTCCTGGATCGATCGCGACGGCTCGGCGCAGCGTCCTTGCCCCGCGCCGACGCGCGCCGGTCATCAGGAGCGCGCCCCCCAGATCGACGAGAATGTCCGATGACAGCGGCTCGATCACCGCCAGGCGCCCCAGCACGACAGTCGCCCGGCCGATGGCCCCGCCGGCAAGCGACGACGCTGCCAGCGAGCGCCACTCGTCGCCGGAACACGGATGGTGCGCGAGCGCGCGGCGAGCGGTTGCGCTCATGAGGCGAGAGCACGCAGGTCTCGAGCGACCCGCTCGATCGCCGGACCCCAAGCTCCTCGTGTGGCCTGACGATAGAGGCGGGCGCTTGGATACCACGGACTGTCGTCCCGCCCGACCATCCAGCGCCAGTCCGGCGCATGGCAGAGCAAGATCCAAACCGGCCGGCCGAGTGCCCCGGCGAGGTGGGCGACCGACGTGTCGCTGGTGATCACGAGATCAAGATTGGCCAGGACCGCCGCGGTCTCCGAAAAATCGCGGAGATCCGGCCCCCCGTCGAGCGCGAGACGCGAGGTGTCTTCGCCGGGTGCCGGTTGCTTGACCAGTCCGATCAGGGAAACGTTGTCGACATCGAACAGCGGTCTCATCGTTGAAAGCCCGGGCGATCGACGAACGTCGCTGGCCTGCTGCGGATTGCCGCGCCAGCAGAGACCGACACGGAGCCCCGCCTGCGGCGCCAGTCGCCCTCGCCACACGGCCACCCGATCCGCTGGCGGGCTCATATAGGGCATGGGCCCGGGAAGATCCGACAACAACGTGCCGAAGATCGACGGCAGGCTGGTCATCGGGACATGCCAGACGCAGTCAACGGACGGCTCCTCAGGCTCGACCGTGCGCGCCACTCCCGGAACGGTCGCAACGAGACCTGCGAGCTCCTGTCGGCTTTCGGCGACCACGATGCCGCCCCGCCTCGCGACTCCGTCGGCGAACCGAGCGAACTGCAGCGTGTCACCGTAACCTTGCTCCGCAAGCAATCTTATCGCCGCTCCGTCCAGAAGCTCGCCGTTCCACAGGCGTCCCGGCGCGCGTCGCGCCGGCGTCGCCTCGGAAAGGAACAAGCGCCACTCATACTCCCGCCATCCCAAGGCATAGTCGCCCGCCGCGAGAAGCGTCCAAGACAGATTGAAGTGCGTCTCGGCGTCTGCCGGATCCACCGCTATTGCGCGTCGGGCCCAACGTTCAGATTCGCTGAGAGCCAATACTTCGCTGAGGGCATCCGCAAGGCTCTTGAGCCACGCGACACTGGCCGGATCGAGTACGATCGCGCGGCGGAGCGATCTCGCTCCCGCCTCCAACCGTTCGAACACGATTTCGGCCAGCCCGAGATTGCCGTGCGCCTCGGCGAGCATCGGTGCGAGCCTGGTTGCCATCGAAAGCTGCGCAACGGCTGCGGCCGTCGCTCCGGATCTCCGTAACGCCTCCCCGAGATTGGCGCGAACCGCTCCGGCCCCAGGGTCGATCGCGGCGGCGCGCGTGAGCCAGCCGAGTGCTCCGGCAGTGCCCTCATTCAAGGCCTCTGCCCCCAATACGGACCAACCGTCCGTCGTCCCGGGATCGAGCGCGATGCGTCTGCGGATCTCTCGCATCGTTCTAGCTCGGGGGTTGGCCGCACCACTCGCGCCACATCTCGCGGTAGGCCCCCTCGAGCTCCCTAGCCATCCGCGCACCGTCGCAGATCGGCGAGGCCAGAAGCCTGGTGCGCAGGGTTCCCCGCAGCTCTTTGCGGCGCTCGACATCGGCGGCGAGCTCGATCGCAATCCGAACATAGTCGCGATCCGATGCGGCAGCGAGGTCATCCAAGCCGAGCGTCGCGAGGAACATGTAGCCATAACGTCCGAGCACGCGATCTCCGATCTGGGACACGACCGGAACGCCCATCAAGAGCGCCTCGAGTGTCGTCGTCGCACCGCCGTACGGGACCGTATCCAGCGCGACATCGATCTGGTCGTAGACCGCGAGGTGATCCTGGTAGGTCGACCGCCAGGGTTCGAACTCGATCCGGTTGCCGGCGATCCCGCGATCGGCGAAGCGAGCGCGGATCCTTTCGACGACTGCCGATCCGGCCTGGACCTCCGCCTTCAGCAGCAGTCGCGACCGGGGAGCCGCAGCAAGTATCCTCGCCCACAGATCCAGCGTCCGCTCCGACAGTTTGGCGAGTTGATTCAGGCTGCCAAAGGTCACCGGTCCGTTCCGTCGCTGAGAAAGCGGCGGCGGCGGCAGCGGCAGCAGCGGTTCGCATACATAGCCGCAACTGACGCGAACGACCTTCTCGTCGAAGCAGCGGTCGGCGTCCGGCGGGACAAGAAGGTTGTCGGCCACCGCATATCCGACGGCGCGCATTCCAAACGACCCCATCGCCATCCAATTGACCTGGACCGGAGCGGGGCGCCGGCCCAATGCGAGAAGCCGACTGCCCGCGGCAAAACCGAGAGAGTCGACAAGAACGTCGATCCGATCTTCCCGGATCAATTGCGCCAATCCGGCATCATCCAGCGATCCCGTTACCCGGAAGGTAGACGCATGAGACCGAAAAAGATCGGTGACATGATCCTCGTCCTGCTCGAGGACATCCGAATAGCAGAAGACCTCGACCTCGCGCCGATCATGGTTTCGAAAGACCGGGAGGAGGACCATTGCGGTCGTGTGCATGCGGAAGGCGTTGCCTGAAACGTATCCAATCCGAAGCCGTCTATCCGGCTCGCGTGACCTTTCGACGTATCCGAGCTGGTTTTCCGACGTGACGTAGCGCCTTTCGAACTCGCGCGCCAATCGCAAGGTCGTTTCGGGCGGCTCCTCGTCCAGAAGGAGGGAGATCGACACCCGTCGCGCCAGAAGACCCGGGCCGCCGTCGCCTATCGGCGACGCGTCAAGCAGCTGTCGAGCGCGCCGCGCCTCTCCGCACCGGAGGTAGATTGCCGTAAGGTTATCCACAGCGTCGGGGAAGCCGCGCTCCAAGGCGATCGCGCGCTGGAGCTCAGCGATCGCCGCATCGAAGTCCCCGGCCAAGCGAGAGGCGACGCCCTTCCCATTCCATGTCCCCGCGCTCGACGGTGCCAGGGCCACGCTTCTCCGCAGCGCCAAGTTCGCTGCCTTCACGAGCCCCTTCTTGGCGAGGATGCCGCCGACGCTTCCGAGCAGCTCCGGGCTTCCGGATGGAAGCGACGCCGCCCTCAGTAGAACGCACGACGCTGCTTCACTGGCGCCCCCGTCGATCGCCAATGCCAGAAGCTGCCACGCCTCTATCGTGCCAGGCGCTTTTGCGAGGACGCGGCGATACCCCTGTGCCGCAATAGCAACTTCGCCTAGACGATGATGGGTCAGCGCTTCGTTCAACTCGGCGGCGGTCGCCGCATGTTCGGTGCTTTCGGGCGCCGTCATCCGCCGAAGCCTCTATTATCAGTCGCCGATCCGACATACTCGCGAAGTGCCACGCTGAATCTGTGATAGGATTCAGAATGAGGCCGTCGCTTCACAGTTGTTCCCGACATTCAAAGTCATTCACGTCACAGCAAAATCGGGCGCGCGCTGAACCTGTTGTAAGCTCACATGCGATCCGCGCTGACCTGCTAACACGAGCGCGACTATCCACGCTGATCTGCTCCGCTGTATCCTATATATGAACCTCTTACCGATTGTAGCTTAGGGGTGCCGGGTCCGATCGAGACAGCGGCGACAGCCATCGGATTTGCTCGCCAAGACCCATCATCACAAATTCAGCGCAGGAAGATAAGGATATCGGGAATTAGGGACCGGACCGGGAAACATCCAGGTTACATCCCTCCGACGCCCCGATAATCTCGGCTCACGAAAATAACGTTAGCGACATGGCGGAAATCCACGAACAACTGATGCTGCGCGGCTTTGCTGCGATGCTGCGCGAGGCGTCCTCCCGGAACGCTCCGCGCTCCGACATTCGCCGTATCGAGGCCGCACACGAGATCATGTCCTCCCTCGAGGACGAGATCTCCTATCTCCATTCGGGATTCTGCCTCGCCGGCCTGCCCCACCAGAAGCCCGAGAACGACGAGGCCAGGTGGCTCCGCAGCAACGGACGCTTCCATCTGATCATCACGCCCGGCGCCATCATGAGCGAAGGCGTCATGCGCACCGTCGGCGTCCCCTACGGTGCCAAGGCCAGGCTCATCCTGGTCTACCTGATGAGCGAGGGGGTGAAGTCGCGCAACGTCTCGCTCGGCAAGTCGATGACCGCCTGGATACGCAGCCTGGGGATTTCGGTCACCGGCGGCCCTCGAGGCAGCATCCGGGCGATCCGCGAGCAGGCACTGCGGATTTCCCGGTGTTCCTTCACCTTCCAGTGGGACGACCTGGAGGCGCAGGAATCCATCATCCACGACCAGCATCTCGTCGAAGGCGGGCTTCACCTCTGGGCGGCCGAGGAAGGCGGTTTCTTCCCCAAGGCGATCACCTTGACGCCTCAGTTCTACGACCATCTCCGCAATCATGCGGTTCCGCTCGACCCGCGAGCGATCGCGTACCTCAAGGCGTCTCCCCTCTGCCTTGACCTTTATGTCTGGCTGGCGCACCGCCTGCCCAGGCTGAACCGCCCGATACAGCTGCCCTGGGCCGTCCTGGCGCAGCAGTTCGGATCCGCCTACCGGACGACCGCCGCCTTCGCCTATCGGACCAAGGCCGCCCTCGCCGACGTCCTTGCGGTCTATGACGGCAGCAAGGTCGAGGTCGGTGCCAAGGGCCTCACGATCTACCCGTCGCCGCCGGCAGTCCGCAGCACCAAGATGTTCGTCAGCAAGGCGCTGCCCGAGACACGCACTGCATCGTCCTGATGCCCTGCGGCAGCCGTCAGGGGCGCCGCTGATGCCATTGCCGAAGATCCTGCTGCTGGGAGCGACCGGACTGGTCGGACGCGCCCTCCTTCGCGTCGCGGGCGCGCGAGGCATCGCGATCGTCGGAGCCGCACGAACCGGTGCTGACATCATGGTCGACGTCACGAGAGATGAAGATTTGGCAGCGGTGATCGAACGCAGCGGCTGCGGCTTGGTCGTCAACGCGACCATGTCAGGCGGGATAGAGGCATGCCATCGCGACCCAGGCGGAACCTATCTCGTCGATGGTCGTGCCGTGCGCATTCTTACGGAACTCTGCCGGCGTCGCGGCATGCCTTTCGTGCATCTCAGCACCGATCACTTCTTCACCGGAGACGGTGCGGCACGTCACGACGAGTCGGCCCCGGTGGTGCTCGTGAACGACTATGCCGCCGGCAAATACGCGGGCGAGCGCTTTGCGCTGACCTACCCTCGATCCCTCGTCATCCGAACGAACGTCGCCGGTCATCGCGGCTGGGCCGGGCGGCCGACCTTCGCCGAGTGGGCGGTTGCGGCGCTCGCGGGAAATCAGGAGATCACCGGGTTCTCCGACTACCATTGTTCGACCATCGACAGTGACAGCCTGGCTCACGCGATCCTCGACCTGACTTCCGGCGGGGCAAGCGGCCTTCTCAACGTCGGCGCAACCGAGGTCGCAAGCAAATACGCCTTTCTCGATGCGCTGGCTCGACGCCTCGGTCTCCCGGACAGGTGCCTGGTAGAGGGATCCGTCGCCGGTCTGGTGCCGAGGCGGGCCGAGAGTCTGGGACTCGATGTCTCGAAGGCCGAGGGCCTTCTCGGCAGACGCTTGCCGACGCTGGAAGAAGTCGTGGATCACCTTGCGCGAAGCATCGCCGGCGCCTAGGTCGGCGATCCACATGATTGATCGGCGGATAGGCAGCGCCTATGTAGGGGCTACCGCTGCCTGCGGGTGACCGCCGGCTGCTCGTCCTCCCGTTTGCGTGGGTACGAATGAACATCCTGGGTATCGGCTTCCTGTCGGAAGCCTCAGTCGCGGTTGTCCGGGACGGACGTCTGGTCGTAGCGATCAGCGAAGAGCGTCTGAACCGCGTGAAGCTGTGGTACGGAATTCCCAGGCTGGCGATCGATCGCGCCCTGGCCCTGGCCGGGCTGACGCTGGATCAGATCGATGTCGTGGCGACCCATGGTGCGGCACCCCCCGAGCCGGATGGCGAGCCTTACAAGGCCAAGGAAGCCGCGATCCTTGCCTCGGACCTTCCCCAAGACAGGAAAGAGGACCTCATCCAGCAGCTGCGCGGACGGCTCGCGCATGAGCGGAAAGTCCTGGCCGAGCGTACGCCGGCTTACCTTCGCGAGATCGAGTCGCTTGGCCGGCCGATCATGCTCTTCGGACATCACGAGTGCCACGCGGCGACAGCTCATTACGGTAGCGGCTGGAAGGAAAGCGACGTCCTGACCATCGACGGCTGGGGCGAGGATGGTTCCTCGTCGTTCTGGCACGGCAACGGCGTCGAGATGACCAGGCGCGGCAAGTCCCATACCTTCGACTCGGTCGGGTACTTCTACGGCAGTATCACCAAGGCGCTGGGATTCATCCCGCATCGCCACGAAGGCAAGGTGCTGGGCCTTGCCGCCTTCTGCGCAGAGCCGAAGTCTTACGGCACCATCTCCGAGATGATCGACTATGCGCCGGGTGAGTATCGGTTCGTCGGCCGTCCCGATCGCGGCTACTACGTTCCCCGCATGGAGAACCTGCCGCTGAAGCGTTTCGTCGAGGGATTCACGCGCGAGGACGTCGCAGCGGCAGCTCAGCGCCGGCTCGAGGAAGTGGTGACGTCGCTGATCCGCGATCTCGGCGGCAGCGACCGCCGCATGGCACTGGCGGGCGGCGTCTTCGCCAATGTGAAGCTCAATCAGCGCGTCGCCGAATGCTCGAACGTGGCGGAAGTGTTCGTCTATCCGAACATGGGCGACGGCGGACTCTCGGTCGGAGCCGCCTGGCTAGCGCATGTGCGCAAGACCGGAACGTTGCCGAAGCCCCTGGATACAATGCTCCTCGGTCCGGCGCCGACGGAACAGGAGATCGGGTCGCTGCTGGCGACAAGCGGCCTCAAATATCGGAAGAGCGCTAACATCGACGACGAGGTTGCCGGTCTGCTCGCGGACGGCCAGATCGTCGCCCGATGCTCAGGCGCGATGGAATTCGGTCCCCGGGCCTTGGGAAATCGCAGCATTCTTTACCGCGCGACCGAGCCGGACGTGAACAACTGGCTCAACAAGCGCCTGCGACGCTCGGAGTTCATGCCGTTCGCGCCGTCGGTCCTGGCCGAACGCGCTGACGAACTGTTCGAGGGCATCGACGCGGGAACGTCGCCGGCGCGTTTCATGGCGATCACGTTCGACTGCACTGCGAAGATGCGGCGGGAAGCGCCGGCGGCGGTGCATGTCGACGGAACGGCCAGGCCGCAACTGGTGTCGCCACAGGACTACCCGGCTTTTCATCGCATCCTGACCGGCTACCGGGCCCGGACCGGCCTGTCCGCCGTGATCAACACGAGCTTCAACATGCACGAGGAGCCGATCGTCTGCACCGCGGATGACGCGATGCGGGCCTTCAAGGACGGTGGCCTGCCCTATCTGGTCCTTGGCGACTTCCTGGTCGAGGGCGAGAAGGTCGACTTGCGCGGCTGACCCGCGCGCCCGTCGAGCCGCTCGAGAGAGGCGGGGACGTCGTCGAAAGGCAGGCCGCTAAGGTCGGTCACATCCCGCTTCCACCAGGCCGACCGCAGAAGCCGCGCGATCGTCTTCTTGTCGAAGCGATAGCGAAGGATCTTCGCCGGTGCTCCGGCGACGATCGCATAGGGCGGAACGTCCTTCGTGACGATCGCCCCGGCGCCGATCACCGCTCCGTCGCCGATCTTCACGTCCGGCATGACGACCACGTTGTTTCCGATCCAGACGTCGTTTCCGACCGTCACCTTGCCTCGGATCGCGAATCCGGCTTCGACCCGCCCGAAGTCCTTCATGGCGTCGACGAAGGCCCACGTCCTCGAATGGAACTGGAAAAGGTGCGTGCTGAGCCAGCCGAGCGGATGCCCGCCGGCGTTGATAAGGACGTTGCTGCCGATCGAGCAGTAGGCGCCGAGCTCGGCATCATGGCAGTTGAAGAAGTCCTCAGCCGCAGTGAAGGCACCGATCGTGCAGCGACGGACCAGGCCGAAGCGGCCGAACTGCGCAGGCCCCGCCAGATGGACGGCCTCGATCAAAGCGCCGGCCCGGAGGCGGACGAGCTTCTTGTAGTGCTTGTCGGAAAGACCACGGTTCTCTGCGCGAGCGACGAAGAACGGACGGAATGTCGGGCGGGAAGTCATGCGACGGCCAAGCTTTCGATGTCCTGCCTCATCCTGTCCACCGCTTGATGAAAGGCCTGGTCGATCGCCGACAGAAGACGATCGAGTTCGCCGCCGTCGGCGGCCATAAGACTGCGTTGGACCGCCACCTGAAAGAAGCTGAACAAGGTGCCGCCGAGCAGCTCGACCACCCCGGGCGCCTGCGCCAGCAGCGAGCCGAGAAGAAGGTGATTGGTTCGTTGCGAGGCAACCAGGAGTTCGGCCCGGGTCCGGGGCGCGGGCGTCATGATGGCATGAAGGATCGTCGAGATTTCCCGAAGTTGCCGCAGGGTGAGGTCGAACGCCGCTCGATATCCGGGGATGAGCGTCGGCGGCTGCTCGAACCGCGAACGCATCATCGCCAAGGCGCCGGTGCGGGTGCCCCGATAGATGCGGCGGTCCACCTGGTCGACCGTGAGATTGAGGGCGCCCGCGATAGCCGCGCCGTCGCTGCACTGGAGAATGGCTCCGGCGTCCTTCGAGGCGGAGATCAGGGTCTCGAGCGAGCGGATGCCGTAGAGAAAGAGGTCGTTGGTCGTGATCGTCTCGCCGGTTACGGCGGTGATCGGGTGGTAGCCGGTCTTGTCGTCGAAGCCCAACATGGGCATTTCGAGGCCGATATGCTTGAAGTCGGTCCGTACTTCGCCGGTATCGTCATCGATGTAGACGGTGTTGTCGGCGTGGTGCCGCTTCACGTCCCGGAATCCGAGATCCATGCCCACGAGGGTCACGCGGGAGAATCCGAGGGCGAGGCCGAGGGCCGCGCCGGAGTTGCCGACAGTCGGGTCGCTGTAGTTCAGGGCCTCAGCCGCGTGGGCGAGCATGGTCGTGCAGGTGACGCCGATCCGCGGATAGAGAAACGCCTCCGAGAAGAGATCCAGCATCTCGGGATATACGCCGGCCGATCCGATGCAGGCGATCGAGCGCAGGACATTCGGGTCGTCGAGGGACCGGAAGAACGCCATCGCCTCGGGTGCGGTTTCGAGTTCCAGGTGGAAATCTGGAAGGATGCCGCCGCGCAGGACCGGCCGGATGGCCGAGCCGCAGGTCATGACGACGCACCGTTCGCGGATCTCCCGGATCAGCTTGATGCTGTCGTTGAGAGAGGGTCCGCTGCCGACGACGACGAGGTCGGTATCCGGCACGACCGGCCAGCGCCGGGCTATCCAGCCCGTTGCCTTGGCGAGGTTCTGATGGGTGTGGAGGATCTGGCGCCGCTGGTCCTTGTAGTAGCCCCGTGGCGTCAGGATGATCGGCATTGCGCGCTGGATGGCTGCCGCCGCCTCCGACATGTCGGGCGTGTCGTAGTGAAGCAGGGCTCGCGCGCCGTGGATGTGGCTCTGGGCCACCTGGCGAAGCAGGCCCACGAGCGCGTCGCCCCCCTGCTTCCCTCCGAGATTGTTGACGACGCCGAAGGTCCGGCCCGGCCGGAGCAGGCGGTCGCCGAGGCTGGCCCAGTCAAAGGTCGCCAGGGAAATGGAGAAAAGCGTCTCGGACGGCTCGTAGATGAACAGGTGGTGGATGTCGACGAGCTCCAGGAGGCGTTGGACGTGGTAGCCGAGACCGATGCCGAAGACGACCACGGTGGGGCCGTAGCCATCGGGAAAGGCATAGGGCGCAGGCTGGGCGACGAGTGGACGGTCGCTCGCGGCGTCGATCGTCTGTCCGGCTGCGTAGAGGATCTCGTCGTCCGGCGGAATGATCTGGATCGGCGCCTTCAGGCGCGGAGACGTCCCGAGGAAGTCGTCCACCTGGCGCTGGGCCGCGACCCGCGCCGGTTCGGGATAGAGCAGGCCTTCGGCAGTCCGGATGTTGACCGGCTGTCCGGTCGCAGGATCGCGGACGATCAGCTCCTCGATGCCGGGGGCCGGCTCGGCGGAGATGACATAGTCAGGATTCAGGCGCCTGAAGAACTCGATGTTCCGGCGATGGATCCGGACCGGATCGTACAGATCGGGAATGGCTCCCGTCATGGCGTCGAAGGCCTTATCGGTACCGGCGGTGCCGGGGCTGGATAGCCGGTGTCGACCGGTGAGACAAGGCCGTAGGCCCGCGGATGTCTCACTCGGGGAAATGCTGCATCACGAGCTCGCGAACCGCCCCCTCCGGCAGGGGCGATACCGTCGCAAGCGCCCAGATGTCATAGAACGGAGCGGCGCGGCGCGCCATCGCGACCCGGGTGAAGCCGGCCTCATGCAGCGCCTGCGTCAGAACGCGCTGCGTGAATCCCGTGCGATGCGCCATGTGGAGGTTTCCGCCAGCGAGCGCCGGACGATAGCCATAGAGCATATCGAGCGGGGAGATCGGTCCGGCGGGCGACAGATAGGCCTCTTCCGTCAGCTTGTCTTCGGCGACGAGCGCGGCAATCGACTGGAGATCGGGGCAGGTCACGACGACGAAGCCGTCTGGCGCCAGCACTCGCACGAACTCCGACAGCGCCTTCGGCACCTCGTGCGGGTAGAGATGCTCGATGTTGTGACTGGAGAAAATCGCATCGACGCTTCCGTCGCGGACCTCGGCCATGTCGGTCATCGTGCCGACGATATCGGGCGTCACGCCTTCATCGATGTCGAGGCGGAGCTCCGACCAGCCCGGGTCCGCGAAGCCGCGGGTCGGACGGCCGTTTCCTTTCGGTCCGCATCCGACATGGAGGAAGGTCTTCATGCGATCACTGGTCCGTTCGGATCGTCGCTGTATGCTCGGGACTGACAAGAGGTCGAAGGCCGGCAGCCGGTGAAGATCGATAACCCAATCGGCCGGGAGCGAGAAGCATTCATCGCCGGCAGGATCTAGGCGCGATGGCGGGGAAGCTCGCGATCTTCCGTTTCGACGCCGGCCCGTCGATCGGCCTCGGACATGCGGTTCGCTGCGGCGCACTGGCGGATGTTCTGGCCGCGGCCGGCTGGCGGATCGGGCTGGCCCTGGGGCCGGAAAGCCTCGCGGCTGCACCGAGACTGTCGGAAAGCGGATACGACATCGAGACGCTCGACGGCGCCGACGAAACCCGCGCGCTGATCAATCGGTGGCCGGGGGGCTGCGACCTCCTGGTGGTCGACCACTACGGCCGAAGTGCCGCCTTCGAAAGAGAGGCCAGACCCTGGGCCCGACTGGTTCTCGCCCTTGACGACTCGCCCAACCGCCAGCACGACTGCGATCTCCTTCTCGATCCGGCGGCACGACCGGAGGAGCGCACCTACGAACCCTTGTCGGCGCGCGGGACGAGGCTTCTGCTCGGTCCCCAATACGCGCTGCTGCGTCGGTCCTTCATCGAGCGCCGGGAGGCATCGCTGGCACGTCACCGGACTGCCGGGAAGGTTCGCCGGATGCTCGTTGGTCTCGGCGCCACGGACCCTGCCGACCTGACGTCGCGCGTGATCGAAAGCGTGGCCGCCGCCGTGCCGGGGGCGGCGATCGACATCCTGCTCGGCAAGGCAGCGCCGCATCTCGATCGAGTCCGAAGCCGGATAGCCGGCCGGCCCGGAATGCGCCTGCTTCTTGATCCGCCTGACGTCGCCGACATCATGGCCGCGGCCGATCTCGCCGTGGGTGCCGCGGGGTCGACCAGTTTCGAGCGCGCCTGTCTCGGCCTTCCGGGCGTCTCCCTCGTCGTCGCGAGCAACCAGGAGAGCATCGCCGGCCTTCTGCACGAGCGGGGCGCGGCTTGCGTGATTGACGGCCGGTCGGGCGATCCGGCGCCGGAGATCGGCCGTGCCCTTCGCGAGCTTGCGGGCGATGACGCACGTCGCCGGCGGATGAGCGAAGCCGGCGCGTCGATCGCCGACGGTCAGGGCGCCGAACGGGTGCGCGTGGCGGTCGAGGCGGCCATCATCGCCCGCCATCCGGAACCCTGAACCCCAATGCCTTGATCGCGATCAGCGCGCGGGGCACATTGCCCGCTTCCTAGCTCGGAGACGAATGCCGCATGCCACAGGCCTTGACCATTGCCGGCCGCAAGATCGGCCAGGGTCAGCCGCCTTTCGTCATTGCCGAACTCTCCGGCAATCACAATGGCGACATCGGACGGGCGAAGCAGTTGATGCGCGCCGCCAAGGATGCGGGGGCCGACGCGGTCAAGCTGCAGACCTACACGGCCGACACGATCACCATCAGCCATGACGGGCCCGAGTTCCGGATCACCGGCGGCCTCTGGCACAACCGATCCCTGCACGATCTCTACCGCGAGGCGCATACGCCCTGGGAGTGGCATCCGGAGCTGTTCCAGCTCGGCCGGGACCTCGGCATCCCCGTCTTCAGCTCGCCTTTCGACGAGACGGCGGTGGATTTCCTCGAGGAACTCGGCACGCCGGCCTACAAGGTCGCATCCTTCGAGCTGATCGATCTGCCCCTGATCCGCAAGATGGCGTCGACGGGCAAGCCGATGATCATGTCGACTGGCCTCGGAAGCCTAGGCGAGATCTCCGAGGCGATCGAGGCGGCCCGCGGCGCCGGCTGCAAGGAGCTGGCGGTTCTCCATTGCGTCAGCGCGTATCCGAGCCCGGTCGAGGAAGCGAACGTGCGGACGATGACGCACCTCGCCGAGGCCTTCGATGTCGTCGTCGGGCTTTCCGATCACAGCCCGGGCTCGGCAGTGCCTGCCGCAGCGGTCGCACTCGGCGCGTCGGTCGTCGAGAAGCACATGACGCTGGCGCGCGCCGATGGCGGGCCGGACTCGGCTTTCTCGCTCGAGCCCGACGAGTTTCGCGAGATGGCGGAAACCTGCCGGCTGGTCCAGAAGGCGGTAGGGCGAGTCAGCTACGAGACGACCGAAAGCGAGAAGGGAAACCTGATCTTCCGTCGGTCCTTGTACGTCGTCGCCGACATCGCCGCCGGCGAGGAGTTCACCGCGTCGAACGTTCGCTCCATACGTCCGGGCAAGGGTCTGCCGCCGAAGCATCTGCCCCAGGTGCTGGGCCGGGCGGCGCGCCGCGCCATCAAGCGCGGCACGGCATTGTCTTGGACGGATGTCGACTGACCAGGCGCAGGCCCTGACCGGAAGCGGCGACACCTCGGCTTCGCGATGACCGCCGTCGCCATCATCCAGGCCCGCATGGGCTCGTCCAGGCTGCCGGGGAAGGTTCTCATGGACCTTTCCGGCCCCTGCTCGCTCGAGCGAACCGCGCGGGCCGCTGCTGCGGCGCGCGGGGTCGATCGCGTCGCCATCGCGACATCCCGGGCAGCCGGCGACGACGCGATCGCGGAGTGGTGCGCCAGCCGGGGTATCGCCTGCCATCGTGGTCCCGAAGATGACGTGCTGGCGCGCTATGTCGTGGCTGCCCGCGCCGAGAACGCGGGGATCGTCCTTCGCATCACCGCCGACTGCCCCTTTCTCGACCCCGAGGTCGTGTCGTCGGTGCTGTTGCTGTTGAAGCTCTCGAAAGCGGACTACGCGGCGAACACGGATCCGCCCAGCTGGCCCGACGGCCTGGATTGCGAAGCGATGCTCGCGAGCGCGCTGTTCGACGCTGACCGGGAGGCCGAGCGCCCGAGTGACCGCGAGCATGTCACTCCGTTCATCCGCCACAATCGCGGCCGGTTCCGGGTCGAGAACCTGATCGGCCCGTGGACCGGGCTCGCCGACGAGCGCTGGACCCTCGACACGCCCGCCGATCTCGCCTTCCTGCGCGCCGTGGCCGCGCATTTGCCCGTCGACCGTCCAGCGGTCCTGTCGGAGGTCCTCGAGGTTCTGGAGCGGCATCCGGAGCTTCGCCGGCTCAACGCCGGTCAGATCCACAATGAAGGCTTGGCCCTGTCGATCCGCAAGGAGATCGGCCGTCCAGTCTCGACGAAGGCCGGGCGCAGCGCAGCGCTTCGGACCCGCTTCCGTTCGCTGGCGAGCGATGAGGGTCCGGTTCTTACCCATGGCGACGGCGCTCTCGTCTGGGACGCGGACGGGAACGAGTATGTCGACCTGACCGGAGGCGACCCGCCGGCCTTGCTCGGGCACCGGGCGCCGGCTGTGGACCGCGCCATCCGCCGCCAGCTCATCGAAGGCGTGTCCGTCGGGTCGGCCAACAGGCTGTTCGGCGAGCTCGCCGAGGAGCTGGTCGCGATCCTGCCTGCGATCGAGACGATCCGTTTCGGCAGATCCCGCAGCGAGGTGCTGGCCGACGCTGCCGGGACGGCGCGGGCGACGACCGGCCGGCGGCAGGTGCTTTGGGTAGGGCCTGCCGGCCTGGGCATCCCGGGCGCGACGACCGTCGACGGCGCGGCCGCTGAGGCAGCGTTGCAGGGAGACGATGTTGCCGCCGTCATGATCGACGGCCTCGCTCTTTACTCGGCGCCCGGCGATCCGGCCGGCCTTGCGGCCGCGGCCCGCCGAGCCGGTGCGATCGTCGTTCTCGACGAGAGCATGACCTGGCCGCGTACCGGGTTTGGAGGCGCACACGGTGCTCTCGGTGTCGGATGCGACTTGATCTGTCTTGCCGGCGCGCTCGGCGGCGGGTTGTCGCTTGCCGCTCTCGGCGGAGCCCGGCGATTGATGGCCGCCGTGCATGAGCATCGATCCGGCGGCGGTGACGGCGCAGCGGCAGCAGCCGGCTTGGCGTCCTTGCAGGTGGCGCGTGTGAACGATGTCCCGGCTCGCCTCGCCCAGGCCGGCACCCGACTCGAGGCCGAGCTGGCGAAGCTCGGCGGGTGGGAATCGGCGTCCAAGTTCATTCGCTTTGCCGGCCCCCCGGCATGGCGCACCTTGGTCACGTCGGATCATCCGGCGATGAACAAAGTCGAGCTGGCTGCGATCATCGTCACCGGCCTCAGGGAGCATGGCGTGCATCTGCGCGCGGCACATGGCGTGACGGCGGCCCACGGCGAGAACGAAATCGGCCGCGTGCTCTGGGCCTACGAGCAGGTTCTGACCCGGATCGAGCAGCTCGGTGCGGGGGGGTCGTCGAAGGCCGGACGGGGATGACGGCGCCGATATCGTCGGCGGACATGTCGCCGCTGGAAGCAGCGCTGGATCTGCACAGGTCGGGCCGCCTCGTCGATGCCGTCGTGGCTTATCGGCGGATCCTCGCCTTCCAGCCCGGCGCCGTCGAGCCGCTCGATCTGCTAGGCGTCGCGTCGCACCAGCTCGGTCGCAGTGCCCACGCGATCGCATTGCTGCAGCGGGCCGTCGCCTGCGCCAAATCTGCGGCATCTGCGCATCTCAACCTGGCGCTGGTTCAGCAGGCACAGCCGGGGGCGGCAGCCGGCCGGAGCTTTCGGCGCGCCCTGGCCCTGGGACCCCAGGTAGCGAAAGCCCTGCTGGGCCTCGGCACCTCGGCCGCCGTACCGACGCAAGCCCTTTCCTTCTACCGACGGGCGGCGGCAGCCGATCCCGGATACATGGAGGCGCATTACAACGCTGCTGATGGCCTTATCGCATCGGGAGACCGACGACGCGGCACGCGGGCGTTGCGTCGGACCCTGGCATTGGCGCCAGCCCTTCAGCGAGGCCACGACGCGCTTGCGATGACCACGCTTCCGTCGGACCCCGAGGCGGCGAGCCGGCGCATCGATCGGGCAATGGCGTCGGCGCCTCCATCGCCCGGCGTCCTTTCGAACGCGGCGCTCGTCCGAAAGGAGCTCGGCGCGTTCGAGCAGGCCTGCCGGCTGTTGAGGCGGTCCATCTGCCGGGATCCGTCCGCACCCTCCGCGCTCGGCAATCTCGGCAACGCACTGAAGGACGTCGGCCGAGCCGGAGCGGCCCAGCCGTATCTTGCGCGGTGCGTCGCCATCGCGCCGCTGACGATCCATTGGAACAACCTTCTTCTCTGCAAGTCGTACGACCCGGACACGACGCGGGAGGAGTTCTTCGGTACCGTCCGCCGATGGGCGCGCCGGCTTCCGCTCATCGCCGCCAGGTCGACGCCGCCGCGTGGCCGCGGCGATCGCATTTCGATCGCGTACCTGTCGGCGGACTTTCGCAGCCATCCGCTGGCGCGGAACATCGCACCTGTCTTCGATCGGCACGATCGAACGTCCTTCCGTATCGTGGGCTACACCGACGCCCAGCCTGCCGATGCGATGACGGTGCGCCTTCAGAGGCGATCCGACGACTGGGTGCGGATCGACGGCATGTCCGATGCTGAGGTGGCCACGCGGATCCGGACGGACGGGATCGACGTCCTGGTCATTCTGGCAGGCCGGATCGGAGCCAACCGTCTCGAGGTCGCTTGTCACCGTGCGGCACCGGTACAGGCGACGATGTATGACCTCGACGCGAGCGGTCTGCCAGAAATCGACTGCTGGCTGGCGGATGAGTGGTTGGTGCGGCCGGATGATCCCTATGCCGACCGGGTGGCACTGCTTCCGTGCTATGCGGTTCATGAGGCTCCGGAGGAGGTCCCGGAAGAAATTTTGCCTGCCGAGATCTTGTCTGGAGACGTCACCTTCGTCTCGTTCAACAATACCGCGAAGCAGGGACCGAGCATGTATCGGCTCTGGGCCGAGATCCTGCAGCGGGTTCCTGGTTCCCGGTTGCTTCTGGGATTCCTCAATCGCTACGGGTCTTCCTCGCTCCGAGCCGAGGTTCTGGGAGCGATGGCGGCGGCCGGCGTGAATCCGAGCCGCATCGAGTTCGATACCGTGGCGCGCAGCGGGCGCGATCATTTCATGCGCCTCGGCCGTGCCGACATTGCGCTTGATCCGGCACCGTTCAACGGCTCGACGGCGACCTTCGAGGCGCTCTGGATGGGCCTGCCGGTGGTGAGCCTAACGGGGCCGCTGGCCGCCGGGCGCATGGGAGCGTCGATCTTGCCGCATGTCGGGCTCGGCCATCTGGTAACGGAAAGTCCGGATACCTATGTCGCCGCCGCCGCAGCGCTTGCCGCCGACAGGGCCGGTCGCGCGGAGCTTCGTCGCGATCTCAGGCGGCGTCTCGTGGCATCCGCGCTGATGGATGCGGCGGGATACACGCGAGCGCTTGAAGGGCACTATCGACGCCTGGTGGACCAGGCCGAGGCGGCGCGCCCGAGTACGGCGCGCGCTTTAA
>JAEULB010000163.1 GCA_016792585.1 Rhodospirillaceae bacterium
ACGAGACGCTCGCCATCCTCCTAGAAGAAAAGCCATGAAGGGCATCATCCTCGCCGGCGGCAGCGGCACGCGGCTCCACCCGCTGACCTTGGCCACGTCCAAGCAGCTGCTGCCGGTCAACGACAAGCCGATGATCTACTACCCGCTGGCCACCCTGATGCTGGCGGGCATCAAGGACATCCTGATCATCACCACGCCCGAGGACCAGGCCGCCTTCAGGCGCCTGCTCGGCGACGGCAGCCAGTGGGGCATCTCGATCAGCTATGCCGTGCAGCCGGTGCCGAACGGCCTCGCCCAGGCCTTCGTGATCGGCAAGGAGTTCTGCGCCGGCCAGAAGGCGGCCCTCGTGCTCGGCGACAACATCTTCTTCGGCCAGGGCCTGGTCGACTCGCTCAAGCGCGCGGCGGCGGAAGACACCGGCGCCACCGTGTTCGGCTATTGGGTCAAGGATCCGGAGCGCTACGGCGTCGTCGCCTTCGACGAAGCCGGCAAGCCGACCTCGATCGAGGAGAAGCCGAAGCAGCCGAAGAGCCACTGGGCGGTGACCGGCCTCTACTTCTACGACTCCCGGATCTGCGACATCGCGGCAAGGATCGAGCCTTCGGCTCGGGGCGAATACGAGATCACCGACGTCAACCGCGCCTATCTCGACATGGGCCAGCTCAAGGTCGAGAAGCTCGGCCGCGGCTTCGCCTGGCTCGACACCGGAACCTTCGATTCCCTGCTGCAGGCGGGCGAGTTCGTCCGCGCGGTCGAGGAGCGCCAGGGCCTCAAGATCGCCTGCCCGGAAGAGATCGCCTACGTTCAAGGCTGGATCGACGCCAGGCAGATGAAGGCGCTCGCCGAGAAGCTGCTCAAGTCCGGCTACGGCACCTACCTCCTCGGCGTCCTCGCCGATCACCCGTGAGATGACGATGCATTCCTATCGCACGCATACCTGTGCCGCGCTCCGTACGTCCGAGGTCGGCCAGACCGTCCGGATCTCCGGCTGGGTCCATCGCAAGCGCGACCACGGCCAGCTGCTGTTCATCGATCTCCGCGACCACTACGGAATCACGCAGTGCGTGACCGATGCGTCGAAGCCGATGTTCAAGGATGTGGAGGACACGCGCGTCGAGAGCGTCGTCACGATCACCGGCCGCGTCGTCAAGCGCACGCCCGAGACCGTCAACACGCAGATCCCGACCGGCGAGATCGAGGTCGTGATCGACGACTTCGTGGTGCAGTCGCAGGCCGAGCTGGTGCCCCTCCAGGTCAATGCCCAGGAGGACGCCGGCGAGGAGACGCGACTCCGCTATCGCTTCCTCGACCTGCGTCGCGAGCGCATCCACAAGAACATTATCCTGCGCTCGAAGGTGATCGCGTCGATCCGCCGGCGCATGATCGACCAGGGCTTCACCGAGTTCCAGACGCCGATCCTGACGGCTTCGTCGCCGGAAGGAGCCCGCGACTTCCTGGTGCCGAGCCGACTGCATGCCGGCAAGTTCTATGCGCTGCCGCAGGCCCCGCAGCAGTTCAAGCAGCTGCTGATGGTCGCGGGCTTCGACCGCTACTTCCAGATCGCGCCGTGCTTCCGCGACGAGGACTCCCGCGCCGACCGCTCGCCGGGCGAGTTCTACCAGCTCGACTTCGAGATGAGCTTCGTCACGCAGGAGGACGTGTTCGCCGCGATCGAGCCGGTCATCGCCGGCGTGTTCGACGAGTTCGCCGACGGCCGCTCGGTCACCAAGCCGCCGTTCCCGCGCATCCCCTATGCCGAGTCGATGCTGAAATACGGCAACGACAAGCCGGACCTGCGCAACCCGATCGTCATCGCCGACGTCAGCAAGGTGTTCGAGGGCTCGGGCTTCGGCATCTTCGCCAAGGCGATCGAGAAAGGCGGCGTGGTGCGCGGCATCCCGGCGCCCAAGACCGCCGACAAGCCGCGCAGCTTCTTCGACAAGATGAACGACTGGGCGCGCGAGCAGGGCTATCCGGGCCTGGGATACATCGTCTTCGAGAAGGGCGAGGCCAAGGGCCCGATCGCCAAGTTCCTCGACGCGGATCGCCTGGCTACGCTGAAGGCCGCGACCGGTGCCGGCGACGGCGACGCCGTGTTCTTCTCCGCCGGCAAGGCCGCGGACGCGGCGAAGCTCGCCGGCCTCGCGCGCACGCGCATCGGCACTGAGTTGGAACTCGTCGAGCAAAAGGCCTTCAAGTTCTGCTGGATCGTCGACTTCCCGATGTACGAGCGGAACGAGGACACCGGTGCCATCGAGTTCAGCCACAACCCGTTCTCGATGCCTCAGGGCGGGCTCGAGGCGCTGACCTCGAAAGACCCGCTCGACATCCTCGCCTACCAGTACGACATCGTCTGCAATGGCGTGGAGCTGTCGTCGGGCGCGATCCGGAACCACAAGCCGGACATCATGCTGAGGGCCTTCGAGATCGCGGGCTACGGCCCCGAGGTGGTCGAGAAGAAGTTCGGCGGCATGCTGAACGCCTTCCGCTACGGCGCCCCGCCGCACGGGGGATCCGCGCCCGGCATCGACCGCATCGTCATGCTGATCGCCGACGAGCCCAACATCCGCGAGGTCATCGTCTTCCCGATGAACCAGCGGGCCGAGGACCTGATGATGGGCGCTCCGTCCGAGGTGACCGAGAAGCAGCTCCGCGAGCTCTCGATCCGGATCGCGACCCCGCCGAAGGCATAAGTTCCTCATCCCGGTCGTTCGCGCCTTGACCTAGATCATTGGTGGACGGCTCTGCTCGTACGCAAAGTACGGCGTGGTAAGGACCAAGGCCCCAGGTACACGGCTATCGATCGCGCTGGTGGCGCTGTCTCTGCTGGCGATCGGCCTGGGATGGTTCCTGTTCTATTGGCATGCCAGCGTCGTACGCGAGACGGCGCTCGGTCGGGCGCACGCATCAGCCGTCGCCCAGAGCCAGATCCTGCGCGAGTATGTCGAGCAGGTGCTGACTTCCGCGGCCGTTGGTTTCCGCTCGCTCGACACCTCGCCCGAGCGGCCGGGCATCCAGATCGGCGGCGACCCGCTCGCCAATCACCTCCTCCTCCGCCGGCTTCGCGACAGCTCACCTCTGTATGAGGGTATCGGGCTCATCGACGGTCGCGGCGACGTCTGGGTCAATGCCGACGCCGACGTGCCAACCTCCGTCAACCTCGCTGATCGCGACTACTTCATCCACCATCGCGACGACCCTAGGACTGAGATCATGATCGCCGAACCGGTCGCCTCGCGGCCGAGCGGTGTCTGGGCGATCCCGGTTTCGCGGCGCATCGAGGACGAGCAGGGTCGCTTCGCAGGCGTGATCGCCGCTCGGCTGCGCCCGACGTCGTTCGAGCGCCTGTTCGAGATGGTCGGCGCCAAGAGGGTCGTCCTGTTCCGCGACGACGGCGTCGTCCTCGCCTCCTATCCGCCGTTGCGCGCCGATTCCCGGCTCGAGGATCTCGGCATCCCGCTCGCGCGGATTTCCGGCCCGAGCGGCAGCTCGATCGACAGCGACGGTCCCAGCCAGGACGTACGGCTCATGGGATTCTCGCGTTCGGACTCGTTTCCCATCGGAGTGGTCGTCACTTTCGCGGTCTCCACCGTGCTGGCCGACCTCAACCAGGACCTCGGCCGCCTCGCCTGGATCGCCACGGCCTCGACGGTGATGATCGTGCTGCTCGCAGCGCTGCTGGTCGGTCGCGTGCGCCGCCAGCTTCGCCTCGCCGAGGCGCTCGAGGAGGCGCTGGTCGCAGCCGAGTCTGCCAACCGGTCGAAGTCGACCTTTCTGGCGCACATGTCGCACGAGTTGCGTACGCCGCTGAATGCCATCATCGGCTTCGGCGAGGTGATGTCGGCGGAGATGTTCGGGCCGATGTCGAATCTCCGCTATCTCGAGTATGCCGACCTGATCAAGCGCAGCGGCTCGCATCTTCTGTCGATCATCAACAACATCCTGGACATGGCCAAGGTCGATGCCGGCAAGTGGGACCTCGATGTGAAGCCGGTGGCGGTGCAGGCGGTGGCCCGCGACCTGCACGGCTTCGTCAAGGCCCGGGCCGAAGACCACCAGGTCGCGCTCGCCTACGAGATCCCCCCGGACCTCGCCCCGGTGACGACCGACCGCCAGCTGCTGCTGCAGATCCTGATCAACCTCACCACCAACGCGATCAAGTTCACCCTTCCGGGAGGCACGGTCACCGTGAGCGCCCGGCATACCGACGACGGGGCCGCCGTGACCGTCGCCGACACCGGCATCGGCATGTCGCAGGAGGATCTGCAGCGGGTCCTCAACCCTTTCGGACGGGCCAGCAGCGATCTCGCCCGCCTCCGCCAAGACACCGGGCTCGGGCTCCCCCTGTCCAAGCGCTTCGCCGAGCTTCTCGGCGGCCGGCTGGAGATCGAGACGGCGCCCGGGAAGGGAACGCGGGCCACGGTCTGGCTGCCGCCCAAGCTCGTCCCCCAGGGCGCGCCGGCGTAACCGGCGGGGCCTGACGCTCGCCCGCGACCGTCGTGGTCGCCGACCCCTCCCCTTTGCCCGAACGCCGACCGCTTCGGCTGTTCGGTATGGAATTGTCTTGGCGCGCGCGAGAGAAGTACGCTTAAATCAAAATCGACGTCCAAACTGTCTAAACATTGCGTGAGGCTTTATCGGCTTTAATCCAACAACGACTAAAGGGAGGTTGTGCAATGGCAAAGAAGCGAATCACTCGCCGCCAATTCGTCGCCGGAGCGATGGCATCGACCGCCGTTCTCGGCATGCCGTATGTCTCCTCCGCCCAGTCGGCGGGGAAGCTCTCGGTCGGTCTCTGGGACCACTGGGTCCCGGGCGCCAACGACGCCTCGAAGAAGGTGATCGACGCCTGGGCCGCGAAGAACAAGGTCGAGGTCACGGTCGACTACATCCCGAGCCAGGGTAACAAGAACCTTCTGACGATCGCCGCAGAGGCGCAGGCCAAGGCCGGCCACGACATCATGGCGATGCCGACCTGGTGGCCGCACGCGCAGTCCGACCTGCTCGAGCCGGTCAACGACATCATGGCCGAGATGATCAAGAAGCTCGGCAACGTCAACGGCACCAGCGAGTATCTCGGCAAGCTCGGCGACAAGTGGCTGGCGGTTCCCGCCACCATCGGCTCGCAGCTCAAGGGGCCGTGCTCGCGTATCGACCTGATGAAGCAGCATGCCGGCATCGACATCCAGGCGCTCTACCCGGCCGGCGCTCCGCCCAAGGCCGACAGCTGGAACTTCGACACCTTCCTCAAGGCGGCGGAAGCCTGCCACAAGGGCGGCAAGCCCTTCGGCATCGGGCTCGGCGAGACCTCGGACTCGGTCGACACCGCCGGCGCCTTCATGCAGAGCTTCGGCGCAGCCCTCGTCGACGCCAAGGGCAACGTCACGGTCAAGTCCGACGCGGTCCGCCAATGGCTCGAATACTCGGTCAAGCTGGCGAAGTTCTTCCCGGCGGACGCGCCGGCCTGGGACGACGCGTCGAACAACAAGTGGCTGGTCGCCGGCAACGGCGCCCTGATCATGAACCCGCCGTCGGCCTGGGCGGTCGCCAAGCGCGACGCGCCGCAGATCGCCGAGCAGTGCTGGACCCACGGCTTCCCCGCGGGCGCGAAAGGCCGCTTCGCACCGTTCCTGCCGTATTTCTGGAGCATCTGGAGCTTCGGCAAGAACAAGTCGGCGGCGAAGCAGCTGCTCGTCGCCCTCTCCGAGCCGGATGCGATCGCGAGCTTCGTCGCGGCTTCGGGCGGTTACGACATCCCGAACTTCGACAAGATGACGACGCTTCCGACATGGGCGAACGAAGGTCCGCCCAAGGGCACGCTCTATCACTACCCGAACCCGCACAACCATCAGCAGCTGTCGATCACCGCGGCCCCGGCGCCGCCGAAGATCGCGCAGCAGATCTATGTGCAGGCGACGCCCACGAAGATGATCACCCGTCATCTCCAGGGCGAGCCCATGGAGAAGACGCTCGCCTGGGCCGAGAGCGAGGTCGAGGGCTTCCTCCGCTAGTCTTCGGAGCGGAACTGAAAGCGCGCTGGAACCGGCCGCCTGGAAACAGGCGGCCGGCTTCGGCTCGGCTTAAGGGGGTTTCATGGCAGACGCCACCGCCACCGTCGTCACGCCGGCCAAGCGCGCCAAGCCGGCGCCGCGCTCGCGCCTGCGCAAGTTCTTCGAGAAGAAGTCGACGATCGCCTTCTTCATGGCGCTGCCGCTGATCCTGCTGATCTTCACGCTGGTGATCTATCCGGCCTTCTACGCGATCTACCTGACGACGCTCAACAAGCGCATGACCGCGACCGCGTGGATGAAGAACTGCACCTATCTGCCCGACTGGATCTGCACCAACATCCCGTTCGGGAACCTGCAGTTCCTGCTCACCCGGGAAACATTCTGGATGGTGTTCTGGCAGTCCTGCCTGTTCGCGATCTCGGCGGTCATCTTCAAGGCGCTGATCGGCTTCGTCGTCTCGCACTTCGTCCACAACGTTCCGACCAAGGGCCAGCGCAAATGGCGCGGCATGCTGCTGGTGCCGTGGGTCATCCCGGCGGCGATGAGCACGCTCGCCTGGCAATGGCTGTTCGACCCCTCCTACTCGGCCTTCAACTGGATCCTGGCGCAGTTCGATGTCGAGCGGGTCTCGTGGACCGGCGTCGCCCACTGGGCACGCTTCTCGGTGATCCTGGTCAATGTCTGGATCGGCGCCCCGTTCTTCATGATCATGTACCTGGCGGCGCTCAAGTCGGTGCCCGACCAGCTCTACGAGGCGGCCGAGATCGACGGCGCCAACTGGTGGCAGCGCATCTGGTACGTGACGCTGCCGATGATGCGCAACATCATCGCGATCACGGCGCTGTTCTCGACCATCGTCACCTTCGCCAACTTCGACATCGTGCGCATCCTGACCGCCGGCGGGCCGCTCGATAAGACGCACCTCTTCGCCACATGGTCGTTCAGGCTCGGCATCGAGGGCGGCGACATACCCTTGGGCGCCACGGTCTCGCTCTTCATGGTGCCGATCCTCGCCGTCGCCGCCGCCTTCATCCTGCGCGATGTCACCAGACGGGGGAACGAAGCCTGATGACCAGCGTCACCGTCGACAAGGCGGGGCCCACCCGCGCCCGGCCGAAATACGGCAGCATGAAGCGCGACCGCGCCTGGGCGCTGCGCTGGTCCTATTTCTTCCTGGCCATCTTCGCCTTCTTCTTCCTGATCCCGCCGATCTACATGTTCATCACCTCGCTGAAGACCTCGGCGGAGATCTCGGCGGCGAAGAATCCCTGGTGGGTGTTCAATCCCACCCTGAGCAACTACGTCGAGCTCCTGACCTCGCCGGCCTATATCGGCTTCTTCAAGAACTCGGCGATCGTCTCGGTCTCGGTGGTGATCATCACCATGCTGATCGCGATCCCCGCCGCCTTCGCGCTTTCGCGCATGCGCTTCTGGGGATCGGCGACGCTGGCGACCGGCGTGTTCCTGACATACCTGATCCCGGAGACGCTGCTCTTCCTGCCGCTGTTCAAGATGTTCGCGGTCTTCCATGAGTACACCGGGATCCAGCTCCTGAACCGCTGGTGGGTGCTGCTGGTGGTCTATCCGACGCTGACGGTGCCGTTCTGCACCTGGATCATGATCGGCTACTTCGCCTCGATCCCGAAGGAGCTGGACGAGGCGGCGATCATCGACGGCGCCTCCTGGCTGCAGACCTTGACCCGCGTCTTCGTGCCGGTGGCGCTGCCCGGCATCATCGCCGCCACGATCTTCGCCTTCACCGTCTCCTGGGCGCAGTTCCTCTATCCGATCGCCTTCACCACCTCGATCGACCAGCTGGTGCTGCCGGTCGGCATCATCACCACGCTGATCAAGGGCGACGTCTTCAACTGGGGGCAGATCATGACGGGGGCGCTTCTCGGCGCCGCTCCGCCGCTGATCATCTACGCCTTCCTGATGGACTACTACATCGCCGGCCTCACCGCCGGCGCGACCAAGGGTTAGGGCAGGGGCACCATGGCCGACGTCTCCATTCGCAAGGTCGTCAAGCGCTACGACGAGGTCGAGGCCGTGCGCGGCATCGACCTCGAGATCAAGGACCACGAGTTCGTCGTGCTGGTGGGCCCGTCGGGCTGCGGCAAGTCGACGACGCTCCGCATGATCGCCGGGCTCGAGGAGATCACCGACGGCGAGATCGCGATCGACGACATCGTCGTCAACGACGTGCCGCCGAAGGACCGGGACATCGCGATGGTGTTCCAGAACTACGCGCTCTATCCGCACATGACGGTGGCCGAGAACATGTCGTTCGGGTTGCGGCTCAAGCGCTATCCCAAGGCCGAGATCAAGGCCAGGGTCGACGAGGCGGCGCGCATCCTCGACATTTCCGAGCTTCTCGACCGCAAGCCCAAGGCGCTCTCCGGCGGCCAGCGCCAGCGCGTCGCGATGGGCCGGGCGATCGTGCGCAATCCCAAGGTCTTCCTGTTCGACGAGCCGCTGTCGAACCTGGACGCCAAGCTCCGCGTGCAGATGCGCATCGAGATCAAGCGCGTGCACCAGAAGGTGCGGACCACCACGGTCTACGTCACCCACGACCAGGTCGAGGCGATGACCCTGGCCGACCGGGTGGTGGTGATGAACCACGGGCGGATCGAGCAGGTAGGCCCGCCGAACGAGCTCTATCATTCGCCGGCGACCCGCTTCGTCGCCGGGTTCATCGGCTCGCCGGCGATGAACTTCATCCCGGTCCGGCTCGAGGGCGACGGCGACGGGCTCGCCGCGCGGCTCCCCAACGGCGTGTCGCTGCAGCTCCCGGCCGACCGGGCCCAGCGCTACAAGGCGCTGCGCGGCACCGACAAGCTGCTGCTGGGGCTCAGGCCCGAGCACATCACCGAGATGCACCGCGACCTCGCCCCCGGCGTGGTTCCGATCACGGTGCCGGTCGACGTGACCGAGCCGATGGGGATGGAGACGCTGGTCTACTTCAAGATCGACGGCGCCGAGCTCTGCGGCCGGGTGGATCCCAAGGCCCCGGTCCAGGTGGGGGCGCAGACCCAGCTCGCCGCCGATCTCAACAACATGCACATCATCGACGAGGCGAGCGGCCGGGTCATCTGACAGGGGGCGGCATGCGACCTCCGCTGGCGCGCGGCGCGGGATGTGCTAGAAGGCGGCGCCGGCGGCGCCGCCGCCCCTCCTTCGCCCAGAGGCCGATGCCGCGTCCCAAGGCCATCCTTTTCGACCTCGACGACACGCTGATCTCGTCTTCCGGCGAGCGCCAGGAGGTATGGGCCGAGGCGTTCGCGCCGCATCTCCATCGCTTCGCCGAACGCACCGAGGCCGAGCTGACCAGGGAGATCGAGGCCGAGCTTCGCTGGTTCTGGTCCGACCCGGTGCGCCATCGCGAGGGCCGGCTCAACATCGCCCAGACCCGCCTCGACGTGATCGGCAAGGTGCTGGCCAGGCTCGGCATCGCCGACGCGACGCTGGCTGCCGATCTTTCCGAAGCCTTCCGCGTCAGCCGCGACAAGCGCACGAAGCTCTTCGACGACGCGCACACCGTGCTCGACCGGCTCAAGGCCGACGGCTTCCAGCTCTGCCTGATCACCAACGGCGAAGGCGCCGTGCAGCGCGAGAAGGTCCGGCGCTTCGATCTCGGCCACCGCTTCCACCACATCCAGATCGAGGGCGAACATCCGTTCGGGAAGCCCGAGCCCGCCGCCTACGCGCACGCGCTGAAGACGCTCGGCGCGCTGCATGGCGAGGCCTGGATCGTCGGCGACAACCTCGAATGGGAAGTCGCGGTACCGAGCAGCCTAGGCTTCGACCGCTGCATCTGGTTCGACGGCTTCGGCCGCGGCCTGCCGAAGAAGGCGACCGTCACGCCCACCCACAGCCTGACCCGGCTCAGGGATCTGCTTCCGATGCTGGATCCCGCGTGAGCGACGACACCCCTCCGGGCCTGGGTCCCCGCGGCGAGAGCGGGCTCGCCTACTGGCAGGCGCTTCGCCGCGGCCGAAGGCTGCCGGCGCGCACCGACATCGATCCGGCGGAGATCCCGAAGCTGCTGCCGGGAACGATCCTGGTCGACGTGCTGCGCGAGCCGCTCGACTTCCGCTACCGCCTGGTCGGATCCGAGATCGACCAGATCTCGCACCGGAACTTCCGCGGCATCCGCTTCTCCGAGATCCTGCACATGCGCCGCGGCAACCGGCTCTGGGCGCAGTTCGAGGAAGTAGCCGAGGCCCGGAAGCCGATCTGGTCGGAGGTGCCCTACGTCGGCGCCGACCCGTTCATCCGCCGGATCCGCCACTGCCTGATGCCCCTGGGCGCCGACGGCGAGACCGTCGACATGATCTTCGTCGTGGTCGACATCGACCGGATCGCCTCGGCCGTCGCCTGACGGCAGGGGCGCTTACGAAAAATTACACGGCGCCGTTAACTCCGGCGCAAGGTTTGGTGTTCATAGTGGGCACCATGTCGCTGCCCACCACCTTTCCCGACTATCTCCGCACGCTCTTCGCGCTCTGGAACACCAAGCGCGGGCTCAAGGTCATGCCCTCCCGTCGCGACTTCGCGACGGTCGATCTGCAGCCCTGGCTGAACGAGCTGCACCTGGTAGCGGTCGGGCCGGAAGGCCTCCGCTTCGTCGTCTTCGCTTCCGGTCCCGCCGCCCGCTACGGCGCCGAGATGACCGGCCGCACCGTCGGCGACCTCCAGCCGGCGGCGATGGCCGACGAGGTCGAGCGCGCCTACCTCACCGCGGTCGAGACCCGCTCCCCGGTGTTCGGCACCCATGCCAACCGCGGCTTCGGCACCGAATCCCAGACCTGGTCGCGCCTGATCCTGCCGCTCTCCGACGACGGGGTCACGGTCGACCGCCTGTTCGTCGCGGTCTGGGAGCCCGGCACCGGCTTCGGTCCGCGCAGCCGGGCCCACCAGGCCCTCCTCACCTCCAAATGGGCGCTCGCCGAAGCCTTCGAGGCGCCGGCGACCCCGATCCAGATTCACCCGGCTCTCGCCGCCGACTAATCGGCCGAGCCGGTTTTCACGCGTCGCCTAAAGCCTCCAGTTGCGATTTACCTCCGGTTTTCCTAGGCCCGCGGCCCCAAGCCGCGGGCCTTTTTCTTTCCAGCCGCGGTCTTTCTGACGCCTTTTCAAGGACAACCAGTCCATTTCTTTGGGATTGTAGTGCGAATAAATACTCGTCCCGGGTATTCTCGAGGAATAGATCGAGAAGTCTCGCGCCTTTCCAGGCCGGCGAACCTCGCCTAACATTGAGGCACGGCCCTACAGGGTGGTGCGGCCTACAATCATAGATCGCGGTCAGGGCGCGAATGCGTCGTCCGGCTGCGAGCGGACGTCGGTCCAGACGTCCGCCCGGGGGGGAGATGGACGCGCAATTCGGCGATGGACGCCTCGAAAGGCTCTATCGCTACTGGTGGAGCAAGCGAGCCGGGCGGCTGGCGCCGCACCGGGCCGACCTCAATCCGGCCGAGATCCCCGACCTGCTGCCGATCGTCCATCTGATCGACGTCGGATGGAATCCGCTTTCCTTCCGTCATCGCCTGGTCGGCACGGAGCTGGTGGAGCGCCTCGAGCGCGACGTCACCGGCAAGATCGTCGACGGCTCTCTCTATGGCGATGCGACGGCGGCGATCGTCGCGGACCTGAGCCGGATCGCGACGGAGATCCGGCCCTATCGCCGACGCAACAAGGCCGCTTGGCACGCGCGCGACTGGCTGGTGGTGGAATCCGTCGAGATGCCGCTGATCGACGATGCCGGCCGGGTGGCGATGATCTTCGCCGGCCGCGCCGTGTCGACGCCGGCCGGCGCCGTGCCGGAGACTGTCGAGTTCGCACCGCTGAACCCGCCCGCGGGCTGACGCCTGCCCGCGGGCTTTCTCGATCTCAGTCCGCGGCCGCAGCCAGCCCGCGCGCATGGCGGACATGGGCGAGCGTCCGCCAGCAGGCGGATGCCGCCTCCGCCCCCTTCACGACGAAGTGCTCGCGGAAGAAGCGGCGATGCTCGTCGTGCTCGTGGAAGGCCTGCGGCGTCAGCACGGCCGAGATCACCGGCACCGAGGTGGCGAGCTGCACCTGCATCAGCCCGTTGATCACGGCGTCCGACACGAACTCGTGCCGGTAGATGCCGCCGTTGACGACGAGACCCGAGGCGACGATCGCCTGATAGCGGCCGCTTTCGGCGAGCAGCTTCGCCTCGAGCGGAATCTCGAAGACGCCGGGCACCTCATAGTGGTCGATCCGATCCTCAGGCAAACCGAGGCGGACGATCTCGGCGACGAAGGCCTTCCGGCATTCGTCGACGATGTCCTTGTGCCAGCAGGACTGGACGAAGGCGATACGATCTTCTGTCTTGGTTGGGTGGCGCTGATTCATCGGGCTTCCTTTCATCGAAGCGTTTGAATCAGGGCGCACGGGCTTGAACCCGACAGAGCATGGCTCCGCCGGGCGACCCGTTCTCTTTCATCCGGACTGTGACCGTCGGCTCCGGAATCGCACCGGATCTGCTGTCCCTCGGCTTTCGCCGAAGCGCTCGCGGGCTCAAGGCCGAAGCCCCTCACCGCCGGTGGGGACTCTCACCCCGCCCCGAGAACGTGCCGTCCGCGGGATGCGGACGGCACCCGAACTATAATGCCCAATTCGTGAGCAGCGCCAGTTCGGGGCAGCGAATGTCTTAGATCGCCTGCGCCAAAACGCCGATACTCCGGCAATGACCATCACGATGTACGACCTTGCCGGCGCCGATCCTGAGCGGCGCTTCAGCCCCTACTGCTGGCGCACGCGGCTGGCGCTCGCGCACAAGGGTCTCGACGTCGACGCGGTGCCCTGGCGCTTCACCGAGAAGGAGAGGATCGCCTTCTCGGGCCAAGGCCTGGTGCCGGTGATCGTCGACGGCGACAGGGTCGTCCACGATTCCTGGAAGATCGCCCAGTACCTTGAAGCGACATATCCCGACCGGCCATCGCTGTTCGGCGACAACGCGCCGGCGCAGATCCGCTTCATCCAGGGCTGGGCCGACTCGATCCTGCATCCTGCGATCGGCCGCATGATCATCGCCGACATCGTCGCGCTGATCGACGCGAAGGACGCTGTCTACTTCCGCGAAAGCCGTGAGAAGCGCTTCGGCATGACGCTCGAAGCCTTCTCCGGCGACCGCGAGCAGCTTCTGCCCGATTTCCGCAAGAGCCTGCAGCCGATCCGGCTGCCGCTGGCGGACTTTCCCTTCCTCGGCGGCAACGCGCCCACCTACGCCGACTACATCGTCTTCGGCGCGTTCCAGTGGGCGCGGTGCACCAGCCCGTTCAGGCTGCTCGCCGAGGACGATCCGGTGCTCGCCTGGCGCCGGCGCATCGAAGGACTCTTCGGCGGGCTCGCCAGCCGGGCCCCCGCCTTTGACTAGGACGTTCGACTGAATGGCGACCGACGCCGGCACTGCGCCGCCGAACGAGACCGAGGCGGAGGCAAAGAAGCGCGTCCGCCTCGGCATCGCCCTCGGCATCGCGATGGCGCTGATGGCGGCCTCGTCGTTCTCGGTCGCGCGCGGCGGCATCCTTCGGGGCGTGCGGCCCGAGGACATCACGCTGCTCCGCTTCGGCGTCGCCGGGCTGATCTTCCTTCCGATCCTCCTGAAGCACGGCATCGCCAATCTCGGCGGGATCGGCTGGAAGCGCGGCCTGCTCCTGGTGCTGACCGCAGGCCCGCTCGCCGCCTTCAGCCAGGCCGCCGGATATCTCTTCGCGCCGCTCGCCCATGGCGCGGTGCTGGTGCCGATGTCGGTGACGGTCTTCTGCTCGATCCTGGCGATCGTGCTGCTGAAGGAGCGCCACGGCATCGCGCATGCGATCGGCACCGGCGGCATCATCCTGGGCTTAGGCCTGATCGGCGGCGAAGGCTTCATCGCCTCATCCGGCGGCGCCAATGTCTGGCTCGGCGACCTGATCTTCCTGTTCGCCGGCCTGCTGTGGGCGGCCTACACGATCCTGTTCCGCATCTGGCGGCTCGACTCGCTGATCGCGATGGCGGTCGTCTGCGTGGTGTCGATGACGATCATGTCGGTGGTCTATCCGCTGTTCTTCTCGGTGACGCACCTGCTGACGCTTCCCTGGCAGGAGCTGGCCCTGCAGGGCGTGGTCCAGGGCCTGCTGAGCGGCACGCTCGCGACCATCGCCTACAACCGGATCGTGGTCCTGCTCGGCGCCGGCCGCGCCGTGCTGTTCCCGGCGATGGTGCCGGGCCTCGCCATCCTCTTCGGCATCCCGATCCTCGGCGAGTATCCGACCTGGATCCAGCTCACGGGCCTCGCCTCGGCGATGATCGGCCTCCTGGTCGCCCTCGGCATGGTCCGGTGGTCAAGAACGGTGCATTGAGGAGTTAGCCAGCCGCTCACTTTCGAAGGCTATAGGCCTAAGTTCAGGACTGCTCCGGAAAGTGCGATGGTGGCTGAAGTTTAGATTCCGCGGCATTCGCGAATGTGGTCATCCACCGCTGACAGAAAGCGTCAATCTCATCTTCCGACTCGATCGGCCGAGGCGGATAAGCCGCGTCCCACGAGCCACCACCTGCCAACGCCCTAGCAGCGTCTTTCGGCTCAAGCTCAAACGGCATATTGCTAACCTCGCCGCCCATCTTCCAGAAGGCAATCTCCCACCATCTATAGGGCGACCCATCTACGCTCGCAAAGAACAAGGAGGCTCCACGACGAAGAGGGCCTTGCTCGACTGCAATTGCTTCCGCGCTAACTATGTCCCATCCGCACTTGACTATGCCATCTGGAGAAACGCTCTTCATGGTTCCGAAAGACATGCGGAGCACACCGCGGAGGAGGCGCATCTCGATCTGACGCTTCATACGCCGGTTATCCGTGATCTGGGTCCCAGGAGCGTGTGCTCGGACTTCGGAAAGAAAGCGCTCCAATAGGTCCCCTAGGAGAGAGAACGCATGCACTTGAAGCTCTTCTCGAATACGCTTCCTCTCCTCCGCTTGCGCCTTCCGAGCCTGCTCTCTCGCCTCTGCCTCGGCCGCTACGCTCGATGCTTGAATGAGCGCCGACGCGCCGGCGCCAGACCCGTCCGGCTGCCGACGGAATGCTTCCATCTCCGCGATGATCTTCTCGATGGTCGGCCGAACCTGTTGTGGTTTAGCCAGCATCCGCATGAGAAGTGACCGCAGTCGCGCGTTTGCTACCGCTAGCGCCGGAACAGCTTTCTGATGCTGCTCGCTAAAGTCTTCAAAGCGAGGCCCATCAAATGGTGGTTTGCCCTGGATGAGGGTCGCTCCTATGCATCCCAGTGCGTACACGTCCGTCGAGTGTGAAGCTGTTCTGCCCACGAACTGCTCGGGCGCGGCATAGGGGGGACTTAATGCGTCCTTGAGAGTGCGGGTCGAAGTTTCCGCGACTGCCGATCGTCCAATACCAAAATCCGTAACACACCAACGGTCCTGAAACCTCAGGACGTTCCCAGGCTTGAGGTCCCGGTGAATCCAGTCACCAGCTTCGAGTAGCCCTTGTGCTATCTCGATCATCATGCCGGCCGCAGCATCCTCGGTCTGCTTCCCTTCGCTTGCGAGGAAGGCAGCTAAGCTTCGATCGGCGCGCTCCATAACGATGCAGGACTGCTTCGTGGCGGGATCAATCCCGGCATCGAGAATCGGAATGAGGTGCTGAACTTTCGTCCCGATCATGCTTTTGGCGAACTGCAATTCGCGATGTGCAGGATCGTCTACGCCGTCGAAAAGAAGTTTAATCGCAACAGGCCTTCCATCGTCGCTCTCGCCGGCGAAAACAACGCCAAATCCGCCAACGGGCCCTAGCCGGTCGTTCTCATCTACAATCCACGTCTTCTGAAGCCTGATGGTCCTAGCCATTGTGCGGCTACTCTAGCGTGCGCACGGAACTTTTTCACTGTTACGGCATACCGTAGACCTCTTTCAATCTCTCGACCCGCCCCCAGTTCGCTTGCGACGCAACTTTCGGCGACCGAGTCGACACTATCGACGATAGCCCAGGTCAGCTTGCGTCAGGAATCAAGCTAGCTGGAATCCCATCAAGCGCCGAATGACGTCCGTGGCATTTTGAACGGGCACACGTCGAACTCCTTGCCGAATGTCCTCTATAGGTCAAAATCGGACACTCGGGCAAAGACTCGCCGAAGCCTGACTTCCAGCTGCCCCTTCCGGCGCGCTAGGATAGGCTTCCCGTTCTGCCGGAGGCTCCATGGAGATCGTGCCGATTCCGAACGCCGCGCTCGGCGTCGAGGTACGCGGGATCGACGCCCGGAAAGGCGTCTCGGATTCCGACTTCGCCGCCATGCGGAAGGCCTGGGCCGGGAACGGCCTGCTGCTGATCCGCGGCCAGAAGATGGACGAGCCGAGCGTCGTGAAGTTCAGCCAGGGCTTCGGCGTGCTCGAGCTGCCGCCGGCCTCGGCCGAGCGCAGCTACGGCGACGGCGGCGCGCGCCGGCCGGAGATCTGGATCATCTCGAACGTCGTCGTCGACGGGAAGGCGATCGGCGGGCTCGGATACGGCGAGGCCGAGTGGCACACCGACATGTCCTATATCGCAGCCCCGCCGATGGCGAGCGTGCTCTACGCGGTCGAGGTGCCGCCGTCCGGCGGCGATACCTGCTTCGCCAGCATGATCAAGGCCTATGCGACGCTGCCCGACGACCTCAAGCGCGCGGTCGCCGGCAGGACCGCCAAGCACGACTCGTCATACACCAGCGTCGGCGAGCTTCGCCGCGGCTCGAAGGAGATCGTCGATCCGAGGGATGCGCCCGGCGCCTCGCATCCGATCGTCCGCCTCCATCCCGACACCGGTGTGCCGGCGCTCTATCTCGGCCGGCGGCGCAACGGCTACATCGACGGCCTCTCGCTGGAAGAGAGCGAGAAGCTGCTCGACCGGCTCTGGGCGCATTGCACCGACCCGAAGCTCGCCTATGCGCACAAGTGGAAGCAGGGCGACATCCTGGTCTGGGACAACCGTTCGGTGATCCACCGCCGCGACGCCTTCGATCCGAAGACGCGGCGGATCATGCTGAGGACACAGATCCAGGGCGAGGCGCCCTTGGCGGTGAGGGCGGCATGAGCGATCCGAAGCTGATGGACCGCGCCGAGCTCGAGGCGAGATTCGCCCGGGCCGGCCTCACGCTCTCGAAGGCGCAGCTCGACGAGCTGCATGGCGTCTCGGGCTATCTGCAGCAATGGGTCGACATCGTGAACGCGCCGCGCGAGATGGCGGCGGAGCCGGCGACGATCTTCGCGCGCGAGCCGACATGAGCAGCGAGATCCCCTCCATTGCCGAAGCCTCGCGGCTGATCCAGTCGAAGGCGCTGTCGCCGGTGACGCTTGCCGAGCAGTGCCTGGAGCGCATCAGGACCTATGACGGGAAGCTCAACGCCTTCCTGCTGGTGTGCGAGAAGGAAGCCCTCGCCCAGGCGCGCCAGGCCGAGAAGGACATCGCCGCCGGCCGCTCGAAGGGTCCGCTTCACGGCATCCCGATCGCGCACAAGGACATCTATTCGACCAAGGGCATCCGCACGACCGCGCATTCGAAGATTCTCGCCGACCACGTGCCGAAGGAGGACGCGACGACGGTGCGGAAGCTGGCCGAGGCCGGCACGGTGATGCTGGGCAAGCTCGCGACCCACGAGTTCGCGATGGGCGGGCCTTCCTTCGACCTGCCCTGGCCGCCGGCACGCAACCCGTGGAACTACGACCACGTCACCGGCGGCTCGTCGAGCGGCACGGGGGCCGCGATCGCCGCCGGCATGACCTTGGGCGGCACCGGCTCGGATACCGGCGGCTCGATCCGCAATCCGTCGGCCTGGTGCGGCGTCAGCGGCATCAAGCCGACCTACGGTCTCTGCAGCCGCGCCGGCGTGTTTCCGCTCTCCTACTCGCTCGACCACACCGGCCCGATGGCGTGGACGGTGGAGGATTGCGCGCTCCTGCTGCAGGCGATGGCCGGCCACGACCCGCGCGATCCGGCGAGCGCCAGCGTGCCGATCCCCGACTACCATTCCCTGCTGCGCACCGACCTCAAGGGCGTGCGCGTCGGCCTCATCCGACACTTCCACGAGCAGGACACGAAGATCGATCCGGAGATGCAGAAGTCGCTGGATGCGGCGCTCGGCGTCCTGCGCGACCTCGGCGCCACGATCACCGACGTGCGCCTGCCGCCGCTCTCCCAGTTCGCGGCGTGCTGCTACATCATCCTGCTGACCGAGGCCTTCGTCGTCCACTCGACCGAGTTCAAGGCGCGGTTCAACGACTACTGCGAGAACTTCCGCGACCGCGCCGCGCTCGCCGCATTGCTCTCAGGCCCCGACTACCTGCAGGCGCAGCGCCTTCGCCGCCAGCTCACCGACGAGGTCCGCGCCGCCACGACTGGTGTCGACGTGCTGGTGACCGCCGCCCTCCCCGGCCCCGCCCCGACCTTCGCCGCCAGCAACAAGTGGGCGATGTTCAAGCAGCCGCCGCTGCCGATGCCGTGCAACGTCACCGGCCAGCCGGTGACCACCGTCTGCACGGGTTTCCATTCTTCCGGACTGCCGCTGGCGATGCAGGTGATCGGCCACCCGTTCCAGGATGCGACGACGCTCGCCGTGGCGCACGCCTACCAGAAGGCGACGCCGTGGCGCGCGAAGCGTCCGGTGTTGAAGGCGACCTAGGGCTTCGTCGCCGTCTGCGTCGCCGGCGTCACGCGCCAGATGACGTTGCCGACATCGTCGGCGACCAGCAGCGCGCCCTTTGCATCGATCGCGACGCCGACCGGGCGGCCGAGCGCCTTGTCGTCGACGACGAAGCCGGTCAGCACGTCGACCGGCTGGCCGTTCGGCTTGCCGCCTGAGAACGGCACGAAGACGACCTTGTAGCCGCTGCGGGGCTTCCGGTTCCACGAGCCGTGCTCGCCGACGATGGCGCCGGTGCGGAAGCGCTCAGGGAGAGTGCGGCCTTCGGCGAAGGCGAGGCCCAGGGGCGCCACGTGATTGCCGAGCGCGTAGTCGGGGGCGACCGACTTCGCCACCATGTCGGGGCGCGGCGGCTTCACGCGCTCGTCGACATGCTGGCCCCAATAGGCCCAGGGCCAGCCGTAGAAGACGCCGTCCCTGACCGAGGTCAGGTAGTCCGGCACCAGGTCGCTTCCGAGCTCGTCGCGCTCGTTGACCACCGCCCACAGCATTTTCGATTCCGGCTCGAAGGCGAGGCCGACGGGATTGCGGAGACCGGAGGCGAAGATCCGCGAGGCGCCCGTCGCGATGTCGATCTCCAGCACCGCGGCGCGGCGCTCCTCCTTGTCGATGCCGTTCTCGGCGGCGTTCGAGTTGGAGCCGGAGCCGACATAGAGCTTCTTCCCGTCCGGGCTCGCGACCAGGCTCTTGGTCCAGTGATGATTGAGCGGGCCGCCGGGGAGCTCCGCGAGCCTTTCTCCGGCCTGGGGAATCTCGGTGGCACCGGCCGCGTACGGGTACTTCATCACCGCATCGGTATTGGCGACGTAGAAGGTGTCGCCGACCAGCGCCATGCCGAAGGGCGAGTTCAGGTTCTTGAGAAAGACATGGCGGGTCTCGGCGACGCCGTCGCCGTCGGCATCGCGCAGCAGCGAGATGCGGTTGGCGCTCGGGGTTCCGGCGCCGGCCCGCTTCATCACCAGCCCCATGATCCAGCCCTTGATGCCCTTCCTGTCGTCGGGGCGCGGCGGGGCGTTGGTCTCGGCGACCAGCACGTCGCCGTTCGGCAGCACATGGATCCAGCGCGGATGATCCAGGTTGCGGGCGAAGGCCTTGACCGCAAGCCCGTCGGCCGGGATCGGCGCGCCATCCGCGGGCCAGCCTTCGGCCGCCGCGATGTTGACGGTCGGGATCAGCGCCGATTGCGGCTTCGGGATCGCCGGGTTCGGCCCGGTGCTGGCCTCGTCCGGCACCTTGGCCGGATCCTCGCAGGCCGCGAGCAGCAGCACGGCAAAGGCGATGAGACAGGATCGGCGGATCATGACGCTGACAGAACCGCCGCCGGCCGCGAGGGTTCCGGCCGAAGCGACAGCGTGCGAGAGTCGGGGCATGAGCGACTACAAGACCCCGCCCGGCTCGCCTTTCCAGTCGATCCGCTCGATCGACTACACCGTCGTCTTCGTTCGCGACATGGAGGCGATGCGGCGCTTCTACGGCGAGATCCTGGGATTCGCCTTTGCGCGCCAGCTCTCGGAGAATTGGCTCGAATACAAGGTGGGCTCGAACACGCTGGCGCTGTCGCGCCCCCGGCGCCTCGCCGACGAGCCGACGCCGAAGGGCAGCGCTGCCCTCCAGCTCGCGTTCAGGGTTCCGCCGCACTACGTCGATCTCTGCGCCGCGGAGCTGACGAAGAACGGCGTGGCGCTGCTGTCGCCGCCGACCGACCAGAGCTTCGGCCACCGCACGCTGTTCTTCCGCGATCCCGACGGCAACCTGCTCGAGATCTACGCCGAGATCTAGCGCAGCCGCCTAGAACAGCTTGCCGCCGTTCGGGACCTTGTGGGTGACTGCGACCAGCACGACCTCGCCGGCTTCGTCGGGGAAGCCCAACACCAGGACCTCGCTCATCAGCGGGCCAATCTGCTTGGGCGGGAAGTTGACGACGGCGGCGACCTGGCGGCCGATCAGCTCCTCGATCTTGTAGTGCCTGGTGATCTGCGCCGAGGAGCGCTTGATGCCGATCCCGGGCCCGAAGTCGACGCGGAGCTTGAAGGCCGGCCGGCGCGCTTCCGGGAACGGCTCCGCCTCGACGATGGTGCCGACGCGGATGTCGACCTTGTCGAAATCGCCGTACTGGATCTGCGGTCGAACCTGGGATGCGGCCATGGGCGTCCTCGTGTCGGAGGACGCCCGAGTGCCACAGACGACTTAAGCGCTCAAGCTACTTCCGGCCGCCCTTCGCCATCACGCCCTTGAGCTCGTCCAGGCTCTCGGACACGCGCTTGCTCATCACCGACAGCGCCTCGGCGTTCGCCTTCGACGCCATCTCGACCATCTCGCGGTAGTTGGCCATCGCCTGCTCGAAGGCGGTCTTGATCGCATCCGTCTGGCGCGCCACCCGGTCTTCCGGGGTGCCGTCGGCGAGCATGGTCTTCACCTGGCGATTGGCGTCTTCCATGGTCGCCTTCAGGATCTCGCCCTGGCGTCGGAAGATCGCCTGGGCGCCCTCGGCGGCGAGCTGGTTGGCCTGGGCGAAGGCCTCCATGTTGCGGCGGTTGGCGGCCATGATCGCCTCCCAGTCGAAGGCGGGCATCTTCATGTCGCCCATCATCTTCTGCATCGCCTGCATGTCGAAATCGAGGAACGGGTTCTTGGCCACTTGGGGACTCCTCCGGTTATGCTGCAGTGCAGCAATATCGTTTAAGCGCCGCTCCCACTCCCGTCAACCCGCATTTTGCGGTGCAACATGATCCCGCCCGTCGAGAGCCCGGCCGAAGGGTTCGGCCCGCTTCAGCGCCCGGTCGAGCGCGGCCATGGTCGCGCTCAGATCCTCGCTCTCGTCGGTTAAGAAATTACGAAGACCGGCCAGCCAGACCAGCGCTAGGCCGCGCGCCCGGAGCGCGCCCTTGATCCCGGAGGCGTCGAGCCCGGCCGCTTCCAGCATCCAGCTCATCGAGCGCAGCAGCGCCGGCCAGCCGCAGAGCGCCTGCACCGGATCCCGCGAAAGCCCGTCGACGATCGAGGCGACCGCGGCCTTGTGCGGCTTCAGCGCATCGAAGCGCCGCATCAGCACGTCGAACAGCCGGTCGCGCGCCGGCTCGGAGAGATCGGGCGCAGGCCCCGCCAGCACCGCCGCGTCGATCCGCTTCAGGAAAGCGCGGATCACATGGGACTTGCTGGGGGCCGCCTCGTGCAGCTCGGCGAGGCTCAGGCCCGCCTCGGCCGCGATCTCCCCCAGCGTCACCTGCGCCCAGGGGCGCGCCGCGGCGAGCGCGAGCGCCGCGTCGACCAGGCGTTCGAGGGGAGTCGTCCGCTTGCCGGCCATCCATGATTATTGCGCAGCAATTCTGCGAAGGCCAGCGCCACAACACGCATG
The DNA here is from genome assembly GCA_016792585.1 of Rhodospirillaceae bacterium. Lineage (GTDB taxonomy): Bacteria > Pseudomonadota > Alphaproteobacteria > SHVZ01 > SHVZ01 > SHVZ01. The sequence continues at coordinate 22,059 of JAEULB010000163.1, forward strand.
CTGCACCTGCGTCTCCAGCAGGTGCGGCAATGGCAATGCGCGATCACGCCCAGCGGTGCTGCGACCTCGTAGGCGACGCCGCCGCATCGGCATGAGCCGTTCAGCCTCGCGTCAGCCCGGCAGTCTTGTCATCCAGCCTGGGCGAGTTCGGCGCGCACCTGCTGGCGGAACAGATCGATCGGGACGAGCTGGCCCTCCTTTTCCATGTGCCAGAAGGTCCAGCCGTTGCAGGCCGGAGCACCCTGCACCGCCGCCCCGACCGAGTGGATCGAGCCCTTTGCATCGGACGCGATCAACGAACCGTCTGCGCGCACCTTCGCTGTCCAGCGCCGGCGCGGATCGGTGAGCACCGTTCCCGGCGCGATCAGCCCGCGTTCGACCACCGCGCCGAACGGCACGCGCACTTCCTCGCGCTTCGGCGGCGTACCGCTGATCGCCTCGATGTCGGACGGCGGCTTCACCTTGGCAAGACGCGCCTTGGCGACCTGCGCGTAGGTCGGATCGCGCTCGATGCCGATGTAGCGCCGGCCGAGCTTCTTCGCGACGGCACCCGTGGTGCCGGTGCCAAAGAAGGGATCGAGCACCGTGTCGCCGGGCTTGGTCGCCGCCAGGATCACGCGATGCAGCAGGCTCTCCGGCTTCTGCGTCGGATGCGCCTTCTTGCCGTCGTCCTGCTTCATGCGTTCGCCGCCGTTGCAGATCGGCAGGGTCCAGTCGCTGCGCATCTGAAGCCCGTCGTTCATCGCCTTCATGGCGTCGTAGTTGAACGTGTACTTCTTCTGCTTGCGGTCCTTCAGGCACCAGATCAGCGTCTCGTGCGCGTTGGTGAAGCGGCGCCCCCGGAAGTTCGGCATCGGGTTCGACTTCCGCCAC
>JAEULB010000181.1 GCA_016792585.1 Rhodospirillaceae bacterium
ACCTCCGGCGCTGGAAGGAAAATCGATGACCGATCGCGTGCTCATCCTCGACTTCGGCTCGCAGTTCACGCAGCTGATCGCGCGCCGCGTGCGCGAGTCGGGCGTCTATTGCGAGATCATGCCGTTCAACACGGATCCGAAGAAGCAGCAGGACTTCGGCGCGAAGGCGATCATCCTCTCCGGCGGACCGGCGTCGCTGACCGAGCAGACCACGCCGCGCGCGCCCGACTGGGTGTTCAGTGCGGAGAAGCCGCTGCTCGGCATCTGCTATGGCGAGCAGGCGATGGCCGCCCAGCTCGGCGGCGGCGTCGAGGCCGGGCACAACCGCGAGTTCGGCCGCGCCGAGATCGAGATCAAGGAGGCCTCGCCCTTCTTCGACGGCGTCTGGGAGAAGGGGAAGCGCTATCCCATCTGGATGAACCACGGCGACAAGGTCACCGCGATCCCGCCCGGCTTCAAGGCGATCGGCGTCTCGGCCGGCTCGCCCTTCGCCGCGATCGCCGACGAGAAGCGTCGCATGTACGGCGTGCAGTTCCATCCCGAGGTCGTGCACACGCCCGACGGCGGCAAGCTGCTGCGCAACTTCGTCCGCGGCATCGCCGGCTGCTCCGGCGACTGGTCGATGAAGGCGTTCCGGGCGGAGTCGATCGCCCGCATCCGCGCCCAGGTCGGCAAGGGCCGCGTGATCTGCGGGCTTTCCGGCGGCGTCGACTCCTCGGTGGTCGCAGTCCTGCTGCACGAGGCGATCGGCGACCAGCTGACCTGCGTCTTCGTCGACCACGGCCTGCTTCGCCAGGGCGAGGCGGAGGAGGTGGTGAAGCTGTTCCGCGGCACCTACAACATCCCGCTGATCCACAAGGACGCGTCCGACCTGTTCCTGGGCCAGCTCAAGGGCGTCTCCGACCCCGAGCAGAAGCGGAAGACCATCGGCAAGCTCTTCATCGACGTGTTCGACGAGGAGGCGCACAAGATCACCGACGCGCAGTTCCTGGCCCAGGGCACGCTCTACCCCGACGTGATCGAGAGCGTCAGCTTCACCGGCGGCCCCAGCGTCACGATCAAGAGCCACCACAATGTCGGCGGCCTGCCCGAGCGCATGAAGCTGAAGCTGGTCGAGCCCTTGCGCGAGCTGTTCAAGGACGAGGTCCGCGCCCTCGGGCGCGAACTCGGCCTGCCCGAGACGCTGGTCGGCCGCCACCCGTTCCCCGGGCCGGGCCTCGCGATCCGCATGCCCGGCACGATCGAGCGCGACAAGCTCGATATATTGAGAAAGGCCGACGCGATCTATCTGGACGAGATCCGGAAGGCCGGCCTCTACGACAAGATCTGGCAGGCCTTCGCTGTCCTGCTGCCGGTCCGCACCGTCGGCGTGATGGGCGACGCCCGCTCATACGACCACGTGCTGGCCTTGCGTGCCGTGACCTCGACCGACGGCATGACCGCCGAGAGCTACCCCTTCGAGCACGCCTTCCTGGCCAGGTGCGCGACAAGGATCATCAACGAGGTCCGCGGCATCAACCGCGTGACCTACGACGTGACCAGCAAGCCGCCCGGCACGATCGAGTGGGAGTGAGCGTGGTGATTCAGCCAAGTGCCGTGTTCAAAGAGAATCTTCAGAAGTTGCCGTCCATCGATGGCGTGCGACGCATCGATCTGATCGACGACAACGGCGCCGTGGTTGCCAGCATCGAGAACCAGCCGGGCAAGCAGGGCTCGCTCGCGGTCTATCAGTATCTCAAGCAGGATTTCGGCACGCTGGACGCCAAGGCGGCCGAGCACGGCCTGGCCGTCTTCGCCGAGCACACACCGGATGCGCGCAACCACCCGGGCGCGCATCCGAATATCGATCGCCTGTTCGCGATTATCGCCGGCGGTGCGCCGCTGCGGATCGAGGTCATCTCGTAACCCCCTCTCCCTGCGTAGCAGGGGGAGGGATGGGGAGGGGGTCCCTTCCGCGCTCCCGACACCCTAACGAGCCCCCTCCCTAGCCCTCCCCCGCCCTCGGCAGGAGAGGGGACACGACTCTTTCAGCAAGCAAGACCCCATGATCCGCCTCGACAACATCTCCAAGCAGCACGGCCACCAGCTCCTCTTCATCGACGCCTCGATGGGACTCCAGAAGGGGGAGAAGGCGGGGCTCGTCGGTCCCAACGGCGCCGGCAAGTCGACGCTGTTCCGGATGATCGCCGGCGAGGAGAAGCCCGACGACGGCCAGGTGTCGATCGATACCGGCATGACCATCGGCTACTTCGACCAGGATGTCGGCGAGATGTCGGGCCAGACCGCGGTCGCGGCGGTGATGGACGGCGTCGGGCCGGTGAGCGCGCTGGCATCCGAGATGGCGAAGCTCGAGGCGGCGATGAACGATCCCGAGCAGGCGGACGACATGGAAGCCCTCATCGAGCGCTACGGCGAGGTGCAGACGCGCTTCCAGGAGCTCGACGGCTATGCGCTGGAGGCACGCGCGCGCGAGGTTCTGGCGGGGCTGAGCTTCAGCCAGGAGCGGATGGACGGCGATGTCGGCCTGCTCTCCGGCGGCTGGAAGATGCGGGTGGCCCTGGCCCGCATCCTGCTGATGCGCCCCGACGCCATGCTGCTGGACGAGCCCAGCAACCATCTCGACCTCGAAAGCCTGATCTGGCTCGAGGCCTTCCTCAGGAACTACGACGGCGCGCTGCTGATGACCTCGCACGACCGCGAGTTCATGAACCGCATCGTCAACAAGATCGTCGAGATCGACGGCGGCTCGCTCACCACCTATTCAGGCAACTACGATTTCTACGACCAGCAGCGGGCGCTGAACGAGGCGCAGCGCCAGGCGCAGTTCGAGCGCCAGCAGGCGATGCTGGCGAAGGAGATCAAGTTCATCGAGCGGTTCAAGGCGCGGGCATCGCATGCCGCCCAGGTGCAGAGCCGCGTGAAGAAGCTCGACAAGATCGAGCGCGTGGAGCCGCCCAGGCGCCGCCAGTCGGTGCAGTTCGAGTTCCGCTCGCCGCCGCGCTCGGGCGACGACGTGGCGGGCTTCAAGAGCGTCCACAAGGCCTACGGCGCGCAGACGATCTATTCAGGGCTCGACCTGCAGGTGCGCCGCAAGGAGCGCTGGTGCGTGCTCGGCGCCAACGGCGCGGGGAAGTCGACGCTGCTGAAATTAGCGGTCGGCGAGATCGCGCCGGACGAGGGCACGGTCGCCTTGGGTGCCGCCGTGAAGATGGGCTACTTTGCCCAGCACTCCATGGACCTGCTGGACGGTGACGACACGGTGTTCGAGTCCCTCGACAAGTCGTTCCCGCTGGCCGGTACCGGCACGCTGCGGACGCTCGCCGGCTGCTTCGGCTTTTCCGGCGACGACATCGAGAAGCCCTGCCGCGTGCTCTCGGGCGGCGAGAAGGCGCGCCTGGTCATGGCCAAGATGCTGTTCGACCCGCCGAACTTCCTGGTGCTCGACGAGCCGACGAACCACCTCGACATGGCGACGAAGGAGATGCTGGTCGAAGCGCTCAAGGAGTTCGAAGGCACCATGCTCTTCGTCTCCCACGACCGCCACTTCCTCGCCGCCCTCTCTAACCGCGTGCTGGAACTGACGCCCGACGGCGTGCACCAGTTCGGCGGCGGGTACACGGAGTACGTGGCGCGGACCGGGCAGGAGGCACCGGGGCTGCATCCGGGTGGGTAGGGGCGCGCCCGCGATCGGAGCGGAGGACTCTTGTGCGCAGCCTTCCCGTGCAATTGACAAATATTTTCGCCTTCTTCTAGTGTGACCCTTTCGGGTGGCGTTCTAGAAGGTGCGACTACTAAAGGTCGCGGGTCGAAATGCGCTTCCTAGCGATAATTTCGGTCTACTGCGAGGCAGTTGATGCCTGAATCGCTGCGTATTGCTGCTCCCGGACGACTTCGGTCGCTCCTATTGGATGCGAACGAGCCAATCCTGCTCTTAGGTGCAGGTGCTTCGGTCACGTCCGGCATTCCGGCTGCTGGGCATACCGTCGAAATGGTTGCTCGGTGGGCTTGGTGCAAAGAGAACGGTCGGCATCCCGATGACTTTACAATACGTCGATCCGACTATTGGCCGTGGCTTACTGCGCTTCCGTGGTTCCGATCAGATGTCGCACTGGCGGACCTATACCCGGAAGCGATCGACCGGTTGCTTGGAGTGAAAAGCGATCGTCGAGAATTCTTTGAGAAGTTGATCAACCCGGAAGTGCCGCCATCTCGCGGCTATGAAGCTCTGACCCAAATCCTACATCAAGGATGGGTCTCGACGGTGCTGACAACAAACTTTGATGAATGTCTAGAACGAGCTGCGATCCTCAAGGGCAGACCTCATCGGCTTGTGAGTATCAGCACTCCAGCCGACTACGTGCGGTTCAATTCGGCTCCGCATGACCCTCAGCTGATTTTCCTGCATGGATCGGTAAAGCACTACACCGACAAGAACCTGACTAGCGAGGTTCAGTCGCTAGATCCTGAACTTGTCGACAGAGTGCGTCCACTTCTTAGAGATCATCCTGTCGTCGTGGTCGGGTATCGAGGGACCGAAGCGTCGGTGATGAACGACCTCTTTCTTGCTCAGGCGAAGTCAGGTGGGTTTCTGCACGGAGTGTATTGGTGCGTTCTGAATAAGGACACAAAGGTCGCGCCACTTGTTGGTCAGCTCGCGAATGCGATTGGAACGAATTTTCAGGTAGTGCCTATTGCTGGCTTTGACGATCTTTTTGAAAAAGAGCTCCTGACAAACATGATCGCGGTACGTGCCCGGTCAACGCGGCGACCTTCTGGATACAGTGCGGTTGGAACGCCGGCGGATATGCGTCCTCTGAACGGTGTCGATCCAGGCTTGCTGGAACGTCCGCTGTTACATGCCCGCTTGCCGCAATACGCGGCGCGCACCAAACTGTGGCAACCCGATAACGTCGACGACGCTTGGGTCGATAGTATGGCTCACCAGTTGGACTTGGTGCGAGAAAGTGGTGAGGTTCTCGCGCCAACGCTTGCCGGGTGGTTGCTGTTCTCTCGAAATCCGTCAGAGCAATTTCCGCATGCGTGCGTTGAATTCGAGGCGAGTGGTCCATCGCATTGGCTGCGGAGCCGGTTCGGTGAAGACATCGAGTTTGAGCCTGTTAGCCAACCAGATGCATTTCGCGTGAGACGCACAATCACGGGAAACCTGTGGGGTCAACTCGATCAGTTGACCGACTTATTGTCGCTTGTGAATTTTCAGTTCCGGCTCAAGGCAGAGATATCGAGAACGGTAAACGCCTATGACGCGCTTGCTGTAAAGGAGATGATCGTCAACGCAATTGTGCATCGAGACTATGAGGCCCAAGAGCCGATACGAGTGGTGGTTGAGCCCAGGTCTATCACAGTGATTAGTCCTGGAGGGTTGATCGAGGAGATTGCCGCCCGAGTGCGCGAGCAATCGTTTCAAGAAGCGGTTATTGAGCGTACAGCGCCGCTTAAAGGTTATCGCAATCCTGCCATCTCCGACCTTTTCTACGGGGGTGGGCAGATGGATCGCCGCGGCTCTGGCCTTTCGGACATGGTCACTATGACCGCTAACAACAATGCGGTCGTTTCGTTTGGGCCCTTAGACGACAATCATCGCTTCCAAGTCAAAATGGACGCACGACCGGAGGCCGTTGACGAGATTACGAATACGGCAGTGCCGACCGAGAAGGAAACGGTCCGCTACTCTTCGAATCTTGTCCCTGTCGAGACACTGCCGGCGATTGTCTGGCATGCAAGGACTAGCGCGAAATCGAATCGCAGTTTTTTTCAAGAAGCTGCCGGCTTGACGCTCCCGCCGGGTCACGTGAGTGATGGCCGCTTCTACTCGCTTTACGACCTTGAGCGCTTGTCAGATGCGATGGTGACACCGTTCCATTCCGGTGACGTCGAAACGCTGACGCTGCGGGAGCTTTTGGATTTGCCTGGCGGCGAGGCAATCTTCCTTAAGCTAATGCATGACCAAGTGTGCGAGCACCTTCGGGCCAAAGGGCTTCAGGTCGAGTATGACCGCCGTCGCGCGTACTACGCGCGTGGTGATGAGCCGGAACTGAAGGTGAGCTATCAGGCTCGGGTTCGACGAGCTACGCGGACCGTCGTAAAAGCTCGAACGAAGCGTGACTCTGAGGAGATTGTCTACTACGAGCATAAGGCGGTCGCATTTTCAATTATGCGCTTTGAACGTGATTGGGCGGTCATCTTGACGCCGGGCTACGCCTTCACGAGAGACGGAGTTCGCAATCCGATTAGCCGTGAGCGAACAAATACACTATCCACTCGGCGAGCTGCACGCGACTTCAACCCCACGGTCATGCAGGACGTTGCTTTTTGGCTCGCGGTTATCTCGGGCGAGGCTGACGGCCTGTTCGCGCTAGAGCATCGATCGGGTAGCGATCTAGTGCAGTTCGCACCAACGATCTTGCTGTCGCACCGGATTCCGACGATCTCTTTCAACGTCGCTGCATTCGACGACGTGGATGTTCAGGACAGCGAGATAGATGAGGATTTGAAGAAGCTTGATGCTGAGTTGGAAGCTTTGGCCCTTGAGACCGAGGAGTCTGATCCGGAGGCGGATGATGACGATGGCTCGGGGCCGGAGTCAGGCGATGTCGATTAGCCTCTCGATTCTAGAGCTGGCGCCGCCGAAGCTTCAGTTTGGCGGTGCCAGCACCCACAGCGATCCCAAAGTTGGCTTGGTCGCGGCTGGACCGTTTGACCTTCGCTTTGGATCCGCAAGAAAGGATCACGTTCACGTTGGCATAGTGGGACCGCCTGCAGAGATTTCGGCTGCCAAGAGATGGCTGGAGCGCTGTTCGCGCGAGGTGCCAGCGGTGGGCGACGCTAATCTACTACGAAGACCTTTCATTGGATTTCCGGAGATTTTTCGAAAGGCCTTAGTCGCTCCATCAGACTCTACAATCGCATTGTCTATGGGCGATGGCGGTGAGTTGACCAAAGCGCTTGAGGGCGATGCTTACGAGTGTTTTCAGCGGGTAGTTGATGTCTATGCAGAAGCGCATGCCCGCTTGGCAGCCCGCGACCTCAATCGGCCCGATGTCGTCTTGATGTGCATTCCGGAAGCAGTTCTCGAAAAAGTCGGGACTGTCGAGAGAAAGACGAGCTACATCGAGCGTAAGCGAGCAAAGGAGCTCCGTCGCCTTCGAGCGAGCAACCAGCTTGACCTCTTCGGCCAACTGGACGAAGTGGAGGAGACACCTGAGGACTTTTTGCGGCGCGATCTGCGTTTGGCGCTGAAGGCGCGTGCGCTAAGGGCACGATTGCCAATCCAGTTGGTTACCGATGCGCTGTTGCATGATACCGCTCGGAACCAAGACCCTGCGACACGAGCATGGAATTTTTCGGTAGGCCTGTACTACAAGGCCGGTGGCGTCCCTTGGCGCTTGCCGCCAAGTGGACCCGAAACTTGCTTTGTTGGAGTTAGCTTCCACCACTTTCGGACGACTAAACGGGAAATCGTTCGGTCAAGTTTAGCTCAAGCGTTTTCAAGCGATGGCGAGGGATTCGCAATTCGCGGCGAAGGCGTTCCGGTGGAGCGAGATCAAGGACGAAATGTTCACCTTACTGAGCGACAGGCCTTTGAATTGGCGAATAACGTTCTCGCGGAATACGAACTTCGAACTGGAGGTCCCCCCCTCCGAATAGTGCTGCACAAGACGTCTCGCTTCGACGACGCCGAAAGCGCTGGGTTTCGCGCGGCGCTGAAAGACACGCCCATCGTATCGATGGTCACACTTGTTCCAAGTCTGTTCAGGTTGCTGCGGTATGGAACCTATCCGCCAAAAGTCGGAACGGTATGCACCGTTAATCAGCATCGCTCGTTCTTGTTCACTTCAGGTTTCATGACTGAACTAGGTACGTACCCCGGTCCCCACGTTCCACAACCATTTGAGGTTAGGTGCCTTGGCTCCGAAGGCCCGCTGATCGCTGCTCAGGATGTTCTCAATCTGACTCGTATGAACTGGAATACTGCAGACATTAGGGGAAAGTGGCCGGTGTCACTATCGTTCGCTCGGAGAGTTGGAGGGATACTCGATGAGTATGGCGATGATGACCTCGCGGAAACATCGTTTCGGTACTTTGTATGAGTTAGCGGCGCAAGCGCAGGAGCATCATGGCAGCTGGTGCACTATCTACGAGAAGGTCGGCGCCGGTGGGGCGATGAGCGCGTTATTCACGACCGACTTTCGCTCGCGGTCCTGGCCGAATAAGGTCTGCGTGGTCGCGGGCAGGAACGCCCGTAGCAGCAGGTAGTGTAACCAAGGGGACCATCTTGAAATTCGACATCCAGCCGGCAGCATCGCCGGTGTCCGAGGCGGATCGCACGGCGAAGCTCAAGGATCCGGGGTTCGGCCGGGTCTTCACCGATCATATGTCGGTCATCCGCTACAGCCAGGCGCAGCAGGGCTGGCACAGCCCGCGCGTCGAGGCGCGCTCGAGCTTCCAGATGGATCCGGCCGCGGCCGTGCTGCACTACGCGCAGGAGATCTTCGAGGGCCTCAAGGCCTACAAGCGCGACGATGGCGGCGTGAACCTGTTCCGCCCCGACGCCAACGCGCGCCGCTTCCGCAACTCGGCCGACCGCATGGCGATGGCGCAGCTGCCCGAGGCGCTGTTCATCGAGGCGGTCGAGCAGCTGATCCGCATCGACCGCGCCTGGATGCCGGGCGGCGAGGGCAGCCTCTACCTCCGGCCCTTCATGATCGCGAACGAGGTGTTCCTCGGCGTAAAGCCGTCGGCCGAATACATCTTCGCCGTGATCGCCTCGCCGGTCGGCTCGTACTTCAAGGGCGGGCCGGCGCCGGTCACGATCTGGGTCTCCGAGAACTACACGCGCGCCGCGCCCGGCGGCACCGGCGCGGTCAAGAACGGCGGCAACTATGCCGCCAGCCTCCGCGCCCAGGCGGAAGCCATCGAGAACAAGTGCGACCAGGTGGTGTTCCTCGACGCGGCCGAGCGCCGCTACGTCGAGGAGCTCGGCGGCATGAACGTGTTCTTCGTGTTCGACGACGGCTCGCTGCTGACGCCGCCCTTAGGCACGATCCTTCCCGGCGTCACGCGCGACTCCATCATCACGCTGGCGAAGGACGCCGGCACGAAGGTGCGGGAGGAGCCCTACACGATCGACCAGTGGCGGGCCGACGCCGCCAGCGGCAAGCTCAAGGAATCCTTCGCCTGTGGCACCGCCGCGGTGGTCTCGCCGATCGGCAAGGTCAAGTCGACCAAGGGCGAGTTCACGATCGGCGGCGGCGTCGCCGGCCCGGTCGCGATGGGGCTCCGGAAGAAGCTGGTCGACATCCAGTACGGCCGCGCCCCCGACCCGCATGGGTGGATCAGGAAGGTCTTCTGAGGGCGTAACTCTCCGACATTCGGAACCTTCCCCCGTCGCTACGCGCCGGGAGAGGGGGCACGCCGCACGCACCCGGCCGCTTGATCTGCATCAACGCCGGCGGGCCGCCGCACCGATAGCCTGTCATCCTGGCAGGCATCCGGAAGACGCAGCATGCGGACCCTTGTCGTCTACTATTCGCTGACCGGCATGACGCGCACGGTCGCGGGGATGATCGCGACCTCGCTCTCGGCCGACCTCGAGGAGATCGCCTGCAGCGACTACAAGCCGGGATTCCTAGGCTACCTGATGGCGGCCTTCGACGCCTGGCGGGGCCACCGCCCGGCGATCGCCCCGCTGCGCTACGCGCCCGAGAACTACGACCTGGTCATCGTCGGCGGGCCGATGTGGGCCGGGCATATCGCCACGCCGGTCGCCGCATACCTCGCCGCGCTGTCCGGAAGGCTCCGCAACGTCGCCTTCTTCCTCACCCATGGCGGCGCGCCGCCCGAGAAGGTCTTCCTCGAGATGAAGAGCCTGTCGGGCGCGTTGCCGCGGGCGGTCGTCTCCCTCCGCGAGGCCGAGGTGAGGAAGGGGGCTCATGCGATGCGGGCGTCGCTGTTCGTCGATGCGCTTCTCGCCGACCAGCCCGTCTGACGCACGAATCCTCTACCGCTTCAGGTGCCTGAACTTCTTCCGCGCCGCTTCGGCCTTGGCGCGGGTCACGCAGGCGTCGACATGGTCGTTGACCAGGCCCATCGCCTGCATGAAGGCGTAGACGGTCGTGGGGCCGACGAACTTCCAGCCGTCCTTCTTCAGCGCCTTCGACAGCGCCGTGGACTCGTTCGTGGTCGCGGCCGTCGATGACGGCGACCCCGCCGGGAGCGCATAGCGCCAGAGGAAGGCGGCGAGGCTGCCCTCGCGCTTCACCATCTCCTTCGCGCGCTTCGCGTTGTTGATCGCGGCCTCGATCTTGCCGCGGTGGCGGATGATGCCTTCGTCCTTCAGCAGGCGCTCGACGTCGCGCTCGCCGAAGCGCGCGACCTTGTCGAAGTCGAAGCCGTGGAAGGCCTTCCGGAAGTTCTCGCGCTTGGCGAGGATCGTCCGCCAGCTGAGCCCCGACTGGAAGCCCTCCAGGCACAGCTTCTCGAACAGCAGGTGGTCGTCGCCCTGGGGGAAGCCCCATTCGCTGTCGTGGTAGTGGAAGAACTCCGGTGCGGCCGCGCACCAGCGGCAGCGCGGCTTGCCGTCGGGGCCGGGGACGGTGGTCATGCGGCTTTCCTCAGGACGTAGTGCGTCGCCTTCGCCGTCGCCGTGGTCCGGGCGACCTTGAAGCCCTGCGAAGCGAGGTCGGTGCCGTCGAACAGCCGCTCGCCCCGGCCCAGCAGCACCGGGCTCACGACCAGGTGCATCTCGTCGACCAGGCCGGCCGCAAGGTACTGGCGGACCGTCGCCGCCCCGCCGCCGACGCGGACATCCTTTGGCCCGGCCGCCGCCTTCGCGCGATCGAGCGCGGCATGGATGCCGTCGGTCACGAAGTGGAAGGTGGTGCCGCCCTGCATCTCGATCGGTGCGCGGGCATGGTGGGTCAGCACGAAGACGGGACAATGATAGACCGGGTTCTCGCCCCACCAGCCTTTCCAGCCGTCTTCGGTCCAGGGGCCGCGCGAGTGCGCGAACATGTTGCGCCCCATGATCCAGGCGCCGACGCCCTCCATGCTGGCCCTGGCGAAGTCGTCGTCGACGCCGGTCTCGCCGTCATTGCCGAACATCGACTGGAAGGTGCGGGTCGGGACCATCCACGGGTGCAGGGTCTCGCCGCCGACGCCCAGCGGGTTCTTCAGGCTCTGGTCGGGACCGGCGCCGAAGCCGTCGAGCGAGATCGTGAAGGCGGAGACGCGGAGCTTGGGCATGGGTCAGCGATCCTGGTCGACGTCGCGCACCGCGCCGCGGGACGCGCTGGTGGCGAAGGCGGCATAGGCCTTGAGCGCGCCCGACACCTTGCGGCGGCGATTGCCCGGCTTCCACGCCTGGGCACCCTTCGCCTCCATCGCCGCGCGGCGCCTGGCGAGCACGTCGTCGGCCACGGCCAGGTTCACGACGCGGTTCGGGATGTCGAACTCGATGCGGTCGCCGTCCTCGACCAGGCCGATCAGCCCGCCCTCGGCCGCTTCCGGCGACACATGGCCGATCGAGAGGCCCGAGCTGCCGCCGGAGAAGCGGCCGTCGGTGATCAGCGCGCAGGCCCTGCCGAGGCCTTTCGATTTCAGATAGCTGGTCGGATACAGCATCTCCTGCATGCCGGGTCCGCCGCGCGGGCCTTCGTAGCGGATCACCACCACGTCGCCGGGCTTGATCTCGCCCATCAGGATGCCGGAGACCGCCGCGTCCTGGCTCTCGAACACGCGGGCGGGGCCGGCGAACTTGAGGATGCTCTCATCGACGCCGGCGGTCTTCACGATGCAGCCGTCCGGCGCCAGGTTGCCCTTCAGCACCGCGAGCCCGCCATCCTTCGAGAAGGCGTGCTCGGCATCGCGGATCACGCCGCCCGTGCGGTCGAGGTCGAGCGCGTCCCAGCGCCGGCTCTGGCTGAAGGCGGTCTGCGTCGGAACGCCGCCCGGCGCCGCCTTGTAGAAGGCGTGCACGGACTCGCTCGTCGTGCGCCGGATGTCCCAGCGTTCCAGGGCGTCCCTGAGGCTTTTCGAATGCACCATCGGCAGGTCGGTGTGCAGCAGCCCGGCACGCTCGAGCTCGCCCAGGATCGCGAAGATGCCGCCGGCGCGGTGCACGTCTTCCATGTGCACGTCGGACTTGGCGGGCGCCACCTTGGACAGGCACGGCACGCGGCGCGAGAGGCGGTCGATATCGGCCATGGTGAAGTCGACCTCGGCCTCGTGCGCGGCGGCGAGCAGGTGGAGCACCGTGTTGGTCGATCCGCCCATCGCGATGTCGAGGCTCATCGCGTTCTCGAAGGCCTTGAAGCTCGCGATCTGGCGCGGCAGTACGCTCGCGTCGTCCTGCTCGTACCAGCGCTGGGCGAGGTCGACGACCAGGCGGCCGGCCTCGAGGAACAGCCGCTCGCGGTCGGCGTGGGTCGCCAAGGTCGAGCCGTTGCCGGGAAGCGACAGTCCCAGGGCTTCGGTCAGGCAGTTCATCGAGTTCGCGGTGAACATGCCCGAGCACGAGCCGCAGGTGGGACAGGCGGAGCGCTCGATCGTCGCGGCCTCGGCCGCGGGCATGGTGGAGTGGGCGGCCGCGGCCATCCCATCGCCCAGGTCGACCGCGCCCACCGTGCCCGGCAGGCTCAC
>JAEULB010000190.1 GCA_016792585.1 Rhodospirillaceae bacterium
TCACGGTGACGAAGATCGCCAGCATCACCAGGCCGAAGCCGAGCGCCAGATCGCCGAGCAGGTGCTCGAAGGTGGCGCCGACGATGTAGCCGACGCCGGCGAAGGTCACCGCCCAGATCCCCGCCGCGATGAAGTTCAGCACCAGGAATCGCGGCCAGGAGAGGCCGCTCGTGCCCATCGCGAAGGAGGAGAAGTTGCGGACGCCGTAGATGAAGCGGAAGGAGAGGATGAACCACGTATTGTAGCGCCGCAGCATGTCGAGGGCGGCGTGCACGCCCGGAGCCCAGCGCGGGAAGCGTCGGAGCAGCGCATGGCCCCAGCGACGGCCGATCCAGAAATAGAGCTGGTCGCCGCAGAAGCTGCCGAGCCAGGCCGTGAGGATCAGCAGATCGAGCCGGAGGATTCCCTGCCGCGCGCCGAGGCCGGCGAACAGCACGAAGGTCTCGCCCTCGAGGAAGGTCCAGACGAACGTGACGACGTAGAACCACTCGCCATAGGCGCGGATGGTCTCGGCGATATCCATGCGGTCAGACGTACCGGCGCACGGTTAACAAACCGTGACGGCCAGGCCCGACGCCCGCCTTGAAAACGATTCTCAAACCAACGTCCCCACTGCTCCCAACACCAACCCTGACGGCACTCGTTCTTATTGATGCCGAGAATGGCAGAAGGATGGCGACGGTTCCAGGACTACGCGAAGGCTTCGTCGTAGACGAAGAGTCCCGGCAACCCTCCGGTGTGCACGAACACCACGGAATCGTCCTTGCGGTAGCGGCCTTCACGAATGCGTTGGATCAGGCCCGCGAAACCCTTGCCGGTGTAGACCGGATCGAGGAACAGGCCCTCGCATTCGGCCGCGAGTCGCACCGCCTCGACCATGCCCGGACTCGGCTGGCCGTAGCCCGGCCCGACGAAACGGTCGTCCGCCTCGACGACGCAGTCCTTCAGTTTCGGATCGAGCTGGAGCTCGGTCACGGTCCTCTCGAGCAGCGCCTTCACCCGCGCTTCCTGATCGGCCTTGGTGCGGCGGACGGTGACGCCGGTGACCGGGATGCCGGACGCCGCGAGGCCGAGCAGGAGCCCCACCTGGGTACCGTTGCTGCCGGTCGCGTGCACGACCGCCGACGGACGGATGCCGGCGGCTTTGGTCTGCGCCGCGATCTCCTCGCCGGCGACGGCATAGCCCAGCGCACCGATCGGCGAGGAGCCGCCGCCGGGAATGACGTAGACGACGCGGCCGGCGCGGCGGAGCTCGTCCGCGATCCTCTCCATCTCCTCCTCGCCGTTGACCTCGGCCGGCACCACGCGGCACTCGGCCCCCGTCAGGCGATCGAGCAGGAAGTTGCCGCTGGCGTGGTAGGCGGCCGAGCGGCCGGGGACGGAGTCGGTCAGCACCAGGACGCATCTGAGCCCGAGCTTGGCCGCGGCGGCGGCGGTCTGCCGGCCGTGGTTGGTCTGAACCGCGCCGACGGTGATCACTGTGTCGGCGCCGGCCTTGAGCGCGGCGCCCATCAGGTATTCGAGCTTCCGGCCCTTGTTGCCGCCGGCGGCGAAGCCGGTGCAGTCGTCGCGCTTCACATAGATCCGGGGGCCGCCGAGGCGGTCGGAAAGGCGCGGCAGCGCTTCCAGCGGCGTCGGCCCATGGACCAGCTTGACGCGGTCGAGGCGGTCGAGCACGGGAAGGGCGGCGGACATGTGAGGCTCCGGGAGTCTTGGGAAGGCCGACCCTAACGGCGGGACGCGGCCTCCGCCAAGGGCTTAGCCCGGCGCTTGCGCCATCTGGACCTCATCGCTATAAACCCGCCTTCCCCGAAAGGGGCGACGTCCGCGTCCGGGCCTGTAAGGGCATGCCCGGCCGGCGCGATCGGGACCTCCGGGTCCCCCTCAAGCTGTTGAAAGGAAAGAAAATGCCCAAGATGAAGACCAAGAGCAGCGCCAAGAAGCGCTTCCGGGTCACGGCTACCGGCAAGATCAAGTTCGGATCTGCCCGCAAGCGTCACGGCATGAGCAAGCGCCCGCACAAGATGGTCCGGACCGCCCGCGGTTCGCAGATCCTCGACGAGCGCGATGCCAAGATCGTGCGCAACCACCTGCCGTACGACCTTTAAGGAGGCCTGACACATGGCACGCGTAAAGCGGGGCACGACCAGTCATGCCCGCCACAAGAAGGTCCTGAAGCTCGCCAAGGGCTATCGTGGACGCAATTCGACGAATTACCGGATCGCGATCGAGAAGGTCGAGAAGGGCCTTCGCTACGCCTATCGCGACCGCAAGAACCGCAAGCGCGAGTTCCGCGGCCTCTGGATCCAGCGCATCAACGCCGGTGCGCGCGAGCACGGGCTCACCTATTCGAAGCTGATGGCCGGCCTCAAGAACGCCGGCATCGAGATCGACCGCAAGGTCCTCTCCGATCTCGCGATCAGCGAGCCGGCGTCGTTTGCGAGCTTGGTCAAACAAGCCCAGGCCGCTCTCGCCGCCTAACCAGGTGGTTCGATCCGAAAGGTAAGACGACGAGAGGGGCCGGAAACGGCCCCTTTTCGCATTCGTGGAGGTGCGTGATGTCGACCCAGCTAGAAGCGACCCGCCTTGAGCTGATGAAGCTCATCGACGAGGCCGCCGATCCTTCCGCGCTCGATGCCGTGCGCGTCTCGGCGCTTGGCAAGAAGGGCCGTGTGACGGCACTGATGCAGGGCCTCAAGGAGGTCGCCCCGGAAGCGCGCAAGGACGCCGGGCAGGCGCTCAATCGTCTCAAGGACGAGATCGAAGCGGCGCTCTCGAAGCGGAAGGAGACGCTCGGCGCGTCGGCGCTCGACGCCAAGCTAAAGTCCGAGACGCTCGACCTGACGCTGCCGGCGCGCCCGGCCCAGCTCGGCCGCCTGCACCCGATCAGCCAGACGATCGAGGAGCTGGTGCAGATCTTCGGCGCGATGGGATTCTCGGTCGCCGAAGGCCCGGACGTCGACGACGACTTCCATAACTTCACCGCGCTCAACTTCGGGCCCGATCATCCGGCCCGCCAGATGCACGACACCTTCTATCTGCCGCCGCGTCCGGACGGCATGCCGATGGTGCTGCGCACGCATACCTCGACCGTGCAGATCCGCACGATGATGAAGGTGAAGCCGCCGATCCGGATCATCGTGCCGGGCCGTACCTTCCGCAGCGACTCGGATGCCACCCACTCGCCGATGTTCCACCAGGTCGAGGGCCTGGTGATCGACGAGGCGACCCATATGGGCCACCTGAAGGGCTGCCTGATCGACTTCTGCCGCGCCTTTTTCCAGCTCGACGACCTGCCGGTGCGCTTCCGGCCTTCATACTTCCCCTTCACCGAGCCGTCGGTCGAGGTCGACATCGGCTGCTCGCGCAAAGGCGGCGAGCTCAAGCTGGGTGCCGGCGGCGACTGGCTCGAGATCCTCGGCTGCGGCATGGTCCATCCGAACGTGCTGAGGAACTGCGGCGTCGATCCCGAGCGCTACCAGGGCTTCGCCTTCGGCATGGGCATCGACCGGATCGCGATGCTGAAGTACGGCATCCCGGATCTCCGCCCGTTCTTCGACGCCGATCTGCGTTGGCTCAAGAACTACGGCTTCGTGCCCTTGGATCCTCCCAGCCTCGCCGGAGGGCTCAGCCGATGAAGTTCACGCTTTCCTGGCTGAAGCGCCATCTTGCGACCGAAGCCACCGTCGACGAGCTCGGCGTCCAGCTGACACGCCTCGGCCTCGAGGTCGAGAGCATCGAGAACCGAGCCAAGGGCCTTGAGCCCTTCGTCGTGGGCTACGTGGTGAAGGCGGAGCAGCATCCGAACGCCGACCGTCTCCGCGTCTGCCTCGTCGACACGGGCAACGGACAGGTGCAGGTCGTCTGCGGCGCGCCCAACGCACGCACCGGCATGAAGGGCGTCTTCGCCGCCGCCGGCACCGTGATCCCGCGCACCGGCGCGCTGCTCAAGGCCGGCAACATCCGCGGCCAGGACTCGAACGGCATGCTGTGCTCGGCCTACGAGATGGGCCTGTCGGACGACCACGAGGGCATCATCGACCTTCCGGCCGACGCGCCGGTCGGCCTGCCCTTCGCCAAGGTGATGGGCCTCGACGATCCGGTCATCGATGTCGGCATCACGCCGAACCGTGCCGACTGCCTCGGCATCCGCGGCATCGCCCGCGATCTCGCCGCCGCCGGCATCGGCACGATGAAGCCGTTCGACGTGACGCCGGTCCAAGGCTCCTTCAAGAGCCCGATCCAGTGGAAGATCGCTGCCGGCGCCGAGAAGGGCTGCCCGCAGGTCGCCGGCCGCATGATCCGCGGCCTCCGCAACGGTCCGAGCCCACGCTGGATGCAGGACTGGCTGACCGCGGTCGGCCTGCGCCCGATTTCCGCGCTGGTCGACGTCACCAACTTCACCACGCACGACTATGCGCGGCCGCTGCACGTCTTCGATGCGGACAAGCTCGCGGGCGACCTCACCATGCGCTGGGCCAGAGACGGCGAGAGCATGGAGGCGCTGAACGGCAAGACCTACGCGCTCGACCCGTCGATGATGGTGATCGCCGACGACAAGGGCGCGCACGGCATCGGCGGCGTCATGGGCGGCGAACACTCGAGCGTGACCGAGGGCACGACCTCGGTCTTCATCGAGTCGGCGCTGTTCTCGGCCGGCATGGTCGCGGCCACGGGCCGCAAGCTGAACCTGCAGTCGGACGCCCGCTACCGCTTCGAGCGCGGCCTCGATCCGACCTCGCCCGTCTGGGGCCTCGAGGTCGCGACCCGTCTCATCCTCGATATCTGCGGCGGCGAAGCCTCGGAGCTGACCGTTGCCGGTACCGAGCCCAACTGGCGTCGCAGCGTCTCCTACCGCTTCCAGCGCACGCGCACGCTGGGCGGCATCGAGATTCCCAGCGCCGAGCAGGAGGGCATCCTCAAGAAGCTTGGCTTCGAGACCAAGGGCTCGGGCGAGAAGATCGACGTGTCGCCCCCCGGCTGGCGCGGCGACATCGAGGGCGAGGCCGACATCGTCGAGGAGGTCGTCCGCGTCCACGGGCTCGACAAGGTGCAGCCCGTCTCGATGCAGGGCGCGGGCGCGATGGCCCACCCCTCGGTCACGCCGGCCCAGCGTCGGCCGATGCTGGCCAAGCGCGTGCTCGCGGCGCGCGGCCTGATGGAAGCCGTCACCTTCTCGTTCATGCCGACCGCGCTGACCGAGCTGTTCGGCGGCGTTCCCGCGGAGCTCAAGCTGGTCAATCCGATCGCCTCCGATCTCGATGCGATGCGGCCGTCGATTGTTCCGAACCTGCTGATGGCGGCCAAGCGCAATCTCGATCGCGGGCTCGCCGATCCGGCGCTGTTCGAGGTCGGGCCGCAGTACAGGGACGCCTCGCCGACCGGCCAGACGATCGCCGCCACCGCCGTTCGCGTCGGCAAGGCAGTCCCGCGCAACTGGCAGGGCCCGGCCCGCGACGCCGACGCCTTCGACATGAAGGCCGATGCGCTGGCGCTGCTGGAGGCGCTGGGTGCGCCGGTGGAGAACCTGCAGGTCTCGGCCGATGCGCCCACCTGGTATCACCCGGGGCAGTCGGCCTCGCTCAGGCTGGGGCCCAACGTGATCGCGTGGTTCGGCACCGTGCATCCGAAGGTGCTGGCGGCGCTCGACCTCAAGGGTCCGGCGGTCGCGATGGAGGTGTTCATCGAGCGGGCGCCGCTGCCGCGCTGGAAGGGCACGGCACGGCCGAAGCTGGAGCTTTCGCCGTTCCAGCCGATCGAGCGCGACTTCGCCTTCGTCGTCGACGCGAAGGTTACCGCCGATGCCTTGGTCCGTGCCGCGCGCGGCGCCGACAAGGCGCTGATCGCGGATGCGCGGATCTTCGACCGCTACGTCGGCGACAAGGTCGAGGCCGGCAAGGCGTCGCTCGCCCTGTCGGTCACGCTGCAGCCGAAGGAAGCGACGCTGACCGACGAGGCGATCGAACAGGTCTCGGCCAAGATCGTCGCCGCCGTGCAGAAGGCGACCGGGGCGACGCTCCGGACCTAGAAGCGCTTCGGGCTATCGGGGCGGGTCGCACCGGCGACGCCGGGCGGCTCGCCCTTCAGATGCTGGACGATCCGGCCGGCCAGAATCGGGACGGTCAGGATCGCGAACAAGACGAGCAGACGGATCAGGCCGGGCACACGGATCTGGCCGAGACGACGCCACATGGCGGACCTCCGGAGGCGATTTCTTCGCTCCCGTTTCCCCAGCAAGAACGGCGCCGGTGAGGCGTGAGCTTCACCACGCCGCTCAACCTCACGAGTGTGCTGGGATTTCCGGTTTCGGTGGCGTGTTCGCGGGCGACCAACCGCCGGCAGATATTGCCGTTCGGCCGATCCTCAGCCGGAAACCGAGGCCAGCTTGACCGGGTCGTCGCAGGTCCGGATCGGCGCCGGCGAGGCCACCGGCAATGCCAGGGCCGGGGCCGCGGCGAGATCCAGCCGGCTGATCGGCAGCGCCTTGCCTTCCGGCAGGATCAGCGTCGCCACACGCTCGTTGACGAAATCGACGGAAACGGCCCCGACGTCGGTCGAGCCGGCGGCGACGCGGTAGCCGCCGTCCATCGTCATCCCGCCGGCGAGCCTGAGCCAGCGGCCGCGATAGGAGCGGTCGGCGTCGATCTGCCCGTGCGAGACGTACCAGACCGGGTTGCCGCGCTCGTCGTACATGACTCCGGTCAGCAGCAGCGCCCCGCCCCTGGCCTCGACCGCGAAGCCGCGGCCGGGCTCGGCCGGGTTCCACCACCAGCCTGGCTCTGGTTCGAAGTCCGAGCGCACGCCGCCGTCGAGGCGATAGCGCTCGAGCGGCACCGCGCGTCCGTTCGGCAGCACCAGCGTCGCCTGGCTCGGGCTCAGGAACCGGATGCCGATGCGGCCGATCTCGCGCTGGCTCGTCGGCTTGCGGAAGCGGCCGTTCAGCGTCTGTCCGCCGACATAGGCCTGGAGGGATTCCTTGAACTCGTTGCCGCAGGCGAGCGCGCCGGAGGCGAGCGACCACGACGCACGTCCGTCGGGCTCGTAGGCGAGCGCGCCGACGACGAGCTGCGCGCCGCTGCGGTCGATGATGAAGCCGCGGCCGGGCTCGTCAGGGTTCCACCACCAGCCGATCTCGGGCTCGAGGCCCGGAAGGCTCACCTTCACGGCGATCGGGCGGATGACCGGTGCGGGCGGATCGTCGTCGACGAGGTCGACGAAGTCGGCGGGGCCGCCATCGGGTGCGATCATGAAGCCTGCGATCGGCGCACCGACGGAGACCGCGACGAAGATCAGAAGAAGGCGGACGAGAGGCGCCATGACACCTCCTGGCTTCCCACCCCGCTTGGGACTAGCCAAACCTAGACCTGGTGCCGGTGGCGGGATGTGATTGAAGTCACATCCAAGAGTTCAGGCTCCCTTGGCGTAGAGGACGAAGTCGTAATCCTCCCCGCAGAAGGCTCGGCGCAAGGATTTGGTCAGCTTCCAGCCGTACTTCTCATAGAAATCGCGGGCTTGGCTGTTGTCCTGGAAGCATTCCAGGGTGATCGCGCCACCGGATTCCGCATCTGCGAGAAGCGCCTTGCCGATGCCGCGGGCCTGGGCGCCGGGGTCGACGAACAGCATGTCGATATGGCGGTCGCGTACCATCGAGAAGCCGACGACACGTCCCGCCCTCTCCGCCACCACGACATGCGGCCATTGCACGCCGAAGCGCTCGACGAAGAAGGCGAACGGTCGCTGCGCCAGCGCCGCCGGGCTCATGATCCCGGCGAAGGCCAGGTGGAAGGAATCGTGCGCGACGCGGGCGAGCGGCTCGGCGTCCGCCGCCGTCGCCGGCCTGAGCGAGACCTCGCTCATTCGGTGCCCTTGAGCCTCGGGTCGAGCGTGTCGCGAAGCCCGTCGCCGAGCAGGTTGAAGCCCAGCGACGATGTGAGGATCGCGACACCGGCGAAGATCGAGGTCCAGGGCGAGATCAGCGCATAGCTCCGGCTCTCGGCCAGCATCAGGCCCAGCGAGGGCGTCGGCGGCTGCGTGCCGATGCCGAGGAAGGACAGCGAGGCCTCGACGAGGATCGCGGTCGAGAGCGACAGGCTCGCCTGCACCAGGATCACGCTGGCGAGGTTCGGCAGGATATGGCGGACCAGGATGCGGAGGTCGCCGGCGCCGATGGCACGAGCCGAGACCACGAATTCGCTCTCCGCCAGCACCAGCGCCGGTCCGCGCAGCAGGCGGGCGAAGATCGGCGTGTAGACGATGCCGATCGCGATCGCCGTGGTCCATTGCTTCGGGCCCAGCAGCGAGATGATGGCGATCGCGAGCAGGATCAGCGGAAAGGCGAACAGCACGTCCATGGAGCGCATGACGATGCGATCGGTCCAGCCGCGATAGAAGGCCGAGATCACGCCGAGCGAGCCGCCGACCACCAGCGCGATCATCACCGAGACCAGCGAGACCGCGAGCGAAGCGCGGTAGCCGTAGAGGATGCGCGAGAAGTTGTCGCGGCCGAACTGGTCGGCACCGAGCAGGAAGGCGAGGCTCGGCGCCTCCATTCGGTTGATGATGTTCTGGCCGATCGGGTCGTAAGGCGCGATCAGCGGCGCGAAGATCGCCAGCGCGCATTGGATCAGGACCAGCGCGCCGCCGACCAGGACCAGGGGATGGCGAGGCATCAGGCTCATGCCTCCCTCACCCGCGGATCGATCGCGACATAGAGCATGTCGACGAGGAAGTTGATGACGACGAACCCCGAGGTCACCAGCAGGATCGTCGCCTGGATCAGGGGGTAGTTGCGCTCGGCGATGGCGCCGATGACGAGGCGGCCCAGGCCCGGCAGCGCGAACACCTGCTCGACCACGATGGCGCCGCCGAACAGGTATCCGGCGGTGATGCCGACCGCGGTCACGAACGGGATCAGCGCATTGCGAAGCGCGTGGCGGAAGATCACGGTCCGCTCGCTCACCCCCTTGGCGCGGGCGGTGCGGATGTAGTCCTGGCCGAGTGCGTCCAGCATCGCCGAGCGCATGATGCGCGAGAGAGACGCGATGATCGGCAGCGCCAGCGAGATCGTCGGCAGGATCATGCGCGAGAGGTTGGCGAGCGGATCGTCGCCGAAAGGCACGTAGCCGATCGAGGCGAAGCTCGGGAACAGCTTGTACGAGGCCAGGATCAGCACGATGCCGAGCCAGAACGACGGGATGGTGACGCCAATGATGGTGACGATGCGGACGACATAGTCGGAGGCCGACTTCCGGACATAGGCCATCAGGCAGCCGGCTGGGATCGCGAGCGCGACCGCGGTGCCCAGGGACAGCATCAGCAATTCAAGGGTGACGCCCAGGCGGGCGAGGATCTCCTCGCCGACCGGAGCCCCGGTCCAGAGCGAGGTGCCGAGATCGCCGACGAAGATGCCGCCGATCCAGCTCGCGTACTGCTCGAGCAGCGGCTTGTCCAAGCCGATCTTCTGGTAGAGCGCCTGCAGCCGCTCGGGCGTGATCTCGACGTTGGCGCCGAGCATGATCTGCACGGCGTCGCCGGGAATGAAGCGGATCATCAGGAAGACGAGCGCCGAGACGCCCCAGAGGACGACCATCAGGTCGGTGAGGCGCTGCGCCAGGACGCGGATCATCTGGGACTTACCGAAAAACGGGCCTCGCCCGGATCGTCCGGGGCGAGGCCCTCGAGCTTCCCGCCCTCCGCCGCAAGGCGCGGCGAAAGGCGGGCCGGGACGGTGCCGCTAGCGCGCGAGAGAGGTCTCGCGGAGATAGCGGGTCGAGCGGGTCGCGATCAGCTCGTAGCCCTGCACGTTGTTGCGCACGGCGGTGAACAGGGTCGCGTAGGCCAGATGCGAGATCGGGCCGCGGCAGGCGAGGATCTGCTGCGCCTGGGCGTAG
This sequence comes from Rhodospirillaceae bacterium, assembly GCA_016792585.1. GTDB lineage: Bacteria > Pseudomonadota > Alphaproteobacteria > SHVZ01 > SHVZ01 > SHVZ01. Next base: position 9,891 of record JAEULB010000190.1, read on the forward strand.
GCCGCCTTGCGCTTGGCCTGATCCTGCATGGTGCGCGCGTCGTCCAGCAGCTTGTCGAGCTCCGGGTTCGAGTACTTGAACACGTTGGTCGAGCCGCCGGTGCGGAAGGTCCGGTAGAAGTAGTCGTCCGGATCCGGGCTGCCGCCGTTCTGCGAGACGAAGGCCTCGAAGTTCGAGTTG
>JAEULB010000211.1 GCA_016792585.1 Rhodospirillaceae bacterium
GTTCCCGCCGCGACGGTCAACCGACTTGCGCTCGGCACCCAGCGCCTCGAAGAACGCCGCCTCGGCGAGCGGATCGGCGACCTTGGAGCCGATCGCCCAGAGGCTGTTGATCGTCACAGCGTCATCTGGGTCTGGGTGACCAACGCCACGAGCTTGCCGTCCTCGGTCTCGATCCGCGTCTGCCAGACCTGGGTGCGGCGGCCGCGATGGACCGGGGTCGAGATCGCGATCACCTCGGAGCCTTCGAGCGCGGGAGAGACAAAATTGGTCTTGCTCTCGAGCGTCGTCGTGCCCTTGGCGTCGGGCGTCAGGTTGACGATCGCACCGGCGGCGCCGAGCGTGTCGGCGAGCGTCATCGCCGCCCCGCCCTGCAGCACGCCGCGGCCGTTGCAGAGCTCCTTCGTGATCTTCATCCGCGCCACTACCCTGTCGGGCTGCGCTTCGGTGAAGACGAGGCCTATGTGCTTCGCGAACGGCAGATCGATCGACCTGAGCTTGTCGAGAGGCGTCATGGGAGGTCCCGGTACGGATCGGTGATCGGATTCAGGCGAAAGCCGGCAATCACGTCCGACGACAGGCTGCGGCCGGCAGGAAGCGCCAGAATATTGTCGGACACCACGCCAGGCCACGGGTTCTCGACCGCATCTGTCGACTCCTGCGGTGCGTAGATCGGCGGGAAATGACGCCAAAGCCGATAACCCAGAGAATCGAGCGAAAGCAGGAGCGCCCGTGCTTTGCCGCGGTGGGCTTCAAGGTACAAAGCCGGCCGGCATCTTCCGATCGTCTCGAACGCGCCGCCTATCACGGCCATCTCCATTCCTTCGACGTCCGCCTTGACCAGAGCGCACGACGGCAATGACAGCGAGTCGACGGTGCGCATCGGCACGACATCATGCGCGACGATCTTCCCTTCGCTGCGCGTGAATTCCAGCAACGATTCCGAGAAGCCGCCGAAATTGTCGACCACGTCGTAGTCGAAGACCGGAACGTGAAGAACTCCCGTTTCCTCGCCGACGGCCTCGCGACGGAGATCGACGATGCTTCCGAGGCTGTTGGCGGCGATGCTGCCACGCAAGACCCGGTACAGCGCTTGCTGCGGCTCGAAGGCGACGACTCCCCCCCCCCGGACCCACGTGCTGCGCGATGGGAACCGTGTGGCTGCCGACATTCGCGCCGACTTCGACGACGACATCGCCGGGATTCAGCAGACGCCGCAGCAACCTCACCTCATCGTCGCTCCAGGCTCCAAAACGTCGAAGGGATGTTCCGATGTAGCGATCGGTCGTAAGGGCGAACATCGGTCCGTATCGGCCGCGGACCAGCTCGACCGGCAATCGCGCGTCGCTCCTCACCCGAAGCTGCCGAAGATCGTCACGAGGCGGCTCCCTGCAGGGCGGTTAAAGCGACGTAAGGCTTCACGGCCGCAATCACGCGATCGATGTAGGCGTCCTTCTCGTCGATCGGCGCCACCTGATAGAGCACGTCGCGCACGGCCTTCTCGCCGGCGGCGCGCATCATCATCCAGGCGGCGATGTAGGGTGCGGCGAGGCAGCCGCCGGCCGAGGCGAGGTTGCCGTCGGCGTGGAAGGCGCGCTCCAGGATCTCGATGCCGGTGCCGTCGAACAGCGGCTTGGTCACGTGATCGGTGCAGGCCCGGCGGCTCGCCAGCAATCCCAGCGCGTTCAGGATCAGGGCACCCGAGCATTGCGAGGCCACGAGCTGGCGCTGCGGGTCGAGCCGGATACGGTCGAGGGTCGCCCTGTCCTTGGAGATCGCATCGGTCTTCGAGCCGCTGCCGACGATCACCGCGTCAGAGGATGCGGCGAACTCGAGCGGCTGCTGTGCCTCGACCGTGACGCCGCTTCGCGAGGAGACGCGGGCCGCCGGTGCCACGATGGACGCCTTCCACCCGCGCACCCGGTTCAGGATGTTGCAGGCGACGAAGGAATCGATCTCGTTGAAGCCGTCGAAGGTGAGGATGGCGATCTGCATAGCGGACCCGCGAGGAGGTCCGCCGTCTTAGCCGAGCGCGTGGTTCCTGTCCAAGCGGATGCCCTCAGGGCATCGGCACCGGCGCGTCGAGGCCGATCGCCTTCAAGGCCGCTTCGAGCTGGCGGCCGTCATAGGGCTTCGGCAGCAGCCGGGTGATCCTGTCCTCGGCCACCCGCTTCCTGAGGTTGTCGGTCGAGTAGCCGCTGGCGATGACGACGCCGAGGGTCGGCTTGATCTGGCGGAGCTCGCCGACCAGAACGTCGCCCTTGCGGTCGGGCAGGCCCATGTCGATCAGCGCCGCCTCGATCGCGCGCCCCGACTTCAGCACCTTGACCGCCTCGGTCGCCGATCCCGCCTCGGCCACCTGGAAGCCCAGCGTCTCCAGCGTGTCGACCGTCACCATCCGGATCAGCGCCTCGTCCTCGACCACGAGGATGCAGGGCGGCTCGCCCTGCTTGGGCCGGGCGCTCTCGGCCGGCTGAGGCACAGCCGGTGCCGGCGGCTTCGGCGACGATGCCGTAGCAGCAGAGAGGGCGGACGAGTCGGCGAAGGCGTTGGGCATGGCGGCTCCGTCCAGCACCTCGCGCAGCTTGGCTGCAAGCGCCGGATAAGTGAAGGGCTTGGCGATCAGCTGGACGCCGGCGTCGAGCCGTCCGTCATGGACCAGCGCGTCCGCGGCATATCCGGTGGTGAACAGGACGCGAAGGTTCGGGCGGCGCCGGCGTGCCTCCTCGGCAAGCTTGCGGCCGTTCATCCCGCCCGGAAGCCCGATATCGGTGAACAGCAGGCGGACGCCGGGCTCGCGCATCAGGAGGTCGAGCCCCTGCTGGCCGTTCGGCGCCTGCAGCACGCGGTAGCCCAGCTCGCGCAGCACGTCGGTCGTGTAGGCGCGCACGTCCTCGTCGTCCTCGACCACCAGCACGATCTCGCTGTGCGCGGTGGCCGGCGCGCTTCTCGGGCCGGTCGCCGCTTCGGTGGCGGCACCGTCGGTGCGCGGCAGGTAGAGCTTGACCGTCGTTCCCTTGCCGACGTCGCTGTTGATCTTCACGTGTCCGCCCGACTGCTTGACGAAGCCGTAGACCTGGGAGAGGCCGAGGCCGGTCGCGTGGCCGACATCCTTGGTGGTGAAGAACGGATCGAAGGCGCGCGACATCACCTCGCGCGTCATGCCGCCGCCGGAGTCGGTCACCGCGACCACGACATAGTTGCCGGGAACGAAGTCCGACTGCAGCGGCGCCTGGCTCTTGTCGAGATGCACGTTGGCGGTCTCGATCACGAGATTGCCGCCGTTCGGCATCGCGTCGCGGGCATTGACCGCGAGATTGAGGAGCGCTGCTTCGAGCTGGTTCGGATCGGCGCTCGCCCGCCAGAGATCGCCGGCGAGCGCCGTCGTCACCTGGATGTGCTCGCCGAGCGTCCGGCCGAGCAGGTCCGACATCGCGAGCACCAGGCGATTGACGTCGGTCGGCTTCGGCTCGAGCGGCTGGCGGCGCGCGAAGGCGAGCAGGCTCTGGGTCAGCGACGCCGCACGCCTGGCACCGCGGAGCGCGTTCTCGACCGAACGCTCGAGCCGCGCACGATCGCCGCCAGACCCAAGCTGACGCTGCAGGGTCTCGAGGTTGCCGAGGATGATCGTCAGCAGGTTGTTGAAGTCGTGCGCGACGCCGCCGGTCAGCTGGCCGATCGCCTCCATCTTCTGCGCCTGGCGCAGCGCCTCGCTCATGCGCTCGCGCTCGGCCGCCTCGGCCACCAGCCGCTCGTTCGCTGTCTTGAGCTCGGCGGTGCGCTCGGCGACCTTCGCTTCCAGCGTCTCGTTGAGCTTGAGCTGGCGCTCCTCGGCTTCGCGCAGCGCCGCCTCGGACCGTCGCCGCTCGGCCAGCTCGGCCTGGGCCGCCTGGTAGAGGCGCGCGTTGTCGATCGCGATCGCCGCCTGGCTGGCGATTCCCCTCACCAGCCGCTCGGCCCGATCGGTGAAGACGCCGGGCCTCGGATGGCCGAAGAACAGCCCGCCCAGCACCTCGCCCGAGCGCGACGCGACCGGCACCGCGAGATAGCTGCAGACCGGAAGGTGCCCCTCCGGCATGCCGTGATGCGGCGCGTTCTTGCCGTAGCGCGGATCCTTGGTGATGTCGTCGGAACGGACCACGCCCTCGCCGCCGAAGGTCGGCGCGAACACCTTGGTGTTGCGCGGCATCGGGAACTTCGAGAAGGCTTCGCGCGGCACGCCCGAGAGGGAGTAGAGCATGTAGCTCTCGCCCTTCTGGTTGATGACGTTGTAGAAGAAGGCGCCGAAGGCGGCGCCGGTCAGCTCGGTCGCCGCATCGGTCACCACCTGCACCGCGCGCGAGAGGTCGAGTTCGGCCGCGACCGCGGCCCCCACCTTGTTGAGGGTATCGAGCGTGCGCGCTTCCTCGCGCAGCTCGTGGTCCGCCTCGGCACGCAGGCGCGCCAGCGCCAGCGCGGTCTCGATGCGCGCCAGAAGCTCGCTCCCCGTGGCCGGCTGGGTCAGGTAGTCGTCGGCGCCGGCGCGAAGGCCGTCGAGGCGCGCAGCGCCGTCGCCCTTGGGCGAGAGCAGCAGCACGCGCATGTCGCGAAGCGCGTCGTCGGCACGGATCTGGCGGACGAGCTGCGCATCCTGCGCGACGACGAGGTCGGGCCGCGCCGCCTGGATCGACGCCATCGCCTCGCCTTCGGCCGAGGTCTCGGCGGCGTAGCCGCTGTCCTTCAGGTATTGGGCGTGGGCATGGGCCTCGGCGCCGCCGCCGATCAGCAGCACGCGGCCACGAAGCCCGGCAGCGGGGACGGCCGCGATCTTCGGTCGTTCCGCCGCGGCCCGAGCGCCGCTGTCCGCTACCAAGGATGACCTCATTCCACCTCCGCCGGCGGATGGCCGATGGGCGTTCATCCCATCTCCGTCCCCGGCGACCGACACTTTCCGCCGGGCCGGCACGGCGTGCACCGGACAATTCAGTGACTTTTGGCGAGCGGAAAAAAAGGAAGCACCTCCGCTACCGCCAACGGTCGTCGCCGGCGGCCTGCGCGAGGTGCTGAGGGCGGAGGCGGTCGCCCGGCCCGTGAACCGGTCGAGCGCCTCCGCGCAACAGGCTGGGGATTGGCCCGTGCCGACGCGTCGCGTCAGCCTACTCGTTGTTCTCGTCGATCGACCGGCGGCGTCCGCTCTCATCGAACTTGCCGCCCTGCTGCTGACGTCCCGACTCCGGGTTGTTCTGCTGGCCCGGTTGATTGCCGTGCTGCGGCTGCTTCGGGTTGTTGCCCTGCTGCTGCTGCTTGTTGCCCGAGCTCTGGTCGCTCTGCTGGCCGGGCTTCTTGTTCATGTCGTTGCCGCTCTGCTGCTGATTCGGCTTCTGCTGCATCGTCGTCTCCTGTGTTCGGGGGCCGATCCCGGCCTGTCCGTGGCTGGTCTCGACCCGCCCAGGTCCAACGGCCCCGTGCCAATTTTGGTTCCTCGATTTCTGGGACCGGTTCAGGGTGCCCGGATACCTCAAGTTATTGAATTGGCTTATGTTCTGCTTTAACTTCGCATTTACTCCAAATGCCTAAAGTGGGGGACATGACGACCTCACTTCAGACCCCCCGCTCGCGCGTCCGCGCCATCGTGGGGACCGTTTCGACGGTGGCTTTCCTGGGCGGCATCGTCCTCGCAGGTACCGTCGTCGTGCTCGTCGTAATCGCCGTCGCAGGCTCGGTTGCCGGTGGCCTCTTCGCGTGGTCGAAGAGCGCGAACCGCACGCGAGAACGCCAGTCTCTCTATCTCTAGAGGAGACGGCGCTTGCGGAAGGCCCGGCCCGCCCCAAGATCTGAGGCATGGCCAGGCATCTTTCCGCACTGCTCGCCGCGCTGGCGCTTTGCGCCAACCCGGCCGCGGCGCAGGTGACGCCGACCGACGACGCGCAGTTCCGCCGCCAGCAGGAACAGGGCCGCCTCGACGCCGCCCGCGAGAACGCGCGAATCGAGCGCGAGCGATCGGGCTATTCGAACCCGGCGCCGGCGACGACCACGCGCTCGGATCCGCGCGCGATGCTCGATCGGCTTCGCGAGCAGAACCGGCTCCGCGACGACAAGGCCCGGATCGAGCGCGAGAGCGATCGGCTGCGCGCCGAGCAACAGCGCCAGGAACGCGAGCGGATCTTCCAGCCCCCGCAGAACTGAGGATTCAGCGCCGGTCTTCCCAGGCGCGGCGGCCCTCTTCCGACAGGTCGCCCGCGTAGTAGCCCTGCATCGGCGCCTGGAACGGCCGTTCCTCGAACGGCTTGACCAAGGCCACGAACAGCCCGCTTTCCCTGGTCAATCCTTCCTTCCCGATCAGCGCCGCATAGGCCTCGCGGTCCTTCAACATGTCGAGGCGGTCGCCGTCCTCGCCGCCGGGGCTCATCAGCACCAGGGTCGCGACGCGGTAGCCGTTGGCGGCGGCGAGGTCGTGGAAGAAGGTCGGGTGATAGTTGAAGAAGCCGTGATCCGGCCCGCCCTGATGCGGCAGCGCGTGCAGCATCAGCCCGCCCGGCCTGACCAGCGCATGGATCGAGCGGAACAGCTGCGCCTGGTCGAACACGTGCTCCGACGTGCCGAAGTTCGTGACGACGTCGAAGGTCTCCGAGACCGGCAGCGGCAGGTTGAGGTCGTGCCGCCACGCCGCGTCGGTGCCATGGAGATCGATTGCGCGATATGTGGTGCAGTCGAACACCACCCGATAGAGCAGCTTGGCGAGGTCGAAGGCGAGCGTCGGTGCGGCAGCGCTCGTCATCGACGCGACTTCCGCCTCGATTCCGGCGACGCGCGTGTCCGGGAGCTTCAGCAGGCGCGCGATCGCGACCACGTCGCTCCCGCGCACATTTCCGTAGAGATTCTGCTCCCCGAGATCGAGCACGCGCGCGGTGCCCAGGTCGAACAGGCCAGCCCTTCGCATCCGCACAAGCAGGCCGACGATCGTCTGGGTCAGCGCCATGGACCTACTTTATCCGATAAGCCTTTGTTCCGACACGGTCTTGGATGTACCTTAAATGTGTCGGGAAGCCGGGGACCGACAAACCGGCGGAGGACGCTGTCAGGAGGGGACTCCCATGCGCCAGAAGCTCGAGGGCCGCAAGGCCGAGACCGTCGACCGCGTGGTCGAGCTTGCCAGGGAGCGCCTCGGCGACTCCGGCAAGGCTGCCGAGGCCGAAGCCTTCATCCGCCTCTTCTACAGGAACGTTCCCGCCGAGGACGTGCAGGCCGAGGATCCGCTCGACCTGTTCGGCGCGGCGATGGCGCTCTGGCGCTTCGCCGAGGCCCGCACGCCCGGCCAGCCCAAGATCCGCGCCTACAATCCGCGCTTCGAGGAGGACGGCTGGCACTCGACCCACACCGTGGTCGAGATCGTCAACGACGACATGCCGTTCCTGGTCGACTCCGTCACCGCCGAGCTGAACCGGCGCGAGCTCGGCGTGCACCTGGTGATCCACCCGGTCGTCCACGTCGTCCGCGATGCCAAGGGCAAGCGCACGAACCTGGCGAAGGATCCCAAGGACGGCACGCCGGAATCGATGATGCAGATCCGGGTCTCGGCGCGGAGCTCGGCCGAGGTGCTGGAGCAGATCCAGGCCGGGCTCGCCTCGGTGCTGTCGGATGTCCGCCACGCCGTCACCGACTGGCGGGCGATGCGCAAGAAGCTGCTGGAGGTGGTCGCCCATGTCGAAGCGAACCCGCCGACGCTTCCCGCGGCCGAAGTGAAGGAGTCGATCGAGTTCCTGCGCTGGCTCGAGGCCGACCATTTCACGTTCTTGGGATATCGCGACTTCAAGTACGAGGCGAAGACCGGCCGCATGATCGTCAACGACGCGTCCGGACTCGGCGTCGTCCGCGACCCGGCGTTCCACATCTTCGGCGGGATGCGCAACATCTCGGAGCTGCCGGCCGAGGTGCGGGCCGAGATCGAGCGTCCGACCCTGGTCAACATCGCCAAGGGCAACCGGCTCTCGTCCGTGCACCGCCCGGTGCTGCTCGACGTCATCACCATCAAGGATATCGACAAGAAGGGCGCCGTCGTCGGCCAGTGGCAGGCGGTGGGCCTCTTCACCTCAGCCGCCTACAACGAAAGCGTCCGCTCGATCCCGCTGCTCCGCCACAAGGTCGACGAGACGCTGAAGCGCGCCGGCTTCACGCCCGGATCGCACAACGGCAAGACGCTGCTGACGATCCTCGAGACCTTCCCGCGCGACGAGCTGCTGCAGGTCGACCAGGACCTGCTGTTCGACATGGCGATGGGGATCCTGCACCTGCAGGAGCGCCAGCGCATCGCGCTGTTCCTCAGGCCCGACACCTTCCGCCGGTTCATCTCGTGCCTGGTCTACGTGCCGCGCGACATCTACAACACCGACCTCCGGCGCAAATTCCAGACGATCCTCGAGCAGAGCCTGAACGGGCCGGTCACCCAGTTCTATACGCAGATCTCGGACTCGGTGCTGGCGCGGCTCCACTTCATCATCCAGACCGACCAGCTCAAGTTCCCCGAGGTCGAGCCGAAGGCGATCGAGACCAAGCTGATCGAGGCGGCGCGCTCGTGGCGCGACCATCTCAGCCAGGCGCTGATCGAGGCCAAGGGCGAGGAGAAGGGCCTCTCGATCCTGGACCGCTATGCCGACGCCTTCGCGTCGGGCTATCGCGAGCGCTTCCCGGGCCAGGCGGCGGTGTCCGACATCGACCGCGTCGAGGAAGTGCTCGCGACCAAGCAGATCGCGATGAACCTCTACACGCCGCTCGATGCCGAGGGCGACGACGTCCACTTCAAAGTCTTCAATCCCGGCAAGCCGATCCCGCTCTCCGACGTGCTGCCGATGCTGGAGAACATGGGCCTCAAGGTGCTGGAGGAGATCCCGTTCCGGGTGAAGCCGAAGGCGATCGAGGAGAAGGTCTGGATCCAGGACTTCTCGATGCGTCTCAGGACCGGCGGCCAGGTGCCGGTGAGCCGGGTCAAGCAGGCATTCCACGACGCCTTCCGCCGCGCCTGGTCGGGCGAGACCGAGAACGACGGCTTCAACCGCCTGATCCTCGGCGCCGGACTCGTCTGGCGCGAGGTCGTTATCCTCAGGGCCTACGCCAAGTATCTTCGCCAGACCGGCTTCACCTTCAGCCAGACCTATATCGAGGACGCGCTCTCCGACCATCCGGAGATCACCCGGCTGCTGGTCAAGCTGTTCAAGACGCGCTTCGATCCGGCCGACCGCAAGGACGCCGAGGTCCGCGCCAACGGCATCGCGGTCGAGATCGAGCATGCGCTCGATGCGGTGACCAACCTCGACCAGGACCGCATCCTCCGGCGCTTCGTCAACCTGATCCGCTCGACCCAGCGCACCAACTTCTTCCAGATGGCGGCCAACGGGCAGCCGAAGAGCTATGTCTCCTTCAAGCTCGACAGCCACAAGGTCGACGACCTGCCGCTGCCGCGCCCGCTGGTCGAGATCTGGGTCTACTCGCCGCGGGTCGAGGCGGTGCATCTGCGCGGCGGCCGTGTCGCCCGCGGCGGCATCCGCTGGTCCGACCGGCGCGAGGACTTCCGCACCGAGATCCTGGGGCTGATGAAGGCCCAGATGGTGAAGAACGCCGTCATCGTGCCGGTGGGATCGAAGGGCGGCTTCTTCGTCAAGAACCCGCCGACCGAAGGCGGCCGCGAGGCGTTCCTCAACGAAGGCATCGAGTGCTACCGCATCTTCATGCGCGGGCTCCTCGACATCACCGACAACGCCGTAGGCGGCAAGCTGACGCCGCCCAAGGACGTGGTCCGCCTCGACCAGGACGACCCCTACCTGGTGGTCGCCGCCGACAAGGGTACGGCGACGTTCTCCGACATCGCCAACGGCGTCAGCCGCGAGTACGGCTTCTGGCTCGACGATGCCTTCGCCTCGGGCGGTTCAGCCGGTTATGACCATAAAAAGATGGCGATCACCGCGCGCGGCGCGTGGGAGAACGTCAAGCGACACTTCCGCGAGATGGGCCGCGACTGCCAGAGCGAGCCGTTCGACTGCGTCGGCATCGGCGACATGGCGGGCGACGTTTTCGGCAACGGCATGCTGCGCTCGAAGGCGACCAGGCTGGTCTGCGCCTTCAACCACATGCACATCTTCATCGACCCGACGCCCGATCCGGCATCGAGCTTCGCCGAGCGCGAGCGTCTCTTCAATCTGCCGCGGTCGAGCTGGAAGGACTACGACGCGAAGCTGATCTCGGCCGGCGGCGGCATCTTCGAACGCTCGGCCAAATCGATCAAGCTCAGCCCCGAGATGAAGAAGCTGATCGGCCTCGATCGCGACGCCGCGACCCCGGCGGAGCTGATCCAGGCGATCCTGAAGATGCCGGTCGACCTGATCTTCTTCGGCGGCATCGGCACCTTCATCCGCGCCACCGCCGAGACCAACGCCGAGGTCGGCGACCGCGCCAACGATACGCTCCGCGTCACGGCGAAGGACATCCGCGCCAAGGTGATCGGCGAAGGCGCCAATCTCGGCATGACCCAGCGCGCCCGCATCGAGGCGGGACTGCTCGGCGTCCGCCTCAACACGGACGCGATCGACAACTCGGCCGGCGTCGACTGCTCGGACCACGAGGTCAACATCAAGATCCTCACCGGCGACGTCTGCGCCAACGGCGACATGACGATCAAGCAGCGCGACCAGCTGCTGGCCTCGATGACCGAGGAAGTCGGCCTGCTGGTGCTCGAGGACAACATCAACCAGTCGCTGGCGCTGACCCTCTCGGAGGCCGAGGGCTCCGAGGGCGTCGAGGACAAGACCCGCCTGATGCGGGCGCTCGAGAAGATCGGGCTGCTGGATCGCGCCATCGAGTTCCTGCCGAACGACGGCCAGCTCGCCGAACGCCAGGCGTCGGCGCGCGGCCTCACCCGGCCGGAGCTGGCGGTGCTGCTGGCATACTCCAAGATGGCGCTCTACAACGTGCTGCTGCCGTCCGATCTTCCCGACGATCCGGTGCTGACGTCGGACCTCGAAAGCTATTTCCCGAAGGAACTCCGCAAGCGCTTCAAGACCGAGATCGGCCGGCACAAGCTGAAGCGCGAGATCATCGCCACCGTCGTCACCAATGCGATGGTCAACCGGGTGGGGCCGGGCTTCGTCGTCTCGCTCGCCGATCGCACGGGCTGCACCTGGCCGGAGATCGCGCGCGCCTACCTGATCGCGCGCGACGTCTTTGCGCTGGGGCCGATGTGGGAGGCCGTGCAGGCGCTCGACCTCCGCGTCGGCGCCGACGTGCAGACGGCGATGCACCAGGCGATCCGCCGGCTCTCCGAGCGGGCGAGCCTGTGGTTCCTCAACAACGGCAAGCACCCGCTGTCGATCGCCGACGCGCTGGCCGAGTTCCGTCCGGGCGTCGAGGCGCTGACCAAAGGTCTCGGCCAGGCGCTGCCGGAGAGCGACCGGACGACGCTGGAGGCGACCGCCAAGGCGATGACCGATGCCGGCGTGCCCGGCGAGCTGGCGCATGCGGTCGCGCAGCTCGACTGGCTGGCGGCGGCGCCCGACATCGTCCGCCTCGGCGGCGATCCGCTGACCGTCGCCCGCGTCTACTACGCGCTGGGCCAGCGCCTCGGCCTCGACTGGCTCAAGAGCCAGGCGGCCCAGCTCAAGCCGCAGACCGACTGGCAGCGCCAGGCGGCGGCCGCGGTTCTCGACGACCTCTACGGCCATCAGGCGAGCCTCGCCCGCCGCGTGCTCGCCGACTCAGGCGAGCTCATGACCTGGGTCGAGGGACGCAAGCCGGCGGTCGAGCGCATCGACCAGGTGCTGACCGAGATGCGCGCCGCCCCTGCGGTCGATCTCGCGATGCTGGCGGTCGCGAACCGGAGGTTCGGCGAGCTGGCAGGCGTCTAGGTCATGAGCGGGCTGACGATCTGGACCTACGACTGGGTGCCCGACGGTCCTCGCGGCTTCGTGCGCGATCTGAGGCTGAGATGGGCGTGCGAGGAAGCCGGCCTCGGCTACACCGTCCGGACGGTCGCGTTCAAGGACCGCGAGACCAATCACCTGGAGCAGCAACCCTTCGGCCAGATACCGTTCCTCGGCGACGGAGACCTCGAGATATTCGAGAGCGGCGCCGGGCTGCTGCACCTCGCCCGGAAAAGCGACAAGCTGATGCCCCGCGATCCGGCCGGAGAAGCCGACGTCCTGCAATGGACGATCGCCGCGCTCAACTCGATCGAGATGGTCAGCGTCCCGTGGTGGTTCCTGAAGATCTCCGGCGACAAGGACAACGCCCTTGCCGGATGGATGGGCAAGCGCCTCGATCAGCTGGAAAAGGTGCTGGGCGAGCGCGAATGGCTCGCGGCCGGCCGGTTCACGGTCGCAGACCTGCTGATGGCGGATGTGCTGCGCGTCCCGGACGTCCGCGCCTTCGGCAATCGACCGGCAAGCGAGGCTTATGTGACGCGCGTGACCGACCGCCCCGCGTTCAAGAAGGCGCGCGCCGACCAGATCGATCACTTTGCCGCGGCCGACAGGCGCCGCCCGGCCTGATCGCCCGCGCATGACCCGTCCCTCCAAGCCCGCGCTCGCCGCCTGGTGCCTCTTCGACTGGGCGAACTCGGCCTATTTCACCGTCATCGTCACCTTCATCTTCGCCACATACTTCACGGAGGCGGTCGCGACCGATCCGACCGCCGGCACGACGCAATGGGGGCATGCCTCGTCGATCGCCGGGCTCGCGATCGCGATCCTGGCGCCGGCATTGGGCGCGATCGCCGACCAGGGCCGCGGGCGGAAGCTGTGGGCGATCCTGTTCTCGCTTCTCTGCATCGCCGCGACCGCCTGGCTCTGGCAGGTGAAGCCGTCGCCCGACCACGTGCCGATGGCGCTGACGCTCGTCGTGATCGCGACCTTGAGCGCCGAGTTCGCGATCGTCTTCTACAACGCGATGCTGCCGGGCCTGGTCCCGCCGGAGCGGCTCGGCCGCTTCTCGGGCTGGGGCTGGGGCGTGGGCTATCTCGGCGGGCTCGGCTGCCTGGCGCTCGCGCTCGTCGGGTTCGTGCAGACCGACACGCCGCTGTTCGGCGTCGGCAAGGAAGAGGCGGCCCATATCCGCGCGACCGCGCCGATGGTGGCGCTCTGGTACTTGGCATTCATGCTGCCCTTCGTCTTCCTCACGCCCGATGCGCCCGGCCGCGGCTATCCGCCGGCGACCGCGCTCAAGATCGGGCTCGCGACGCTGGCCCGCACGCTCCGCGAGGCGCGGGCGCAGCCCGAGCTCTGGCGCTTCCTGCTCGCCAACATGCTCTACATCGACGGGCTCACGACGCTGTTCGCCTTCGGCGGCATCTATGCCGCCGGCACCTTCGGCTTCTCTTTCGCCGAGGTGATCCAGTTCGGCATCGCGCTCAACGTCACGGCGGCGATCGGCGCCGTCGCCTTCGGCTGGATCGACGACCGCGTGGGTCCGAAGACGACGATCGCCTCGGGCCTGATCGGCCTGATCCTCTGCAGCGCGGTGGTCCTGGTCAGCGAGTCCAAGGTGGTGTTCTGGATCGCTGCACTGCTGATCGGGTTCTTCCTCGGTCCCGTGCAGGCGTCCTCGCGCACCTGGATGGCGAGGCACGCGCCGGAAGAGAAGCGCGCCGAGCTGTTCGGCCTGATGGCGCTCTCCGGCAAGGCGACCGCGTTCCTAGGTCCCCTGCTGCTCGCCGAGGTGACACGCGCCACCGGCAGCCAGCGCTGGGGCATGGCGACGATCCTGATCTTCTTCGTTGGCGGGCTGGCGCTGCTCGCCTCGGTCCCCGCCAAGCGCGAGAGCTAGCCTGAGTTGCCGCCGTCCTTCGCCAATTCGCGCGGCGTCACCTACCAGGAGATCGGCGCCTTCGTCGCCGCCGCCCGCCGCGCGATCGCGCCCAGGCGCGATCACCGCAAGCCGGTGGTCTATCCGTTCGCCGGCGTCGACTTCATCGGCCATATCTGGTTCGACCCGCATATCCTGCGCACGCTGTTCCCGGCCGACGCCTTCCAGGTGTTCATCGTCCCGCTGCCGCTGTCGCACCGCATGGATCCGCGGATGGCCGGGTTCGCGATGCGAGGGCTCGAGGTCGTCGACGGAATCGACCTCGATCCGCAGATCCTGTTCCGTGTCGCCTCGACGCTGTTCCACGACCAGTCGCGCTTCGACTTCGGCGACCTGCACGTCATGTTCGGCGGCGCCTCGCGGCTTGCCAGTGAGCAATACCATCATGCCCATCGCGGCCTGCCCAACAGGGCAACCGTCGCGCTGACGGAAGAGGAGACGACCGCAGGCGCCGAGACCGCGCGGCGCGCCGGCATCGACCCGGACCGGCCGCTGGCGGTTCTTCACGTCCGGTCGCCCGGCTACAACCAGGAGCACGACTTCAACCGCTTCCGGGACTGCGATATCGCGCGCTATGTGCCGGCGATCGAGATGCTGGCGGCGCGCGGATATACGATCCTCAGGATCGGCGATCCGTCGATGCCGCCGCTACCGGTTTCGGGACCGCATATCCACGACGGCGCCCATCACGCGCACCGCAGCGCGCTGTTCGACGTCTGGGCGATCGCCACGTCGGCCTTCATGATCCATTGCTATTCCGGGCCCTATGACATCGGACGTGCCTTCGGCCGGCCGCTCCTCGGAATCAACACCTATCTCAGCGACTTCGGCGAGTCCGAAGCCGGGCATCTCATGCTGCCCAAGCGCGTGGAAGAGAGTGCGACCGCCCGGGCCCTCGACTTCGCCGAGATTCTGGAACGGCGCCTTACCTGTCTCTGGCACAACGCCCAGCTGGATCATCTCGGCCTGCGCCTGGTCGAAGCCGAAGCCGAAGCGATCGAGCATGCCTGCGTCGAGTTCGTCGACGGCCTCGGCAAGCCGGCGGGAGCCCCAACCCGGTTCGAGCGGCTCAACGAGGCGGAGAACGCGCTTCGTCGCGAGGTCGGCGGGACGCATCCCGAAGACCGCTACTGGGCGATGGATCTGCCCGGGTCCCGCCTCGCGGCCGCGTTCCTCGACCGCAACCCCGGCTTCCTCGACCGCCCGCCGCCACCGATCGAAGACAGGCCGCCGCCGCCGCCGCCGAGGCTGTACAGGACCGCCTGATGCCGCACCTGCTCGTCTCGAAAAGCGGTGACGTGCTCCACGTCACCATCGACCGGCCGGCCAAGCGCAACGCGCTGTCGCGAGCCGTGCTGGACGAGATTCGACTCGCGTTCGCCGTGCAGGCGAAGGACGAGACGATCAAGGCCGCGGTGCTGACCGGATCAGGCGACAAGTGCTTCGCCGCCGGGGGCGACCTGAACGAGCTGGAATCCGTCCGCGATCCGACGGAGGCGAAGGCCTTCTCGATCGAGGCCAAGGCGGCGCTGCAGGCGGTCCGCGATTTCCCGGCACCGGTGATCGCGCGTGTCGGCGGCGACGCGCTCGGCGGCGGCGCCGAACTGGCGCTCGCCTGCGACCTCCGCGCGATGGCGAGCCATGCGCGGCTCGGATTCCTTCAGGCGAAGCTCGCGGTCACCACCGGCTGGGGCGGCGGCTACGACCTGATCCGGCGCGTCGGATCCTCGACCGCATTGAAGCTGCTCGGCGGCGCCGAGGTGATATCGGCCGAAGACGCAAAGGCTTTGGGCCTCGCCGATTCCGTCGCCGACGACGCCGACACGGCGGTGGACGCGCTGCTCGCACCGATGCTGAAGCAGAGCACGCATGTGCTGCGGGGCTTCAAGTCGATCGCCCGGGTCCATGACGCACAGCTGAGGAACTCGGTCGATGCCGCGGAGACCCAGGCCTTCGTGAAGGCCTGGGTCCATCCCGATCACTGGGAAGCGTCGGCGAAAGCTCTCAGGAAGAAGGACTGAACGTCTCGGCGAAGCGGACCGGCTGGCCGATCGGTTTACCGATCAGCTCGCCGTCGCGCATCACGACGTTGCCGCGGACGATCGTCACCTTCGGCACGCCGCAGACGCGCGATCCGGCGAAGGGCGTCCAGCCGACCTTGCTGCCCATCTCCTCGTCCTTGAGCTCGCGCCAGGCCTGCAGGTCGACCAGGGCGAAGTCGGCGTCGTAGCCGCGGGCGATCCGGCCCTTGCCGGCGATCTGGTAGATGCGCTGCGGGCCGTGGCAGAGGAGATCGACCACGCGCTCCAGCGACAGCTTGCCGTGATAGGCCGCGGTCAGCAGCAGCGGCAGCGTCGTCTGCACGCCCGGCATGCCCGACGGCGAGGCCGGGTAGGTCTTCGCCTTCTCTTCCAGCGTGTGCGGCGCGTGGTCGGATCCGACCACGTCGACCACGCCCTCGGCGATCGCGCGCCAGAGCCCGTTCTGATGGCGCTGCTCGCGCACCGGCGGGTTCATCTGGGCGCGGGTGCCGAGCTTCTCGTAGCAGTCGGGCGCCACCAGCGTCAGGTGGTTCGGCGTCACCTCGACCGTGACGATGTCCTTGTTCTGGGCGAGGAACTCCATCTCCTCCGCGGTCGTCACGTGCAGCACGTGGACGCGGCGGCCGTACTTGCGCGCAAGCCCGACGACGCGCTGGGTCGCCTTCAGGCACACGGTCTCGTCGCGCCAGACGGGATGCGCGCGCGGATGTGCGGCTTCGTCGGCGATGTGCTTGCGTTCCTTCAGGCGCGGCTCGTCCTCGGCATGCACCGCCATCCGCCGCGTGCCGTTGCGAACGATGCGCTCCAGCGTCGGGTCGTCCTCGACCAGCAGGTTGCCGGTCGACGAGCCCATGAACACCTTCACGCCGGCGCAGCCGGGAATGCGCTCGAGCTCGTGAAGCTTGTCGGCGTTCTCTGCCGCACCGCCGATGAAGAAGGCGTGGTCGCACCAGGCGCGGCCCTTCGCCAGGTCGAACTTCGCCTGGAGGTCCGCCGCCGTCAGCGTCAGCGGATTGGTGTTCGGCATCTCGAAGACCGAGGTGACGCCGCCCAGCACCGCGGCGCGCGTGCCGGTGTGCAGGTCTTCCTTGTGGGTGGCGCCGGGCTCGCGGAAATGCACCTGGGTGTCGATGATGCCCGGCAGCACGAAGAGGCCGGTGGCATCGATCGCGTCGTTGCCCTGGTCGGGATAGAGCTGGCCGATCGCGGCGATCTTGCCGCCCTTCACGCCGATGTCGATGGCGAGCACGCCCGCCGGCGTGACGACGTGTCCGCCGTGGATGATCAGGTCGAAACCGGTCACGTGGGTGAACCCTGCAGCTTTTTCTTGAGTTCCTGGATCTGCTGCTTGGCGCCCGGCAGATACGGGTTGACCTTCAGCGCTTCCTCGAAGGCCTTGAGCGCATCGCCCTGGCGTTCGAGCTCCTGGTTGATCATGCCGAGGCCGGAGAGGGCGCCGAAGTGGCGCGGCTCGAGCGCCAGGGTCTTCCTGATGTCGGCGACCGACTCGGCGAAGTTGCCCATCATGTAGTGCACGGTCGCGCGCTTGTTCCAGCCCTCGGCGAACTCGGGCGCGTACTTGACCATGCGGTCGAAGATGTCGAGCGCCTCGCCGAAGTTCTGGGCGTTCATCAGGCGTATGCCGCGGCGCATCATGTCGTTGACGTTGGAGTCTTCAGAGGTCGTCCACAGGATCCAGATCGCCTGGGTCAGGGCCGAGGCCTCGGTCTCCGAGGACGTGTCCTTGAGACGCGCGAACATCTTGTCGAGCTGGTCCTCGCGCGGGCCGGCGAGGACAGGCGTGGCGGCGGCGAGGCCGAGGAACAGGAGAGCGAGGGCAAGCCTCAGGAGACGCATGGCGGGCCCAAGTATGGCCCCCGCGCGCGCAACCCGCAACGGGGTCCGGGGTTGCCGATTCGAGGCTCCCCGGCGACCACCGGCCGCAGACCCGCCGCCCGGCGGATGCTAGAGTTCCCCCCGAAGGAGGCCGATATGGCCGAAAGCCGAGCGCCTTTCGACAGCGATGCGGTGATCTGGCGGACGCCGGAAGGCGGCGTCGTCTCCTGCGTCGAGAAGATCAAGGTGATGAGCCAGAACTTCCGCGAGCTCCGCCAGCTTGCCAAGGACACGCTCGAGGACGCGATCCTGATGGGCTGTGACGAGGCCCAGGTGCGCGCCGAGCTCGCCCGCCTGATGGAATCGATCGAGAGCGAGTACCGGCAGAAGCGCTGAGCGTCGTTCAGCCGACGACGAGCCGCAGCGTCATGCCAGGGTGGAAGCGGCAGCGGACCATCACCGCCCCCGCCTTCCCGAACGCGGTTCTCCCTCTCGCTCCCGCCGCGAGGTCGAGATCGAAGCTGCCGTCGGATGCGGTCGCGGTGTGGCGGAAGATGTCATCGTTGACCCATTCGATCGCGTCGCCGGCCCTCAGGTCCGGCGGCGCCGGCCCGAACCTCATCTTCGCCATGACCACGATGTGGATGCGTCCCTCGGCGGAAGCGGCGGCCGGCAGCAGCATCGCCGCTGCCGCCGCCGCGAGGACGTCCCGCCGCGTGGAGACCCGCCCGCTCACTTCAGCGCCGCCAGCATGTGCTCGGCATGGGCCTGGTGCTCCTGGAACAGCTTGAGCCCGGTTTCCAGCAGCGCCTTCAGCTCGGCGTTGCCGGCGTTCGGGATCAGCGTGTCCTTGAGCGCCGCGTTGACCTGCTTGTGGTACGCGACCTCGTTCTGCAGGTAGGCCCGGTCGAAGGCGGCCCCCGCCAGCTTCGCCTGGTCGTCATGCGCCTTCTTCGCCCCGTCTGTCAGCGACCTGCTGGTCGGGTTGTCCGCGGGCGTGACGTTCAGCTTCTTGACCAGCGCCAGCGCCTTATCGTTGACCGCCGCGTGGTCGCGGACCATCACCTCGGCGAAGGCGCGGACATCCTTGTTCTGCGACTTGGCAAGCGCCTGCTTGCCGGCGTCGATGTCGATCTGGCCGGCGGTATAGGCGATATGCGCGATCTGCGCGTCGGTCGGCGCCTGCGCCATGGCGGGGGCGGCGAGCGCGAGCGCGACCGCCAGTATCGTTGTCCTGATCATCGTCTTCTCCCTCGAAAGGTTGCCGGCGGAGAGCGGGCTACGGGTATTCGATGGGGAATCGGGCATCGAGGTTCCCGGGAAAGCTTTTCGGGAACCTTGCGACGCGTGGCGCATCCAATGGTCTGGAAGAGGAGTGTCGATGATGAATCAGCGGGCCCAGGCGACCCATGCGGCCGACGAGGAGGGCGAGCTTCTCGGCCGCGCCCGCAGCGGCGACGGCGAGGCCTTCCGCGCGATCATGCAGGCCTGCAACCAGCCCCTGTTCCGGATCGCGCGCAGCGTGCTGCGCGACGACACCGAGGCCGAGGACGTGCTGCAGGAAACCTATCTCCGCGCGTTCCGCAATCTCGGCGAGTTCCGCGGCGAGTCCAGCATCCTCACCTGGCTCAGCCGGATCGCGCTCAACGAGGCGCGGGGCCGGCTCCGACGGCGCCGGCCGACGGTCGAACTCGATGCGGTCGAGGCCGCTCAGCAGCAGGGCAGCAGGATCCTGATGTTCCCGACAGCTTCATCCGATCCCGAGCGCAGCGCGTCGTTGGCCGAGGCCCGCCGCCTGCTCGAGCATGCCGTCGACGACCTGCCGGAGAGCTTCCGCCTGGTCTTCATCCTGCGCGAGATCGAGGAACGCTCGATCGAGGAGACTGCGGCGCTGCTGGCGATCCGGTCCGAGACGGTGAAGACGAGGCTGCATCGGGCCCGGCGCCTGCTCAGGCGTATGCTCGACCGGAAGCTCGTCTCGGCGGTGAGCGAGGCCTATCCTTTCCTCGGACGGCGCTGCGAGCGCCTGACGCAGGCGGTGCTTGCACGGCTAGAGGCCGCGCATCTTCCTTAAGAGCGCCGCCAGGCTCTTCGCCTCGGCGGGCGAGAGGTGGCGGGCGATCCGGCGTTCGTGCTGGCGCACGCGGCGGGTCGCCTCGCGGAACAGCTTCTGGCCCTCTTCGCTCAGCACCAGCGCATTGGCGCGGCGGTCGCCTTCGGCCTCGCCCCGCACCACGAGCTTGCGCCGCTCGAGCTTGTCGATCACCGCGACCACGGTCGAGCGCTCGAGACCGACGGCGCGGCCGAGCGCGCTTTGCGTGAGACCCGGATTGGCGGCGATCCGGGCGAGCACGCCGAACTGGCCTGGCGTGAGATCGATGCCGAACATCGAGCGCTCGAAATCGGCGAAGACCGCGAGCTGCGTGCGCCGGAGGTGATACCCCAGAAGCTCGGGCAGGATGCCTTCGCTCGGTCCCCTGTCGCTCGACCGGGGGTCGCTCACCCGAGAAGTCGTACGAGCCATAGCGATATTCCCGGGAAGGCGACCAGATAGAAGATGCGGACGGCGTCCGCGCAGAGATAGGGCATGACGCCGCGGAAGGTCTCGCTCATCGGCACGTCGCGGGCCATGCCGGAGATCACGTAGACGTTCAGACCCACCGGCGGTGCCACCAGCCCGATGCCGACGACGGTCAGCACCAGGATGCCGAACCAGATCCCGACCTCCGCCTTGGGCAGGCCGAAGTCGAGCCCCATCACGATCGGGAACAGGATCGGCAGCGTCAGCAGGATCATCGACAGCTCGTCCATGACACAGCCGAGCACGATGTAGATCGCCATGATCGCGAGCATGACGACATAGGGCGGCAGGTCGAGGCCGGAGATCGTCGCCGCCAGCGCGTCGGGCAGATGGCTCAAGGCCAGGAACGAATTGAACAGGTCGGCGCCAAGCAGGATCAGGAAGATCATGCCCGAGGTCTCGGCGGTCAGCAGCAGCGCGCGCTTGAGCTGCGCCCAGCCGAGCTGGCGCTTGGCGACGGCGACGAGAAAGGTGGCGAAGGCACCGACCGCGGCACCCTCGGTCGGCGTGAAGAGGCCGCCATAAAGCCCGCCGACCACGACCGCGAAGATCGCGACCACCGGCCAGACGTCGATCACCCCCTGGCGGCGCTGCTCCTTGGTCGAGCGCGCCGCGGCCGGTGCCGCGCCGGGATTGCGGCGTACGTAGATCGCGATCGCGACCAGGTAGCCGAACGTCGCGAGGATGCCCGGGATGAAGGCGGCGGCGAACAGCTTGGCGATGTTCTGCTCGCAGATCAGCCCGTAGACGACCAGGATCAGCGACGGCGGGATCAGGATGCCGAGCGTGCCGCCGACCGCGAGCGTGCCGGTCGAGAGCGCACCCGAGTAGCCGTAACGCCGCATCTCCGGCAGCGCCACCTGCGCCATCGTCGCCGCGGTCGCGACCGAGGAGCCGCAGATTGCGCCGAACGCGGCGCAGCCGGCGATCGTCGCCATCGCGAGGCCGCCCTTGCGATGGCCAATCCAGGCATCGGCCGCGCGGAACAGAGCCGCCGACATGCCGGCCTCGGAGGCGAACATGCCCATCAGCACGAACAGCGGGATCACCGAGAGCGAGTATCCGGAGAACAGCGAATAGGGCGCGGTCTTGAGATAGGCGAGCAGCGGCGTCAGGCCCGCAAGCCATCCATATCCCACCAGCGCCGAGACGATCATCGCGACCGCGATCGGCACGCGGAGCGCCATCAGCACGAGAAGCCCGACGAAGCCGAGGGCGCCGATCCAGAGACCGCTCACGCGCGCGCCGCCCTGAGGTGGCGGATCGTGGTGTAGGCCGAGACCAGCACCAGCCAGACCATCGCCGGGACGATCGCGACGAAGCTCCACCAGAGCGGCAGGCCCAGCACCATGGTCTTCTCGCCGTACCTCGCATAATCGAGGCCGCCGAAGACCAGCCGCCAGGCGAACAGCGCCGCGGCCAGCGTGTAGAGGAGCGCGCCGAAGGCATCGAGCCAAGACCGGCCGCGCCTGGTCATGCCGGTCGTGAAGAAGTCGACGATGACGTTGGCGCCGCGGAGCTGGCAGGCCGGAAGGAAGAGGAAGACCGCGAGGCCGGTGCCGATCTCGATCAGCTCGAAGTCGCCGGACAGAGGCCGCGCGAGCAACGCTCGCCCGGCGATCGAGGCGATCGACATCAGCATCAGGCCGGTGAGCACCAGCCCGCCGGCGAGTGCCAGAGCGGTCGATCCCAGCTCCAGCACCCGCCGGATGCGGGATCGATCGGCGGGACCCGCCACTACTTCGAGTACTTCGCGATCATCGCGCGGGCGTCGTCGACCAGCATCTTGCCGTTCGCGCCCTTGCCGTCCATCTCCTTGATCCAGGCATCGATGACCGGCTGGGTCGCCGCCTGCATCTTGGTGACCTCGGCGGCCGGCATGGTGTGGAAGGCGACCTTCGCCGCCATCGCCGCGTCGCGACCCGGCTTCTCGACGTCGTCCCAGATCTTGCCGACCTTCTTCGCCAGCGCCATGCCGGAATTGTTGTCGATGACCTTCTTCAGGTCTGCCGGCAGGCCGTCATACTTGGCCTTGTTCATCGCATAGAGGAAGACCGAGGTGTAGAAGCCGCGGCTACCCGGAATCTCGGTCACATGCTTGACCATCTCGTGCGCCTTCAGCGGCAGCGCCACCTCGAAGGGGATCGTGGCGCCGTCGACGACGCCGCGCGACAGGGCCTGGGGCAGCTCCGGCACCGGCATGCCGACCGGCGTCGCGCCAAGCGCCTTCAGCGCCTCGTTCATCACGCGGGTCGGGGCGCGGACCTTCATGCCCTTCAGGTCGTCGACCGACATCACCGGCTTCGAGACCATGAAGATGCTGCCCGGCGCATGCGCGTGCATGACCAGCACGTGCACGTCCTTGAACTCGTCACGGAGATGCTTCTCGTAGAATTCCTGGGTCGCCTGCGCGGTGGCTTCCGCCGAGGCCGCCATGAACGGCAGCTCGAACACTTCCGACTTCGGGAAGCGGCCGGCGGTGTATCCCGGCAGCGTCCACACCACGTCGGCGACGCCGTCCTTCACCTGGTCGTAGAGCTGCGGCGGGCGGCCGCCCAGCGCCATCGCGGCGAAGATCTCGACCTTGATGCGGCCGTTGGATTCGGCGGCGAGAGCGTCCGCCCAGGGCTTGATGAACTGCGCCTGCGCCGGAGAGGCCGGCGGCAGGAAATGCTGGACCTTGAGAGTGACATCCTGCGCCGCCGCCGGCAGGGCCGCGAGCGCGACAAGGCCTAGAAGTGCGCGAGCGAACATGGCATCCTCCCACTACATTGTTTGACGTTCGAACAATTCGACAGTCGAACGTTTAGACATAGACTAGTTCCAAATTCGAGCACCCGCAAGACGAGCACCATGGTCGCGACCGTACGCATCAAGCAGTGGCCGACGCCGATCGCCCTCGAGCCGGGCCAGGTCGTCCTCGAGGCGGCGCTGAACGCCGGCATCCCCTACCCCTTCGGCTGCCAGTCGGGAAACTGCGGCGCCTGCAAGTCGATGCTGATCGAAGGCAAGGTCGAGCTCGCCGAGTATTCCGAGTTCGCGCTGACCGGCGAGGAGAAGGCTCAAGGCCTCGTCCTCGCCTGCCGGTCGATGGCCGATAGCGATATCGAGATCGCCTGGCTCGAGGGCGAGGACATCGCCCTGCACGCCCAGCGGAAGCTCGACTGCAAGGTCGTGAAGCTCGAGCGCCTGACCCACGACATCACCGGCGTGACCTTGGAGATCGAGCGGGGCGGACCCTTCGTCTTCACCGCCGGGCAGTTCGCCCGCGTCACCTTCCCCGGCCAGAAGACCCGCGACTACTCGATGGCGAGCCGTCCGGACGAGCCGGCCCTCACCTTCCACATCCGCCACATGCAGGGCGGCCATGTCAGCGCCTATGTCGCGAGCGAGCTCGAGGTGGGCATGCCGGTCGCGGTCGAGGGGCCGGCCGGCATCGCGCATCTGAAGGAAGCGCATACCGGCCCGATCGTCGCGATCGCCGGCGGATCGGGCCTGGCGCCGATCGCCTCGATCGTCGAGACCGCGCTGGCCAAGGGCCGCCGCGGCCCGATCCATCTCTATTTCGGCGCCCGCGACGAGCAGGACGTCTATCTGGAGGATCGCTTCAAGGCGCTTTCGGCGAAGCATCCGAACCTGAGCTACCACGTCGTGCTGTCCCAGCCTTCGGGCGCCACCGGGCGCCGCACCGGCTTCCTGCACGAGGCGGTCGCGTCCGACTTCCCGTCGCTCGACGGCGCCAAGGCCTATGTCGCCGGCCCGCCGGTCATGGTCGACGCGGTCACGCCGGTGCTGGTGTCCAAGAAGATGCGGCGCGAGGACGTCCACGCCGACGCCTTCTACACCGACGCGGACAAGCCGAAGGTGGGCGCATGAGCACGCTTGCAGGCCGCGTCGCGCTGGTCACCGGCGGCGCGCAGGGCATCGGCAAGGCGATCTGCGAGCGGCTTGCCGCCGACGGCGCCAAGGTCATGGTCGCCGATCCCGGCGTCGGCATCGACGGCCGCGGCGGCGACGCCGGACTCGCGACCTCGCTCGCCGAGAAGATCGGCGGCGCCGCTTTCCCGCGCTCGATCGCGAGCCCCGGTGCGGCAGAAGAGGCGGTGGCGCTCGCGGTCAGCCGCTTCGGCGGCATCGACATCCTGGTCAACAACGCGGCGATCCTCCGCGACGGCTTCGTCTTCAAGCTGGAGCCGGCGGACTTCGAGGACGTGCTGCGGGTCAATCTTTCGGCCGCCTTCTATCTGACGCGGGCGGCGACCGGCGTGATGCGCGACCAGGCCAAGGCCGAACGCGGCGGCAAGCCCTATGGCTGGGGCCGCATCGTCAACGTGACCTCGACCGCCGGCCTCTATGGAAATTTCGGCCAGGCGGCCTATGCCTCGGCCAAGGCCGGGCTGATCGGCCTCACCCGCGTGACGGCGATGGACATGGCGCGAAGCCTCGTCACCTGCAACGCGGTGGCGCCCTTTGCCGTGACCCGCATCACGCATTCGATCAAGCCGCAGAACGACGCCCAGACCATCTACAAGGAACGCGCGCTCAAGGTGCCGGCGTCGGCAGTCGCCGACCTTGTCGCGCATCTCGCCTCGCCCGCGGGCCAGTCCATCACCGGCCAGGTGCTGGGGGTGCGTGCCAAGGAGATCTTCGCCTTCGGCCAGATCAGGCCGGCGAAGCGTGCCGTGGTCGGAGCCGGCGGCATCGGTGCCGCTTTCGACGAGATCAAGGCCGCCTTCGCCGACATGCAGACCGATCTCGAAGCCTTCAACACCGATCCGGTGATCTAGATGAACCATCCGCAGATCAAGACCATCGACGAGTTCCATCGGCAGAGCGAGGAGTACAAGGCCTCGATCCTGAAGCTGGTGGTGAGCCACGCCGTCAACGAGCTCTACGGCGCCCAGGTGTTCGACGAGCCGGCGATCGCGCTGGCGCCGACGCCCTACGCCAAGTGGCTCACCTGCCGGGTGGCGATGGAGGAGTACGGCCACCACGTGCGCTTCCGCGAGCTTGGGCAGAAGCTGGGCGTGCCGGAAGACAAGATGACTCCGACCTCCAAGCGGCCGCTCTCGATCTTCGAGTTCCCCTTGAAGACCTGGGAAGAGTTCTGCGTGATCAAGCTGCTGGCCGACCTCGCCGAGATCCTTCAGGTCGAGGACCTGCTCGCCTGCACCTTCCATCCGCTGCGCGACCTCGCCCGCATGACGATGCCGGAGGAGCGCTTCCACGCCCAGTTCGGCAAGGACTTCTGCACCGAGCTCTGCGCCACCGAGGAAGGCCGCCAGCGCGTGCAGGACGCGATCGACCGCTACTACCCGTTCCTGCCCGCCTTCTTCGGCGCATCGAACTCGAAGAACAACGAGACCTTCCGCCGCCTCGGCATCAAGCAGCGCACCAACGACGAGATGCGCGAAGACTTCCTGGAGCGCGCCCGCACGCTGGTGGTCGATCACCTGAAGCTGAAGATGCCGGAGCTGCCGGCCGCGGCATAAGGAGGGGGCGATGACCGCAGCACCCAAGCCCACCAACGCCCCACCTTCAAACCTGAGGGCCGATTTCTACGCCCGCATCGGCGAGCACTCGATGACGCCGCTGTGGGAGGTGCTGAAGGGGCTGATCACGCCGGAGCCGAGGTCGCCGGCGGTGCCGGCGCTCTGGCGATACGACGAGGTCCGCGCCTTCGTGCTCGAGGCCGGCGACCTGATCACCGCCAAGGAAGCCGAGCGCCGTGTGCTGATCCTGGAGAATCCGGGACTGAAAGGCCGCTCCTCGATCACGCATACGCTCTATGCCGGACTGCAGCTGATCCTTCCGGGCGAGGTCGCGCCAGCGCATCGCCACACCCAGACCGCGCTCCGCTTCGTCGTCGAGGGCGAAGGTGCGTATACCGCCGTCGACGGCGAGCGGACGACGATGCGGCCCGGCGACTTCGTGATCACGCCGTCCTGGACCTGGCACGACCACGGCAACGATTCCGACCGGCCGATGGTGTGGATGGACGGGCTCGACATCCCCCTTGTCCAGTTCCTGGACGCGAGCTTCGCCGAGCACGCGAAGGAGGACACGCAACAGGTCTCCAAGCCCGAGGGCGACGCGCTCGCGCGCTACGGCCAGGGGCTGATGCCGGTCGACCATCGCGTCTCGACGCCGACCTCGCCGATCTTCAACTACCCCTATGCCCGCACGCGCGAGGCGCTGGAGACGATGCGGCGGACAGAGGCCTGGGACCCGCATCACGGGCTCAAGATGAAGTACGTGAACCCGGCGACCGGCGGCTGGGCGATCCCGACCATGGCGACCTGCATGCAGCTTCTGCCCAAGGGCTTCGAGGGATCCGCCTACCGCTCGACCGACGGTACCGTGATCTCGGTGGTCGAGGGCAAGGGCCACAGCCTGATCGGCGGCGAGCGTTTCGACTGGAGTCCCCGCGACATCTTCGTCGTGCCGAGCTGGGTCGAAGTCCGCCACCACGCGGACGAGGACGCGGTGCTGTTCAGCTTCTCCGACCGGCCGGTGCAGGAAGCGGTCGGGCTCTGGCGCGAGCGCCGCTCGGCATGAACGAGCTCG
>JAEULB010000224.1 GCA_016792585.1 Rhodospirillaceae bacterium
CCCCCCCCGACGATCGCCGCCCGCGCGGGGGGCGGCGATCGGGAAACGCGCTGCCGGCCCGAGGGCCGGCCGGCTTCAGGCCATCTCGATCGTCGAGACGGCGACCTTGCCGCTGCGCTGATCCTTGGCGGTATCGAACTTCACCTTCTGGCCTTCGCGCAGATCGGTGATGCCGGCCCGCTCGAGGGCGGTGGCGTGGACGAAAACATCCTTGTCGCCGCCTTCCGGCTGGATGAAGCCGAAGCCTTTGGCGCTGTTGTAGAACTTAACGGTGCCCATGGTCATGGGAGCATTCCTTTTCACTGACGAAATGTGCGTGGGAAATGGCGCACGGTTTCACGGTCTTTCCCGTCGTCGATTGGGATAAAAGCGTGAAACCTACGGCGCCCGTCAGTGACGAGGCGGAGCGGAACAGCATTCAGGCCAAACGTCGATGCAGCCTTATATAGGAACTTCTTCGGGAAGTTCCATCGAATTTCTGAAACTTTGTTTTGCGGCAAGTCAGGTCCGGCGCGCGACTTCGTGCAGCCAGCCGCGAAAAGCGACGAGACCGGCCTCCTCGGCGCGCTCGGGCCGATAGGCGATGTACCAGGCGCGGCGCTTCGGCACGGCGAGCTTGAACGGCCGCACCAGCCGCTTCGCCGCGAGGTCGTCGACGACATACGGCCTGAGACCCATCGCGACGCCGACGCCATCGAGCGCGGCCTGCAATGCCATCGCGTAGGTGCCGAAGCTCGGACCGCGCCCCGTCAGCTCGCCGCGGCTCGCCGCCGCAAGCCATTGCGTCCAGTCCTCCGTCGCGTGGCTGACATCGAGCAGCATCGCCGCGGCGAGGTCGGCCGGCTGCTTTAACCGTTCGGCGAACGCCGGCGTGCAGACCGGAAACATCTCGGCCGAGAACAGCGGCTCGGCGACATAGCCCGGCCAGTCCCCGTCGCCGAGCTGGACGCCGCAGGTCCAGTCGTCCCGGAGCGCCACCACCGCGCCACCGGTGGTGAGGCGCACTTCGATGCCAGGATGCGCGCGATGGAAGTCGCCGAGGCGCGGGATCAGCCAGCGGATTGCGAAGGTCGGGCCGACGCCGACGGTCAGCACGCGGTCGTCGCGCGCCTGGGTCACCTGCTCGGTCAGGCGCGCGATGCCGTCGAAGGCGGCGGTGAGGCCGGGCTGGTAGGCGCGGCCCTGAGGCGTGAGCGTGAGACCGTTCGGCTGCCGGTCGAACAGCAGGACCTTGAGCCTCTCCTCGAGAAGGCGCACCAGCCGGCTCACGGCCGCAGGGCTGACACCGAGTTCGCCGCCGGCTGCGGTGAAGCTGCCGTGGCGGGCGGCGGCCTCGAATGCCCTGAGCCCGTTGAGCGACGGCAGGCGGCGCATTTTTACCCTCAATTTTCCTGAGGCTAAGACTGAGTTATCTGCGTTTGCAGTGCAAGCATCTTGGGCCGAGGATTGGCCTCGTCCGCCGTGGGGAGCCGTCGAAAATGTTGAGCATACCCGTCGCCTTCGGGCTTGCCGCCTCGATCATCGCGACTTCGTTCCTGTCCGGGCTGTTCGGCATGGCCGGCGGCATGGTCCTGATGGGGCTGCTGCTTCTGCTGATGCCGGTGCCGGCGGCGATGGTGCTGCACGGCATCACCCAGGTCGCGTCCAACGGCGCCCGCGCCTGGCTCTGGCGGACACACATCGTCTGGCGCGTCTTCGCCGGCTACTTCGTCGGCGCGGTGGCGGCGCTCGGCATCTTCGCGATGATCCAGTTCGTACCCAGCAAGGCGGTCGTGCTGATCTTCATCGGTCTGGCCCCGCTGACCGCGCTCGCCATGCCGTCGGGCATGATGCTGAACCTGTTGAAGCCCACCCATGCCGCGGCCTGCGGGCTGATCTGCACGGTGCTGCAGCTGATCGCCGGCGTCTCCGGTCCGATCTTCGATGCCTTCTTCGTCCGCTCCGGCATGGACCGGAAGGCGCAGGTCTCGACCAAGGCCGTGGCGCAGACCTTCGGCCACTTCGTCAAGCTGATCTATTTCGGCGGCATCGTCGTCAGCGACGAGAGCTACGTGGCGCCGGAGGTCATGGTGATCGCGGTCGTGACCGCGATCGTCGGCACCTGGCTATCCCGCCGCATCCTGGAAGGGATGAGCGATCACGGCTTCAAGGTCTGGAGCCAACGGATCATCGTCACGATCTCCGCCGTCTATCTCGGCCAGGGCTTCTATCTCGCCGTCATCGGCTAGGGCTAGCGGGCGAGGCGACCGAGCTCCTCGACCTCGGCCAGCCAGAGCTGCCGGCGTTCGGCCGAGACAGCATCGATGCGGCCGAGCACGAGATCGCGGATAGGCGAGAAACCGACGAACCCCAGGATGTTGCGCTTCAGCATCTTCAGCGCGTGGGCGCCGAAGTACCAACGATAGACGAAGCCTGGCATCCCCATGGTGACGATGATACGCGCCGACTTGCCGGTGAGCAGCGGCCGGAAGCCCATGGACGTCTTCGCCTTCTCGGTCGCGAAGCCGGGCTGGAACACGCGCTCGATGAATCCCTTCAGCAGCGCCGGCAGGCATCCGTACCAGAGCGGGAAGACGATGACGAGGTGATCAGCGGCGCCGATCGCCCGCTGGGCTTCCGCAAGATCCGGTTCGAGCGGCTGCTGCCCGCTGAAGCCGTCGTGAAGGATCGGATCGAAACGCATCCGCGACAGGGCGAGGACGCGCGCTCGATGCCCGCCTGCCTCGGCGCCGCGGCGATAGGCAGCGGCCAAGGCCTCGCAGTAGGTACTGCTCCTCGGATGGCCGACGACGATCACAATCTCCGCCACGTGCTCCTCCTGCGACAGCAGGAGATTTCTAGGGAAGGCGCGGGGCGTCCACTTTGATCCAGCGCAAACTAGGCCCAGCCCGGCGGCTGGATGAAGCCGCCGATCAGCTTCTCGAGCCATTTCGCGGCGGCGATCGTCGTGCGGTCGCGTCCGAAGGCGCCGATGAACTGCAGGCCCGCCGGAAGGCCGTCCTTCGCCAGGCCCATCGGGGCCGCCGTCGCCGGCAGATACGGCATGATCGGAAGGCCCGCCCAGAACAGCTGGCTCGAATAGGCGACCGGCCTGCCGTTGATCGGCAGGGACCGCTTGTCGCGATCGGGCTCGGCGGTGTGCGGGAAAGCCGTGGTCGGCGCCACCGGAGCGATCAGCACGTCCCAGCTTTCGAAGAATTTGGCCCACGAACGGCGCAGCTTGGCGCGCGTCTCGTTCCAGCCGATCCAGTCGCGATGATAGAGCGTGGCACCGCGGATCACGGTCGCGTAGTAGCCGCGATCGTCGTCGGCGAGCGTCGGCAGCTTCTTGAGATACCCCTCGAAGACGTCCTTCGGCTGACGTGCCGCGGTGGTGCCGCGCAGCAGGCGGAGATACGTCGTATGCGCGAGCTCGATGTCGAAGTCGGGCCTGGCCTTGTCGTCGACGACGGCGCCTGCCTTGGCGATCGCCTCGACCGCCGACTGCAGCAGGTCGCCGACGGCGGCGTCGACCGGCGAGCGCGGATCGTCGCCCCAGACTGCGACGCGGAGTCCCTTGAAGCCGTCGGCGCTCGGCGCCGGCAGGTCGAGACGCCATGCCGTCGCCTCGGCGCCGTCCGCGCCCGCGATCAGTCCGAGCGCGAGGTCGAGGTCCTCGGCCGAGCGCCCCATCGGGCCCACCACCGAGAGATCGCCGGGGCCGACGATGCCGGGCGGCATCTGTCCGCGCGTCGGCACGATGCCGTAGCTCGGCTTGTGGGCGTAGGTGCCGGTGTAGTGCGCGGGATTGCGGAGCGACCCGCCGATGTCGCTGCCCGCCTCGAGGCCGGTGAGACCGGCCGCAAGCGCCGCCGAGGAGCCGCCGGACGAACCTCCCGGTACCCGCTCGACATTCCACGGGTTGTTGGTGGTGCCGTAGATCTCGTTGGTCGACTGGAAGTCGCCTAAGAGTAGCGGCACGTTGGTCTTGCCGAGCACGATCGCGCCGGCGCGCCTCAGGCGTTCGACGACCGCCGAATCCGTGGCGGCAACATTGTCCCTCCACGCCGGGTTGCCCCAGGTCGTCTTCCAGCCGGCGACATCGAAGGACTCCTTCACCGTCGTCGGCAGTCCGTGCAGCGGGCCTTTCACCTCGCCGCGTGCGAGCTCGCGGTCGGCCTCGCGCGCGTGTTCCTGCGCCTTGTCGGCGTCGAGCACGACGATCGCGTTCAGCTTCGGATTGAAGCGCGCGATCCGGTCGAGGTAGAGGCGCATCAGCGCCTCCGCCGTGATCTCCCTCCGCCGGAGCTTCCGGGCCAGCACATG
This sequence comes from Rhodospirillaceae bacterium, assembly GCA_016792585.1. GTDB lineage: Bacteria > Pseudomonadota > Alphaproteobacteria > SHVZ01 > SHVZ01 > SHVZ01. The sequence continues at coordinate 4,306 of JAEULB010000224.1, forward strand.
CGCGGGCTCGAAGGCGAGGTCGACCATGGCGCTAGCGGGTCAGGGGCTTGTACTTGATGCGGTGCGGCTGGTCGGCATCGGCGCCGAGGCGACGCTTCCGGTCGGCCTCGTAGGCCTGGTAGTTGCCCTCGAACCATTCGACGTGGCTGTCACCCTCGAATGCCAGGATGTGAGTGGCCACGCGATCGAGGAACCAGCGATCGTGGCTGATCACCACGGCGCAGCCGGCGAACTCGAGCAGGCCTTCCTCCAGCGCACGCAGCGTGTCGACGTCGAGGTCGTTGGTCGGCTCGTCGAGCAGCAGGACGTTGCTGGGCTTCCGCAGGATCTTGGCGAGATGCACGCGGTTGCGCTCGCCGCCCGAGAGGATGCCGACCTTCTTCTGCTGATCGGCGCCCTTGAAGTTGAAGAGGCCGCAATAAGCGCGGCTCGGCATCTTCCGCCGGCCGAGGTCGATCTCCTCGACGCCGCCGGAGATCTCCTGGAAGACCGTCTTGTTGCCATCGAGGCTGTCGCGCGACTGGTCGACGTAGTTGAGGACCACGGTGTCGCCGAGGCGAAGCGCGCCCGAGTCCGGCTTCTCCTGGTCGGTCAGCATGCGGAACAGCGTCGTCTTGCCGGCGCCGTTGGGACCGATCACGCCGACGATGCCGCCCGGCGGCAGGCGGAAGTTCAGATTCTCGATCAGCATCCGGTCGCCGTAGCCCTTGACCAGGTTCTCGGCCTCGATCACGACGTTGCCGAGGCGCGGGCCGGGCGGGATGACGATCTGGGCGGTCTCCGGCGCCTTCTGCGTGCTCTCGGCGACCAGCGCGTCGTAGGCCTCGAGACGCGCCTTCGACTTCGCCTGGCGGGCACGTGCCCCCTGCTTCACCCATTCGAGCTCGCGGTCGAGGGTGCGGACACGGGCCTGTTCCTGCTTGCCCTCCTGCTCGAGCCGCTTCTTCTTCTGATCGAGCCAGCCCGAATAGTTGCCCTCGTAGGGAATGCCGCGGCCGCGGTCGAGCTCGAGGATCCAGCCGGCGACCTCGTCCAGGAAGTAGCGGTCGTGGGTGACGGTCACGACGGTTCCGGGGAAGTCGGCGAGGAAGCGCTGCAGCCAGGCGACGGACTCGGCGTCCAGGTGGTTGGTCGGCTCGTCGAGCAGCAGCAGGTCGGGGCGCTGCAGCAGGAGGCGGCAGAGCGCCACGCGACGGCGCTCGCCGCCCGAAAGCGTCTTCACGTCGGCGTCGCCGGGCGGGCAACGGAGCGCGTCCATCGCGATCTCGATCGTACGGTCCAGCTCCCAGCCGTTGACGGCGTCGATCTTCTCCTGAAGCTCCGCCTGCTCGGCCAGCAGCGCGTTCATCTGGTCGTCGCTCATCTCCTCGCCGAACTTGCCGGAGACCTCGTTGAACCGGTCGACCAGGGCCTTCACCTCGCCCATGCCCTCGACCACGTTCTCCATGACCGTCTTGGTCTCGTCGAGCTGCGGCTCCTGGGCCAGGTACCCCACCTTGGCGCCCTCGGCGACCCAAGCCTCGCCGCCGAACTCCTTGTCGATGCCGGCCATGATCCGGAGCACCGTCGACTTGCCCGAGCCGTTGACGCCGAGCACGCCGATCTTGGCGCCGGGCAGGAACGACAGCCACACGTCCTTCAGGATCTCCTTCCCCCCGGGGTAGATCTTGGACATGCCCTTCATGACGTAGACGTACTGATAGGCGGCCATCAACTGCGCTCCGCGGGAACTGGGACCGGGTGGAAGGGCCCGGGTGTAGCCCGACCCGGCCCCGGACGCAACCTCAGGCCCGGACGCGCAAAAAGAAAGGGCCCCGCTTTCGCGGGGCCCCGGGGAAGGACGGTTTCTGCCTCTAGTCCTTGGTGATGTCGACGTCCTTGGTTTCCGGCAGGAACAGGAACCCGATCACGAGGCTCATCAGGGCGATGACGGTCGGGTACCAGAGGCCGGAATAGATATCGCCGGTCGCTGCCACGATTGCGAAGACGGTCGCCGGCAGGAAGCCGCCGAACCAGCCGTTGCCGATGTGATAGGGCAGCGACAGGCCGCTGTAGCGGATCCTGGTCGGGAACAGCTCGACCAGCCACGCGGCGATCGGCCCATAGACCATGGTCACGAAGATGACCAGGATCGTCAGCAGCACCCCCGCCATGAAGAAGTTGATCTTCGCGGGATCCGCCGAGGGCGGATAGCCGTGCTTGACGATGGCTTCGCGGAGAACCCGTGCGAACTCCGGCGTGGTCGTCGGGATCGCCTCCTCGCCGACCTTCACCACCACGGGCGAGCCGGGAGGCGCGGCCTCGTTCTTGTAGTTCACCGAGAGCGCGACCAGCGCCGACTTCGCCACGTCGCAGGGCGAGGTGTAGGTCTCGGTGCCGGTCAGCTTCAGCTGGAACGAGCAGGCATTCGGATCGGCGATGACAGTTACCGGCGACGTTGCGAGCGCGGTCTCCAAGGTCGGGTTCACATAGTGGGTGATGCCCTTGAAGATGTTGATCGGCGATGCGGGCATGTAGGTGAGAAGACCCAGCAGGAAGCCCGCGAGCATGATCGGCTTGCGGCCGATCTTGTCCGAGAGCCATCCGAACAGGATGAAGAAGGGCGTGCCGATGGCGAGCGAGGTGGCGATCATGATCTGCGCGGTCGTCGCCTGGACCTTGAGCGTCTGGGTCAGGAAGAAGAGCGCGTAGAACTGGCCGCCGTACCAGATGACGGCCTCGCCGGCGGTGGCACCCAGGAGCGCCAGAAGCGCGATCTTGGCATTCGACCACTGGCCGAAAGCTTCCGAGAGCGGCCGCTTCGAGTTCTTGCCCTCTTCCTTCATGCGCTGGAAGACCGGCGACTCGTTCAGCTGCAGCCGGATCCAGATCGAGATGCCAAGCAGGAAGATCGAGAGCAGGAATGGCAGACGCCAGCCCCAGTTGCCGAAGGCCTCCTCGCCCATCCAGGTGCGGATACCGAGGATCAACAGCAGCGCCATGAACAGGCCGAGCGTGGCCGTCGTCTGGATCCACGAGGTGTAGTAGCCGCGCCGTCCGGGAGGTGCGTGCTCGGCAACGTAGATCGCCGCACCGCCATACTCGCCGCCGAGCGCCAGGCCCTGCACGAGACGAAGCGCGATCAGCAGGATCGGAGCCAGAATGCCCCACTGGTCGTAGGAAGGCAGCACGCCGATGAAGAAGGTGCCGATGCCCATCAGGGTCATCGTCACGAGGAAGGTGTACTTGCGCCCGACGATGTCGCCGATGCGGCCGAACACCAGCGCACCCAGCGGGCGCACGGCGAAGCCGGCGGCGAAGGCCAGAAGCGTGAAGATGAAGGCGACGTTCGCCGGCACGCCCGAGAAGAAGTACTTGGCGAGGAAGACGCCGAGCGTCCCGTAGATATAGAAGTCGTACCACTCGAAGACGGTGCCGAGCGACGACGCGAAGATGACCTTGCGCTCCTCGGCCGTCATCGTCCGGGTCACCTGACCCGCTGCGATGCTGCTCATAGAAATCCTCCCCAAACTCCGTTGAACGGACGCGCTTCGACGCAGTTGTCGCGATCTTCGTCAACGAGCGCGTAGCCGTTCCATATCCGCGGGGGCGTCGCGGCATATCCTTTCGGAGGGGGAGATTCTCAAGCCGGTTCGGGAAGCTGATCCTGCGTGCGGAGGCGATAGCCGACGCCGAGCTCGGTGACGAGGTAAGTCGGGCGGGTCGGATCGGGTTCGATCGCGAGCCTGAGCTTGCGCATGAAGATGCGGAGGTACTGCACGTCCTCCGAATTCGCCGGACCCCAGAGCTCGCGCAGCAGGTGCTGCTGGGTCACGACCTTGCCGGCATCGCGGACCAGAAGGCGAAGAAGATCGTACTGCTTGCGCGACAGCCGGCGCTCGGTGCCGTCGACGCGGACCAGCCGCCGCTCGAGATCGACCTCGAGACCGCCGACCGTGAACGTCGTCGCGGACTTCGCCGGACGGCTCCGCCGCAGCAGCGCGCCGATCCGCGCCAGCAGCTCGGCCATGCCGAACGGCTTGGTGACGTAGTCATCGACGCCGCCATCGAGCGCACGCACCTTATCGACCTCGCGGCCGCGGACGGTCAGGACGACGATCGGCACCGAAGACCATTCCCGCAAGCCCGCGATCACGTGGAAGCCCTCCATGTCGGGAAGGCCGAGATCGAGGACGACGAGATCCGGTCGGGTCGTCGTCGCCAGCTTGAGCGCCGCTTCGCCGGTTGGCGCCTCGACGACGCCATAGCCGTGCGCCGAAAGACCGGCCTTCAGGAACCGACGGATCTGTGGCTCGTCGTCGACGACGAGCACGATTGCATTGGGTTCGCTGGACACTAGGCCACTCCTCGTTCCGATACCGACGCAGAGACAGGATAGGCGACGCGGAAGGTCGCGCCACGGCCACGGCCCGGGCTGGCGGCCTCGATGGTGCCTCCGTTCGCCCCGACAAAGGCACGCGCGATCGTCAGCCCGAGACCGGCGCCGGCGGTCGCGGAATCGTCACCGGCTCCTCGATAGAAACGCTCGAAGACCTGAACCGCTTCCTCCGGCGCGAAGCCAATGCCCGCATCGGATACCTCGACGGTCACCGCGGAAGCCGTGCTGCGCGCGACCACCGTGACCGGAGTCTCGGCCGGCGAGTACTTGGTCGCATTCTCCAGGATCTGCACCAGCGCGCGCTCGGCCAGGAACGGATCGATCTCCAGCATCGGCAGGTCGTCGGGCATATCCACGTCGATGGTGCGGCCGGGTGCTACGCGAGAGACGTCGGCGATCGCGGCATTGACGACATCTGCCATCTCCGTCGCTTCGCGCCGCACGGTCATCTCGCCGCTGCGGAGACGCGCCAGGTCGAGAGCGTTGCCGACGACGTGACCGAGGCGGATCGCCTCCTCGTAGATGGTGTCGACGAGATCGATCCTCACCGTCTCGTCGTAGCGCTGCCAGAACTCCTTGAGCGCGGTCACCGAACCGATGATCGAGGTCAGAGGCGTCTTCAGGTCGTGCGAGACCGAATTGACCAGCACCTCGCGCAGCTCGTCGGCCCGGGCCTGGACCCGTGCGGCTTCGAGCGACCGGGCGAGGCGGCCGAGCTCGATCGCAACGGCCGCATGATCCAGGAGGGCGGATACGTCCAGGCCACTCCTCGCCACGGACTCCGCCGTCGATGCATCGGGGGCGACGAGAACGGCGACGGCCCGCTCGCCCGTCCTCAGCGGATAAAGATGCCGTGCGACATCCCCCTCCTCGACCAGCTCATGCACCGATGGACCGTTCTCCAGCATCCGGTCCGCGGCTGCCAGGATGACCGGGGTGGTTGCGGCGCCCGGATCCTTGATGACGTAGCGGTCGCCGTCTTCCGTCAGCTTGATCAGGGCAAGGGGGCTGCCGAACGTGCTCCGGAGGCCGTCGAGGATCGCATGCCCGAGCTCCTCGCGGTCGACGAGGCCGGCAATCCGGCGGCTGAAGGCATAGAGATCCGAGATCCGCCGCTCCCGCGTCCTCGCCTCCGCCGCCTGGCGGCGTATCCGGGCCGTCTGCTGGCTGAGGACGATGGCGAGGATGCCGAAGGCGGAGAGGTCGACCAGGTCCTGGGGATGGTCGACCATGAAGCTATGGATCGGCGGGAAGAAGAAGAAGGCCGACGCCGCCATGGCGAGGAGAACCGCGAGGAGCGACGGTCCGACGCCCCAGGGAACGGCGGCGGCGAGGACGCAGCCTAGAAAGAGGACCGAGATGTGCGGAACCCAGGCGATCGGGGCCAGGGCATGCACGACCACGCCGGTGACGAGGACCAGCAGGGTAGCGGCAAGATAAGGCCCTGCGGCCCGAGCCAGCCGCCCGAGGCGGCGGCGCACCGGCCAGGGTCCGGCGCCTTCCCGTGTCCTCAAGCCCCCCAATGCCGGGGCCGTCCGCTTGAACGTGGCGTAGTCCATCGACACCTTGTGAGCCCGGTCACGAGCGGACCTCGGCCGGGCGGCCGACTCCGTGAACGAGCCGGATTCGAGGGCAGCGGAGCCGCCGGTCCGGCCGGGCATGTCTGTTTTCGGCCGCCCCAAGAATCGGTGCAGACCGGAAGCCGCACCTCGGACCTTGAGCCAATTCCGGTCAATTCGACCTAAGTCGAATGCGGGGGCAAGACCGGCTATGCTACGGCTATGCTTCGGCTATTTTGGAATACTTATAAGAAAAGTCAGGGGGAAGCCGAGAAGTCCAGAGATCCGACTCTTCGGCCTGCCGATCTCGAACCTCCTGGTCACGACGCACTGCCGGTCGCCGCAAAATCGACTACAGGGGAGTAACCGTCCATGAACCAACCCGACAGCAAAGCCAACGAAGAAGCCCACTGGAGCAAGACGACCCGCCTGATGTTCACCCATCTCGGCGTCTGGCTCTTGTTCGGCTACGTGGTCCACATGTTCGTGGGCCCGCTCAACAAGATCATCATCCCGATCCTCGACTTCCCGCTCGGCTTCTACATGGCCGCGCAAGGCTCGCTGATCGTGTTCGTCGTCATGCTGTTCATGTTCGCGCGCCAGCAGGACGATATCGATCGCGAGCACGGCTACGCCGAAGACGATTAAGAGCGGATCCGGAGGGGAAACATCATGGCTACGAACACATCGGGCGCTAGCTCCGATTTCATCAAGAACCTCGGCCGCATGTACGGGACGTACACCGGCGGCTTCCTGGCCTTCATCGTTCTGCTCGCGATCCTGGAAATGGTCGGCGTGCCGAACAAGATCCTCGGCTACCTGTTCGTGTTCTTCACGCTTGCGGTCTACGCGATCATCGGCGTGATGACGCGGACGGCCGAGGTCTCCGAATACTACGTCGCCGGCCGTCGCGTTCCCGCCTTCTACAACGGCATGGCGACCGGCGCCGACTGGATGTCGGCGGCCTCCTTCGTCGGCATGGCGGGAACCCTGTTCCTGCTGGGCTACGACGGCCTCGCCTGGGTGCTGGGCTGGACCGGCGGCTATGTCCTGGTATCGGTCCTGATCGGTCCGTACCTGCGCAAGTTCGGCGCCTACACGGTGCCGGACTTCATGGCCTTCCGCTTCGGCGGCAACTTCGCTCGCATTGTCGCCGTCGTCGTGCTGGTGGCTTGCTCGTTCACCTACGTGACGGCGCAGATCTTCGGCACCGGCATCATCGCCTCGCGCTTCCTCGGCATGCAGTTCGAGATCGCGGTGTTCGCGGGCCTGGTCGGCATCCTGCTCTGCGCCATGCTCGGCGGCATGCGCGCCGTCACCTGGACGCAGATCGCGCAGTACATCGTGCTGATCGTCGCCTACCTGACGCCGATCATCATCCTGTCGACCAAGAACTACGGCGTCCCGATCCCCGAGCTGACCTACGGCAAGGCGATCGCGGCGATCACCGCGCGCGAGCAGGAGATGCTGGCGACCGGCCTCGCCACCGCGGCAGGCCTCAAGCCGCACATCCAGCCCTTCATCAACTATACGCCGCTGAACTTCTTCGCCATCATCTTCTGCATGATGGTCGGCACGGCGTCGCTGCCGCACATCCTGATGCGCTATTTCACCACGCCCAGCGTGCGCGAAGCACGGCAGTCGGTGGCGTGGTCGCTGTTCTTCATCTTCCTTCTCTACTTCTCGGCGCCGGCCTATGCGGCGTTCTCGAAGCTGGAGGTCTACACCAACATCATCGGCCGCGATCTGACCGCGGTTCGTCCCTGGATGTTCGCCTGGGGCGAGCTCGGCCTGATCCAGGTCTGCGGCAAGAACGCCGCGAGCATCGACGCCATAGTCGCCGCCTGTAAGGCCATCGCCGGCCATCCGGGCGTCGTCCGGCTGCAGGACTTCGTGATCAACACGGACGTGATCGTGCTCTCCACGCCGGAGATCGCGGGCCTTCCGTACGTGATCTCGGGCCTGGTGGCCGCCGGCGGCCTCGCCGCCGCGCTCTCCACCGCTGACGGCCTGCTGCTGGCCATCGCCAACGCGCTCAGCCACGACATCTACTACAAGATGATCGATCCGAACGCGCCGACGATCCGCCGGCTCATGGTCGCCCGTGTCCTCCTGGTCGTCGTTGCCGTCGGCGCCGCGGCGACCGCCGCCACGAGGCCTTCGGACATCCTGGCGATGGTGGGCTGGGCGTTCTCGCTCGCCATGGCCGGCAATTTCCCGGCGCTCGTCATGGGCATCTGGTGGAAGCGCGCGACGTCCAAGGGCGCCATCGCCGGCATGATCGCCGGCTTCGGGCTCTGCATCTTTTACCTGGTGGTCACCCGCTACTTCCCGGGAATGGGCGTGAAGTACTTCGGCATGACCTCGTTGCTCAACGCGGCGACCGGCGCACCGCTGGTCGACATCGCCGCGGCAATGAACCTGCCCAACGCGATGGAGGCCTGGCCGACCCTGGCGCATCCGCTCGCCAACAAGGTCGGCTGGTTCAACCTGACCAACATCGCATGCGGATTGCTGGGCATGCCGCTCGGCTTTGCCGTCATCTACGTCGTCAGCCTGATGGACAAGGAGCCGTCGGCGGAGATGCAGGCCTATGTCGACGAGATCCGGAAGCCGCGAGGCCGGACGGTTCTCGAAGAAAAGACCTGATCGCCTTAGTACGCGTCGTACGGAAGCGGGGTCCTTCGGGGCCCCGCTTCTCTTTTGGCGTGCCGCTCGCCATCGCTTGTGGTTGGATGCGGCCTTGCCCGCAGCCCTCATGATCTGAGCCGAACACTGCCGTGGAATCGTCGACCTCGATCCTCTCCATCCTGGCTTTCCACATACCCAACTTCGCCTTGGCAGCGCTGATGTACACGCTGCTTGGGCGGGCGCTGCTGAGCCTGTTCCTGGATCCGGGATCGTCGAACTACATCTGGCGGTTCTTCTGCCGCATCACCGACCCGTTCGTGAACGTCATCGCGATCGTCACGCCGAAGGCCGTGGCACCGGTCGTGCTGTGGCTCTTCGGCGTCGTCTGGCTGTTCTGGCTCAGGGTCGCCCTGCTCTACATCTTCCTGTTCTTCGGCCTCGTGCCGAAGGCAAGCTGAGCAGGCGACGCGCATGGATCGCAACGTCTACTTCGTCGGGATCGGCTTCTTCGGCATGATCAACGGGCTGTTCAACCAGCTGTGGGTCCTGTTCGCGCTCCTTCACGTCCAGATCCTGTCGCCGGCCCTGCTGTTCGGCAGCGCCAGCCTGACCCTGATGTTCTCCTCGCTGGTGGTCTCGACCGCGACGATCATCGTCGGCGGCATCCCCGCCGCACTCTACGAGCGATATGTCGGGGCGAAGGACGACTCGACCGAGGTGTCGATGTGGATCTGGCTCGCCGGAACGGCCGTGCTCACCCTTCCCGCGATCGGCAACTTCCTCGAATTCAAGTTCTGAGGCGGCTCAGGCTGCCGACGCGGCCGGCCCCGGACCCTGCAGGGATTCCACGACCGCCGGCACGTCGATCCGACGGGTCAGCTCGTCCTGGATGTTGCACATCGTCACGCGCAGATAGTTGTGAACGGTCGGCGCGTCCCGGCCGCGCAGCGTCGGGTGGATCGGCATCAGGTTGAAATACGCCTCGGCATAGGGCGCCGGGACGTCCATCGCGCGCTTCGGCGGGTGCAGGCCGATGCGAGCCAGGCTCTGCTCCAGCTCGCCGCGCAAGGCTTCCCACGTGATCCTGTCCAGGGGCGGCGGCACCGGGTGGCGATCGAATACCGCAAGCGTGAGCGCCTTGATCGCCTCGATCCGCGTCTGGCGCTCGCCTGGATCCGGCGAGAACAGCGCGGCTTCGGCCAGCTCCCCGACCATGGCGAGCCCGACGGGAAAAGCGCGCCACCGCGCCCGGTCGCAGGCGTCCCGGAACTCGGTCTCGCGGAACAGGACCTTCGAATAATGGCCGGCTCGCGCGCGGGAATACTCGTAGATGCCTTTCTGCGCCACGAAGGCCGCGTTCCGGTCGATGAAGTCCGCCAGGGCCGTCGCATCGCGGATGGCCGGCGGGCGACGGAATAGGTCAAAGATTCCCATGAGCCCAGCCTACCCTATCCGGGCATTCGCCGCACGAACCGGGCGCGGACTCGTGATGCCCGGATTCCAACCGCCGACTTGCGGATCGAAATGCCGTCCGGCACGTTTCTCTCGCGTTCGGAGGACACGATGAACGGCTACGACCACATTCGCGACATGGCGCAGTACTCGATCGGGCGCGCCTGCATGTTCAGCCTGCTCGGAACCGTCACCTTCATGATGGGCCTGATGGGCTGGCCCGACCTCGCCATGCGGTCGGGCGCGATCCTGTTCCTGATGACCGCCACGATCCTCATGCTGAAGGCGATTCAGGCTCCGTCGCGGAGCTACCGACGTACCGAAGTATGGATCCTGATCGGAAAGCGACACGACCTGCCGGAGGCGCGAGCGCAGGCGATCTTCGGCCAGGTGCTGCGCGACACCTACATCAGGTTCGCGCGGATGACGGTCGCCGCCTCGGTGTTCCTCTGGATCTGCGACATCACGATCAGACTGGCGGGGCTTGCTCCCCGCTAGCATCGCGCTCCGCGGAGATCACCAGGTCGGCAAAGTCTGAAAGGAAGACCGATCCCCTCACCGTCCTCTGGACGAGCACGCTGCGGCGGTCGGTCTCGTCGACCTTGCGGCGCACCAGCTCGAGCTGCCCCAGCCGGTCGAGCGAGCGGCTGATCGCCGCCTTCGAGACCTTGAGGCCGGTTGCAAGCCCACGGACCGTGTGCGGCGGCGCCGTCAGATAGACGGTCAGCAGCACCGCGATCTGGCGCGCGGTCAGGTCCGGCCCGCCGCGCCTCAGCGACTCGACCAGTGCCACGCGCCAGAGATTGAGCGCCTGCGGTGCGGTGAGCGTCATCGCCGGAAAGTCTAGAGCTTGCCCTTCAGATCGGCGCCGCCCATCACCGAGCGATTCCAGGTCGGCACCACCAGCAGCTCGTGAATCGCGACATGCGCCGGCGTCTCGGCGACGAAGCGGATGATTCGGCCGAGATCCTCGGGCTGCAGCATCTTGGCGCGCTCCTCCTGGCTCGGCGGGATCGGCCGCTTGTCCAGGATCGGCGTCGCCACCTCGCCCGGCGAGATCGCGCAGGCGCGGATGTTGTTGGCGCACTCTTCCTGGTTGATCGCTTCCGAGAAGGCGACCATCGCGTGCTTGGCCGCCGTGTAGGACATGCCGCTCACCTGCGAGACGCGCTTTCCGGCGATCGAGGCGATGTTGATGATCAGGCCGTTCTTCTTCTTCCGCATGCCGGGCAGCACGATGCGGGCGGAGAAGAACGCTCCGTTCAGGTTCATGTCGATCATCATCCGCCAGGCTTCGGGCGTCAGCTCGTCGAACTTCCGCTTGGGCAGGTTGCCGCCGGCCGAGTTGACCAGGATGTCGACGATGCCGTGCTTCTTCTCGATCTCGGCGTGGGCCTTGGCGACGTCGGCTTCCTTGGTGATGTCCAAAGGCAGCGCCACCGCACCCTTGATCTTCTTCGCCGCCGCCTCGATCACGTCGGCGCGGCGGCCGGAAAGGATCACAGTCGCCCCGCCATCGGCCAGCGCTTCGGCGCCAGCCAGCCCGATGCCGGAGCCGGCGCCGTTGATCCAGACGATCTTGCCCTTGAGCGTGCTCATGTCGCGTAAGCCCCTCTAGCGTCCGTAGCGATCGGCCAGCAGCTGGAAAAGCCCGCGCACGCCCAAAGCTTCGCCGCCCTCAGGGCGGCCAGGCTGCGCCGTCGCGTTCCAGGCGAAAGTGTCGACATGCGCCCAGGTGGTCTTCTTCGAGACGAAGCTCTCGAGGAACAGAGCCGCGGTGATCGAGCCGGCGAAGGGCGAGTTGCCGGTGGACGAGAGGTCGGCCACCTTCGACTCGAGCATCTTCCGATAGGGCTGCCAGAGCGGCATGCGGAAGATCGGGTCGGAGGCACGCGCCGCCGACTTCTCCCATTCAGCCGCGAACTTGTCGTCGTTGGTGTACATGGCAGGAAGCTGGGGCCCAAGCGCCACGCGCGCCGCGCCAGTCAGCGTCGCGAAATCGACGATCAGCTCCGGGCTCTCCGAGTCCGCTTCGGCGAGCGCATCGCAGAGGATGATGCGGCCCTCGGCGTCGGTATTGCCGATCTCGACGGTCAGACCCTTGCGGGTGGTGATCACGTCGAGCGGACGGAAGGCATTTCCGGAGATCGCGTTCTCGACGGCCGGCACCATGACGCGGAGGCGCACCTTGAGGTTCGCCGACATGATCATGTCGCCGAGCGCCAGCACCGCGGCCGAGCCGCCCATGTCCTTCTTCATCATCAGCATCGAGCCGGACGGCTTGATGTCGAGGCCGCCGGAGTCGAAGCACACGCCCTTGCCGACCAGCGTCACCTTGGGATTGCGCGGCGAACCCCAGACGATGTCGATCAGCCGCGGCTGGTTCGCCGCCGCGCGGCCGACGGTGTGGATCGACGGATAGTTCTTCTTGAGCAGCGCGTCGCCGACGATGACCTCGGTCCTGGCACGGTGCCGGCGCGCCATCACCTTCGCCGCCTCGGCGAGATGGCTCGGACCCAGGTCCTCGGCCGGCGTGTTGATCAGGTCGCGCGCCATGTAGATGGCGCGGGCCTGGGCCTCGACCTGGGCGCGGTCGGCGCCATCCGGCCAGACCAGCTTAGCCGCCTCCCGTTTCGCCTTCTTGTAGCGGGTGAAGGCGTAGGCCCCCATCGCCCAGCCGAGCGCCACGCGGGTCGCGGCACCGTCGTCGAGGTCGGCATCGAGCGCATAGGTGCGCGCGGGCAGCGTCATCGGCAATCCGCCGAGCGCGAAGACGTGCCCCGCGTTCTCGACGCCGACGGCGACCCGGGCGAGCTTGCCCTTCTCGTCGGGGATCAGCGCGTGGGTGCCGGGCTCACCGGTGAAGCCGCTCTGCTCGAGCCAGGTGCGGCTCGCAGATGAGAGGCTCTTCGTCCATTTCGAGAAGCCATCGCGGGTCACCGGCACGATCGGAACGGTGTCGGCTCCGGCGCGCGGAGCGAAGCAACTGAGCACAATCTCTCTCCCGGAAGGACGACGGCGGACCTTCAGAATGGCAAGCGCCGGCCTTGAGGGGAAGAGGCGCGGTTGCGGCGCGGAACGTGCCTAGCCCGGCCTACCAGGAATCGTACGGGCTGGCGCCTGTGCTGCCGCCGCTGCTGGGGCGGGCGCGATAGATCTCTCGGGCGAAGGCCATCAGGTCCTTCTGCTCGAACTCTCCGGTGAGCGCACAGGCGAAGCCGTCGATGTACCAAAACAGCGACAGCGTGCTGCCGTCCTGGACGTAGCGGTACGAGGAGTCGCCGCCGCCGGTCGCGACCGCGAAGAACAGCGTCAGCCGCTGACCGCCGGTGTTCTCGTACATGAACTGGGCGGCCGGCTTGCCGTCGGCCGGAAGCAGGCGGCCGCCGACCAGCCTGAAGCCGGCCCCGCCGAGCGCCGGCGGCTTCAGGTCCTTGCCGAGGCGCCGCGAGAGCCAGCTCGACATATGCGCCTCGTCCTCCGCCACGACCTCGACCGGATGGCGGACCTCGACCGAGTAGAGACGGTGCGCGTCGATCGCATTCCGGGTGAAGGCGACCTGCGCCATCTCGCCGCCCGCGATCGTCCGGCTCAGCATCCAGCCGCCGGCGCCGCCTACGGCGAGCAGCACCAGGGCCGCGGCAATCCGCATCGTCCAGTCGAGCGCGGCCGAGCGCTTGCGTTCCGTCGCCTGGGTGAGCCTCGCCGGCACCGGCTCGGCCATCACCGGGTCGTAGAGCGAATGCAGCGCCTCGCCGATCGCCCGGTAGTCGGCGATCCGGCGCGCGTCCTCGCCTTCGAGCGCGAGGTGACGCTCGACCGCCGCTGCGGCCTCGGGCCCCAGCTCGCCGTCGAGATAGGCGTTGAGTTCCGCCTCGGTCGGGCGCTGTGGCGTCGTCACTTGATCCTCCGGAGCGGAGGGACGGACTCGCCGGCCATCGCCTGGCGCAGCCGGTCTCGGCCGCGCGCGAGGCGCGACATCACCGTGCCGATCGGCACGCCCAGCACGTCCGCGGTGTCCTTGTAGGACATGCCTTCCAGGCCAACGAGCAGCAGCACCTGGCGCTGGTCCTCGGGAAGACGGTCGAGTGCTGCGGCCAGCTCGCCGAGCGCGATCCGGTCAGATTGCCGGGCCGGCTCGGCGAGCGGGCCGCTCGCCTCCAGCGGAACCTCAGGGGGCATTGAGGTCCGCCGGCGAGCCTGGTCGATGTGAAGGTT
>JAEULB010000009.1 GCA_016792585.1 Rhodospirillaceae bacterium
ATGTCGTTGCTCGTGAATATCCACGACGCCTTCAAGTGGATGCCGTGGTCGCGGTGCGCTCGAAGGAGCCGCAGGCACAGGAAGTTCAAGGCAACGTTGACGCAGGCCACCATGATAATGGGCCCGCCGAGCGGCTCGGCGTCCGCGACTGCGCGGCGGACGACTTCCGCCGCCAGCGCCAGTCCTGTGACGCACAGGAGGCCGCCGGAGAGATAGGCCGCGAGCGACTTGGCAGCGACGGTTCTGCCGACCGCGTAGAGGCTGACGAGATAGACCAGGGCGTCGCCGAGATTGTCCAGAGCGGCGCCGAGGAGCCCGGTCGAGTCCGCCGCAAGGCCGACGCCGCCTGCCATCACGACCTGCAGGAGGTTGACGCCGAATACCTTTAGAAGCGTTCGCCGCTCCTCCGGTATGCGAGCGTCCAAATCTAAATCGTCATTTGTCTTGGCGGACACCACCAGAGGCTCCTGCGTCGGCTACCCGGCTCGGCGGATAAAATCATATGACCACCTATTGATATATCGCGCTGCGAGGCTTACGGTTCCACCATGAGCAGCGCCAAGGACCGTCTTTTCTTTCGAGCCAAGCTTTTCCGCGGGCTTGGTGACCCTTCGCGCCTCGCCATTCTGGACTCTTTGCGCCGAGGACCACTTGCGGTCGGACAGATCGTCCACGCGACCGGGCTCACTCAATCCAACGCTTCAGCGCATCTCCGCTGTCTCAGCGAATGCGGGTTGGTCGTCGCCGAGCCAGACGGGAGGTTCGTGCACTATCGGCTGAGCGATGTCCGCATCGAGACGATTTTCCAGCACGCCGATGGGCTGCTTGCCGATGCGGCGCAGAGGGTGCTGGCCTGCACCAAGTATCTACTCCCGAATGCTCAAGAGCTTGGCGACCCGCCGAACGGCAGGCGCAACAAGGCACGCGTCCGGCGTGCGCCTCGGCTGACCAAGACCGGCCGATGACCTTCGTTTGAACCTCAGTCCGCCGCTGGCCAACCCCGAAGAACATGATCCAGTGGAACATGTCAAAATGAGCGAAAATCCTCTTCGTTTCCGCATTGCGGGCCTGGACTGCCAGAATGAAGTCGCAGTCCTCACGCGCGAACTGCAGCTTCTTGTCGGCGGTCCGCAAAACCTTTCCTTCGACACCGCGGGAGGTCTGATGGTGGTCACCGGCAACGCGTCGGTTACGCCTGAGGATGTCCAAGTAGCGGTTGCGCGGACTGGTATGCGCGCCATTCTGGAAGAAGCCGCACCGGAGACTCGTTGGTTCGAGGTAAGCGGGCTCTATTGCCAGAACGAGGTCCGCCAGCTCAAGCAGGCGCTAGACGGGATGGTGAGTGAGGCTCAGCTCGGCTTCGATACGAAGCAGGGGCTGATGTCAGTTGCCGCGGACGCGTCGGTGAAGGATTCCGTAATCTTAAACGCGGTCGCGCGGACCGGAATGTCGGCGATCCGCCGCCCTACGCAGGCGAGCGCCGGTTCGGGCGCGACCGAGGCCGCTCCGCCTTCGCCCGAGCCAGCCGGGGCAGACATCGTCCGAAGCTTTCATATTCAGGGGCTCGACTGCCAGAACGAGGTTCGGCTCCTGCGCGAGGCTGTAGGCCCACTCGTCGGTGGGGCCGATCGGCTCAGCTTCGATACCAAGGCCGGCACCATGAACGTGGCCGGTGATGTCAGGATCCCGGGCACTGACATCGCCGCCGCAATTGCGAGCACGGGCATGAGTCTCGTTGGAGCCGCTGTCGCTCGGGGCGAGGCTCCCGCCATTCCCGCTTGCACGGAGGATCTGTGCGGCGCGGGAGCGCCGATCGCGCCGTTGCCTGCGCAGGACGCCCAGCATGTCATCTTCCGAGTCCACGGTATGGATTGCGCCGAGGAGATAGCTGCTCTCAAGCGAGAGGTCGGCCCGGTCGTGGGTGGCGAAGGCAAGCTCGCGTTCGATCTGATCAACGGCCGGATGTCCTTGGCCGGGGATTTGACCGTCGTGCCGGTCGACGCGATCATTGCGGCCGTGGCCCGCGCCGGCATGTCCGCGGAACTGTGGCAAGCGGGCGCAACGGCGGCCGGTGTAGCCGAGCAGAAGCGGCGAAAACTGCAGTCGACGCTCACGGCCGCGAGCGGCCTGCTTACGGCGCTTGGTTTTGGAATGCACGTGGCGCAGAGCGGCAGCGTTGCCGCGGCATTCGGTGCGGACGCTTCCGGTGCCGCGGCGCTCACGCCGGCGGCGTCGCTGATCGCTTACAGCCTGGCGATACTGTGCGCGGTCCGCTACGTAGCCCCGAAAGCATGGCTGGCTGCCCGCCGCCTGCGGCCGGACATGAACCTCCTGATGGTGATCGCGGTTGCAGGGGCGATCGCCATCGGCGAATGGTTCGAAGCGGCCATCGTATCGTTCTTCTTCGCCCTCGCATTGGCTCTGGAATCCTGGAGCCTCGATCGAGCGCGGCGCGCTGTAGCAGCCCTGATGGAGCTCGCCCCGCCGACGGCTCGGGTCAAGATGCCCGACGGCCGCGAGATCGACCGCCCGGCCACTGAGATCGTGGTCGGTACCCACATCATCGTGCGTCCCGGCGACAAGATCGCGCTCGACGGACGCGTCGTGGCCGGCGCGAGCACCGTTAACCAGGCGCCGATCACAGGCGAAAGCATGCCGGTCACGGTTGAACCGGGGGCCGATGTCTTCGCCGGCACGATCAATGGCGAAGGGGCGCTCGAGATCGAGACGGTCAAATCCGCTCAAGATACCACGCTGGCCCAGATCATTCGGATGGTCGGATCGGCGCAAAGCCGGCGCGCCCCGACAGAGCAGTGGGTCGAGCGCTTCGCCCGGATCTACACCCCCGCAGTGCTGGGGCTTGCGCTGCTGGTGCTCGCCATCCCGCCGATCTTAGACGGCGCCTGGGATCTCTGGTTCTACCGCGCTCTTGTCCTCTTGGTCATCGCATGCCCTTGCGCACTCGTTATTTCGACGCCGGTGAGCATCGTCGCCGGCCTCGCCGGCGCCGCGAAGGCAGGCATTCTCGTCAAAGGTGGTGCTCACCTGGAAAGCCCAGCCGGGCTCCACGCCATCGCCATGGACAAGACGGGTACGTTGACCGAAGGCCGGCCGCGGGTGGTCCGGGTGGTTCCGAACGCAGGCACCACCGAATTGGAGCTGCTCACGGTCGCGGCAGCGCTCGAGGCGCGCAGCGAGCACCCGCTCGCTCGCGCCATCGTCGAGCACGCCAGCGCGGCCGGCATCCGACCGTCGGCCGCGACCGGTGTCCAGGCAGTGCCCGGCAAGGGGGTGATCGGCCAGCTCACCGGCCGGACCGTGTGGCTCGGATCGCGCCGCTATCTCGATGAGCGCGGCGTTGCCGATGCCTCCATCGCTGAGCAAGCGGATGCGCTGGCCGGAGCCGGTCGCACCCTGGTCGCCGTCGGCGATGAACGACGGATCCTCGGGCTTATCGCGCTGGCCGATACCTTGCGTCCGCAGGCTGCCGCGATCGTCTCGCAGCTGCACGCTGCCGGCATCGCCAAGGTGGTGATGCTGACCGGCGACAACCGCGCCACGGCCGAAGCGATCGCCGCGCAAACCGGGATCGACGAGGTCCGGGCCGAGCTCCTGCCGGGCGACAAGGTCGAAGCGGTCGAGGACCTGGTTCGACAGTACGGCCAGGTCGCGATGATCGGCGACGGCGTCAATGACGCTCCCGCCATGGCGCGAGCAAGCGTCGGCATCGCCATGGGCGCCATTGGAAGCGATGCGGCGATCGAGACCGCCGACATCGCGCTCATGACGGACGATCTCTCGAGGGTGCCATGGCTCGTGCTCCACTCGCGTGCGGCGCTGGCCATCATCCGGCAGAACATCGGCTTCTCGATCGGGGTCAAAGCCGTTTTCACGGTCCTGACATTTGCCGGCGCGGCCTCGTTGTGGGGCGCCATCGTGGCTGACGTCGGCGCCTCCCTTCTTGTCGTGCTCAATGGCTTGCGCCTTTTGAACCGGAAGGGCTCATGACCGGTCCGCTCCCGGCCTCGGTCGCTCGGCTGCCTACCCATTCCGTGTGGCTTCTGGCCGCGGTGATGGCTATCGGTGCGCTCGCTTTGGACCAAGCGACCAAGTGGGTCATTGTTTCCCTCGTCATGGACCCACCGCGGATCATAACCGTCCTACCGTTCTTCAATCTGACGCTGGGCTTCAACCGCGGCGTGAGCTTCGGGATGTTCGGCGGCGTGTTTGCAAATTCGCCGTGGATTTTGGTCTTAATCAGCTCCGCCATCGTCGCGCTGATGCTGACTTTTCTAATTCGGTCACCGGGGACCCTGGAGGCCATCGGCATCGGCTCGATCATCGGCGGCGCGCTCGGCAACATGCTGGACCGCATGCGTCTCGGAGCGGTCGTCGACTTCCTCGACCTGCATGCAGCCGGCTGGCATTGGCCGGCCTTCAACACGGCCGATATTACGATAACGGTCGGCGCGGCAGCTCTCATGCTGAGCGGCTTGCGTGCCCGACCGACGGCCACACCTAGGAGTTCGTAGTCGGCTCGACGTTTGGGTTGCGGGCCGCACGGCGACGAACGGGGGGCGTTGTCCTGATGTACCCGACTGATCGATGACGCGAGCAGACCCAGAGTGGAAGCGCTCGCTCCGAGTGCGTTTCGGCAGCTAGCCGATGAAGGGATTGCTCCGCCTCGCAGGCCACCTGGATTCGATCGTCGAAGGTTTCGCCCTCGTCGTCCGGTGGGGGCTTTTGGCCAACGCGCTCCTGATCACCGGGAATGCTCTAAGCCGCAAGCTGTTCGCCATTGCATTGCCGACCGCGTTCGATCTGCAGTGGCACTTCTTCGCCGCCGTCGTGCTGCTCATGGCGGCATATGCCTTTCAGCGCGACGAGCATGTGCGCATCGATCTGTTTGCGGCTCGGCTGGGCGAGCGCGGCATGGCCTGGCTGGACCTCGTTGGCATCGTCTTCGTCGTACTGCCGGTATGCGCGATCATGATCTGGGTCAGCGCGCCGGATTTCGCACGGTCCCTCCTTTCCGGGGAGACCCGGGCCACGCGCGAGAGCGTCAGCGCGCTTCCTGCCTGGATCATCAAGAGTTTCGTTCCGGCTGGTTTCATGCTGCTGGGACTCCAGGCCCTAGCCGAGGCCATACGCTGCGTTGCCAGCCTGCAAGGCGTCGCGCCGCGCCCCGTTCCGCGCCGTCACCTGGCCGCCGGACCATCGCGGGATGGCTGACCTGATGGCACCGGCGATGATGGCCTGCCTGGTCGTCGTGCTTCTGGCCGGCTTTCCGGTGGCGTTCTCGCTTGCTGCGGTCGGGGGGCTGTTCGGCGTTCTGGGCATCGTCACTGGTCATTTCAATGCGACCTTTCTCTTGGCCATGCCGCTGCGGCTCCTGGGCACTTTCTACAACGACAATCTCCTGGCAATTCCCCTGCTGGTGTTCATGGGCATGATCCTTGAGCGCACGGGTCTCGCCGAGGACTTGCTTCTGGCCCTGAATGGCCTTTTCGGACGCTTACCAGGTGGGCTCGCCTATACCACCCTCATCGTCGGAGCCCTTCTGTCCGCGATCACCGGTTTCGTTTCCGCGTCGGTCGTCGCGATCGGCTTGATCTCGCTGCCGGCGATGATGCGTGCCGGTTACGACCATCGCCTGGCGACGGGGGTCGTCGCCGCCTCCGGCACCCTGGCCCAGATCCTGCCCCCGAGCATCGTGCTCATCGTTCTTGCCGAGCAGCTCGAAGTGTCGCTGCTCGAGATCTATCGTGGCGTCCTGCTGCCGAGCGCTCTGCTCGTCCTGTCATATGCGGCATATGTCGCGCTCGCAACGTGGCGCAACCCCGGCCTGGCACCGCCAGCCGCCGCATTCGGCCGCTTCCAGTCGGTCGGCCCGGGCAGGGCCGCGTTGGCCGCTCTTGCACCTATTGCCGTCGTGATGGCAATCCTGGTCGCTATCTTTACAGGCATCGCGACACCGTCCGAGGGCGGAGCTATCGGCGTCACGGCGGCTTTGATGCTCGGGCTCGCGAGGCGGCGACTCAACGGCCGCAATCTCCGTGAGGCGCTGGACAGCGCTGGCGTGCTCTGTTCCGTCGTCATTTTTCTCCTGCTCGGCGCTTCGTTCTTTACGCTCGTTTTCCGTGGCCTGGACGGCCACCTCTGGATCGAGGCCATGTTTCGGCATGTTCCGGCCGGGCCGCTGGGATTCCTGGTATTCGTCAACCTCGCCATCTTCTTTCTGGCATTCTTCCTCGACTTCTTCGAGATCGCCTTCATCGTGCTGCCGCTCGTTGCGCCGATCGCCCGAGCCGCGGGTATTGACATGGTCTGGCTCACCGTGCTCCTCGCGGTCAATCTCCAGACCTCGTTCATGCACCCGCCTTTCGGCATCGCGCTCTACAATCTCCGCAGCGTCGCCCCGCGCGCCATCACGACAGCTCAGATCTACCTGGGCGCCATACCGTTCCTGATGATTCAGATCGCAATGGTTGCCGTTCTGATTTTATTGCCTGGGCTCGTGACGACGGCACCGCCGCCCGAGGTCAATCTGGAAAATGTACAGATAGAGCTGCCGCCCACGGAGTACGGGGAGAGCGAGCCAACAGAGTCCGAGGCGCCTTGACGGCGATCGCGAGCCCGGCGCTTCGCCGTAGCCGGAGCTTCTGCATCCCCGGTCTCGGCATGAGGTCATCAAACGCTCTACGGCTTCGGCTTCACGCTTGTGATCACGTAGTCCTTGCCCTGGCCCTGAGCCAGGGTGAACTCCACAGCCTGGCCCGGCTTCAGGGTCGCCATGTTCACTTCCGGCGCGACGGCGAAGTCCATGGTCATCGCCGGCCAATTGATTGCAGGTATCGGGCCGTGACTCAGATTCACAACACGCTTCGCGGCGTCGACCTTCTTTATCGTGCCGGTCCCAGCCACCGTCTTCGGCGGGGCGTCCGTCCTCATCTGCATCTGCGCCAGGACCGGGCCGGTCAAGACGGTCGCAACGGCCAGGAGTATCATGGACAACTTTTTCATCGTCATTCTCCTCGATATGGATGTGCTACGGAGCCGAGCGAGCCGGAGCTCGCGGATGCAGCGTGCGGTCTCCGCAACCGATAACGCTGCCAGAGGAGGTAGATTGCCGGAATCACCAGCAGAGTGAGCGCCGTCGCGGTCGCCATGCCCCCGATCATTGGCGCGGCGATGCGGCGCATGACCTCCGAGCCCGTTCCGGTTCCCGCCATGATCGGCAGGAGACCGGCAACGATGGTGGCAACGGTCATTGCCTTGGGGCGGAGGCGCAGCAATGCACCCTCGACGATCACTTCCTCGAGATCGTGTTTCGTAAGCGGGCGCCGCCCGGAGAGCGCCACGGAGCGTCGGCGTTCCAGCGCCAGGTTCAGGTAGAGGAGCATCACGATCGCGGTCTCGACGGCGACCCCGGCCAGCGCAATGAAGCCGACGGCCGTGGCGATCGACAGGTTGAAACCCAGCCACCACAGCAGCCACACGCCGCCCGCCAGCGCCACCGGGAGCGAGGCGAGAACGATCAGTACCTCCGCCGCTCGGCCGAAGGCAAGCCAGAGCATCAGGGCGATCAGGACCACGGTGAGGGGAGCCACCACCTCGAGGCGGTCGCGGACGCGTTCCAGGTATTCGAACTGGCCGGACCACGCGACGGCGTAGCCCGGCGGCAGTTTCACGGTAGTCGCGACGGCCGCTTTGGCATCCGCGACATAGCTTCCTAAGTCACGCCCCGCTATATCGACGAACACCCAGCCATTGGGACGGGCATCCTCGGTCCGGATCATGCTGGGTCCGTCCTGAATGGTGACGGCAGCCACGTCGCCCAGAACGACGTGGGTGCCTCCCGGCGTTACGAAAGGAAGGGCCGCCAACGCCTCGGGCGTGTCGCGCCACTGCTGCGGATAGCGCAGGTTCACGGGGAACCTCTGGACCCCTTCGATGGTCCGCGTGACCTCTTCGCCGCCGACCGCTGTCCTCACGATCTGCTGCACGTCGGCGATGTTGAGCCCGTAACGGGCCGCCGCCTTCCGGTCGATCGAGATCTCGACATATCGGCCGCCGACAGGACGCTCGGCATAGGCCGACGCCGTGCCTGGCACCCCCTTCAGTGCCTGCTCCACCGAGGAGGCGATCCGGTCGACCTGGGACAGGTCCGGTCCGGATACCTTGACGCCGACCGGTGTCTTGATGCCCGTCGCCAGCATGTCGATCCGGTTCTTGATCGGCATGGTCCAGGTGTTGGGCATGCCCGGTACCCGAACGATCCGATCGAGCTCGGCCTTGAGCGACTCCAGGGTCAGTCCGGGACGCCACTCGGATCTGGGTTTCAGCCTTATCACGGTCTCGATCATCGAGATCGGCGCGGGATCGGTCGCGGTCTCGGCGCGGCCGAGCTTGCCGTGCACGGAGGCGACTTCGGGCACCGTCTTGATCAAGCGGTCGGTCAACTGGAGCGCGTCCCTGGCGGTTCCGATCGACACGTCGGGCAACAGGCTCGGCATGTACAACAGGTCGCCTTCGTCCAGGTCCGGCATGAACTCGGAGCCGATGCGGGCAAGCGGCCAGGCGGCGCTGGCGGCAATCAGGACCGCGGCCATGATCGTTAGCCACGGAGCGGAAAGAGCGCCGCGGAGCAGGGGACGATACAGAGCGTCGAGCGCTTGGTTCAGCGGGTTCCGCATCTCAGGAACGATGCGGCCGCGCACGAAGAAGCCCATCAAGACCGGCACCAACGTGACCGAAAGTATGCTGGCGGCTGCCATCGCGTAGGTCTTGGTGAATGCGAGCGGCTTGAACAGCCGCCCTTCCTGCGCCTCCAGGGCGAACACCGGCAGAAACGAAAGCGTGATGATCACCAGCGAGAAGAAGAGCGCCGGGCCCACTTCGGCGGCGGTCTCGGCGACGATGCGCCACCGGTTCGCATTCGTCAGCGGCTCGCTTTCGGCACGGCGATGCAGGCTCTCGATCATGACGATGGCCGCATCGACCATGGCGCCGATCGCGATGGCGATGCCGCCGAGCGACATGATGTTGGCGTTGATGCCTTGAAGGCGCATTACCCCGAATGCCGCAAGGATTCCGAGCGGCAGGGTGAGAACGACGACAAGCGACGAGCGGAGGTGCAGCAGGAATGCCACGCAGACCAGCACGACGACGAGGAACTCCTCCCCGAGCTTCACCCAGAGGTTCGACACCGCCCGGTCGATCAGCTTCGACCGGTCATAGGTCGTGACGACCTCGACCCCTTCGGGGAGGCTCTTGCGAAGCTCGCCCAGTTTGCTTTCGACGGCGCGGATCGTTGCCCGGGCATTCGCGCCTGAGCGCATGACGATGACCGCGCCGACGGCCTCACCCTCGCCGTCGAGCTCGCTGACGCCACGCCGCAGCTCCGGTCCGAGACGGATTTCGGCCACGTCCTTGAGCAGCACGGGGATCCCGGCCTGCCCAAGCTTGAGAGGCACGGTCCGCAGGTCGTCCGCGCCCCGGATGTAGCCGCTCGCCCGCACCATGTACTCGGCCTCCGCCATCTCGAGGACGGAGCCCCCGGACTCCTGGTTCGCGCGCTGGATCGCGGCGCGAACGGTCTCGAGCGTCAGGCCGTAGGCGCGGAGCGCGATGGGATCGGCGACGACCTGGTACTGGCGCACCATCCCCCCGATGGCCGCTACCTCTGCGACGCCGGCGATGGCCTGGAGCTCGAACTTGAGGAACCAGTCCTGGAGCGCGCGCAGCTCGGAGAGGTCGTGGCGGCCGGTGCGGTCGATCAGGGCGTATTGATAGATCCAGCCGACGCCGGTTGCGTCCGGGCCGAGCGCTGGGATCGCACCCGGCGGAAGGCGTGGCGCGACCTGGCTCAGATACTCGAGGACGCGGCTTCGCGCCCAGTACAGGTCGGTCCCTTCCTCGAACAGGACATAGACGTAGCTGTCGCCGAACATCGAGTAGCCGCGAACCGTGGTCGCTCCCGGTACCGCCAGCATGGCCGTCGACAGCGGGTACGTGACCTGGTCCTCGATCACCCGGGGAGCCTGCCCGGGCCAGGTGGTCTTCACGATCACCTGGACATCCGACAGGTCGGGTATGGCGTCGACCGGCGTGTTGCGGACCGACCAGGCACCCCACCCCGCCAGAACCAGCGCAAGGGCGAGCACGATCACGCGGTTTCCGATCGACCAGTGAATAAGGCGGGCGATCATCGCGCGGCCCCATCGACGGCGAGGACGCGATAAGTCCCGTCGGCATTGCGTCCCAAAGCGATCTTAAGACGCCGCCCGGGGACCAGGGAGCTCACCGCAACACTGGGATCGATCGGAAAGTCCATGGTCATGGCCGGCCAGCCGATGGCGGGGATCGGCGGGTGACTCAGATTGACCTGACCATCCTCTGGCGCGGCGTTGACGGTTGCCTCGGTCCAGATCGCTTCGCTCGACGCCCCGCTAGCCCCGGAAGCGGCGGCGGCGCTCATTCGCTGGAGCCCACCGGCGAGCGTGCTTTCGCTGTCCAGGAGGAACTGCGCCGACGAGACGATGCGGTCGCCCTCGTTCAGGCCCTCGACGATCACGGCCTTATCGCCGACCGAGATGCCGGCTTTCACCGGGACCGGCTTGAAGCGGCCATCTCCGAGTGCGCGCACAACACGGTCGCCGGCACCGGTCCGGATCAGTGCGCTTGTTGGAATCGAAAGGAGGTTCTCGCTCGGCGGCACGTCAAACCGCACGGAAACGAACATGTTCGGCTTGAGCGCCCGGTCCGGATTGGACAGACGCAACCGAACTCTGACGGTGCGGGTCTCCTGCCGTAGCTCCGGATAGACGTAGTCGA
>JAEULB010000068.1 GCA_016792585.1 Rhodospirillaceae bacterium
CATGGCCGAGTGGGCCGACTTCTACGAGCGGCTCTTCAATTTCCGCGAGATCCGCTACTTCGACATCGAGGGCAAGCTGACCGGCCTCAAGAGCAAGGCGATGACCAGCCCTTGCGGCAAGATCCGGATCCCGATCAACGAGTCGTCCGACGACAAATCGCAGATCGAGGAGTACCTGCAGGCCTACAACGGCGAGGGTATCCAGCACATCGCGCTCAGTTGCGAGAGCATCTACGACGCGGTCGAGGGCCTGAAGAAGCGCGGCGTCGAGTTCCTCTCCGACGTGCCGGACGCCTACTACGAAATGCTGGACAAGCGGCTCCCCGGCCATGGCGAGGACGTGGCCCGCCTCAAGCGCGAGAAGATCCTGATCGACGGCGCGCCGACCAAGGACGGCGGCATCCTGCTGCAGATCTTCACCAAGACGGTGATCGGGCCGATCTTCTTCGAGCTGATCCAGCGGAAGGGCGACGAAGGCTTCGGCGAGGGCAACTTCCGCGCCCTCTTCGAGTCGATGGAGCAGGACCAGATCAATCGCGGAGTGCTGACCCAATGAAGACCTGGATCTCGGTTCCCCGCCGCGAGGGCACGGCCTCGCGCCAGGCCCATGCCGACCTGCCCCCGGGCACCTACGAGCGCGAGATCGGCAAGGAAGGCTTCTTCGGGCCGGCGACGCAGATGTATCACCGCCACCCGCCGACCGGCTGGGTCGAGTGGGACGGGCCGCTGAAGCCACGCGCCTTCGACCTCGCCAAGCTCAACGCGGTGCAGTCCTCGCCCTGGGACGCGATCGACGTGCTGCACAACGCCCATGTCCGCATCCGCCACTGGCGGCCGGCCGGCGCGATGGATCACCTGGTTCGCAACAGCGACGGCGACGAGCTGATCTTCGTGCACGAAGGCGACGGCGACCTTTTCTGCGACTACGGCCATCTCGCGATCGGCGAGGGCGACTATGTCGTGCTGCCGCGAGGCACGCAGTGGCGGATCACGCCGAAAGCGGCGATGACCGCGCTGCTGATCGAGGCGACCAACGACAGCTACCAGTTGCCCGATCGCGGCCCCTTGGGCGCGCAAGCCGTGTTCGATCCCGGCGTGCTCGATGTCCCGGCGATGGACGAGGCCTTCCGGGCACAGCAGACCGAGGATCCCTGGCGGGTGACGGTCAAGCGGCGCGGGCTCTTCTCGACCATCACCTATCCATACAACCCGCTGGATGCCGCCGGCTGGCAGGGGACCCTGATGCCGGTCAGGCTCAACTGGCGCGACATCAGGCCGGTGATGAGCCATCGCTACCACCTGCCGCCCTCGGTGCACGCGACGTTCCTCTCATCGCGTTTCGTCGTCTGCACCTTCACGCCGCGGCCGGCGGAGAGCGACCCGGGCGCGCTCAAGCTGCCGTTCTTCCACAACAACGACGACTTCGACGAGATGATCTTCTACCACCGCGGCAAGTTCATGAGCCGAGACAACATCCACCCCGGCATGGTGACGCTGCATCCTTGCGGCTTCCCGCACGGGCCGCACCCGAAGGCGTTCGCGATGGCGGCGAAGGCGCCGGGCGGCCACATGCTGGACGAAGTCGCGGTAATGGTGGACGCCCGCGACGCGTTCGACATCGGCACGCTGCCGGAAGGCATCGAGTGGCCGGGCTATGTGGACTCGTGGCGGAAGAAGCCGGAAGCGGCGGAGTAGCCCATGAAGCTCGGATCCTTGAAGGAGGGCGGCCGCGACGGCACGCTCGTGGTCGTCTCCAGCGACCTCTCGCGGGCGGTTCGGGTGCCGAAGATCGCGGCGACGATGCAGGCGGCGATCGAGGACTGGGAGACGCTGGCGCCGGAGCTGCGCTCCGTCGCCCGACTGCTCGACGATGGCAAGGTGCCCGATGCCTTCGCGCTCGACGTGAGAACCCTCGCCTCGCCTTTCCCGCGCGCCTATCAGTGGGCGGACGGCTCGTCCTATCTCAACCACGTCGAGCTGGTCCGGAAGGCGCGCGGCGCCGAGATGCCGCCGTCCTTCCTGCACGATCCGCTGATGTACCAGGGCGGCTCCGACCGCTTCTTGGGCCCGACCGACCCGATCCCTGCGGCGAGCGAGGACTGGGGCATCGACTTCGAGGGCGAGGTCGCTGTGGTGGTCGACGACGTGCCGATGGGCATTTCAGCCGACCGCGCGCGTGCGCATATCAAGCTCGTGATGCTCGTCAACGACGTCAGCCTCAGGAACCTGATCCCGAACGAGCTGGCCAAGGGCTTCGGCTTCTTCCACGGCAAGCCGCCGACGGCGTTCGGTCCAGTGGCGGTGGATCCAACCTCGCTCGGCGAGGCCTGGGATGGCGGCAAGCTGCATCTGCCGCTGATCTCGACCCTGAACGGGAAGCAGGTGGGCAACACCGATGCCGGCGCCGACATGCAGTTCGACTTCCCGGCGCTGATCGCACATGCCGCCAGGACCCGGCCGCTGTCCGCCGGCACCATCATCGGCTCCGGCACCGTCTCCAACCGCGACCGATCCCGCGGCTGGTCCTGCATCGCCGAGGTGCGGATGATCGAAACCATCGAGGAGGGCAAGCCGAAGACGCCGTTCATGCGCTTCGGCGATACCATCCGGCTGGAGATGCCGGACTCCTCCGGGCGCTCCGTGTTCGGGGCGATCGAGCAGACCGTCGTCCGCGCCGGGCCAGCGTCGTAAACTGCATCCGCACCTTGAAGGGGGATCCGGCGCGATGAAGCTCCATGGCTACTTCCGTTCCTCGGCCGCGTTCCGCGTCCGCATCGCGCTCAACCTGAAGGGACTCGCCTACGACAACGCCTTCGTGCATCTGAGGAAGGGGGATCAGAAGAGCGCCGCCTATCTCGGCCTCAACCCGCAGGCGCTGGTGCCGACGCTCGAGGACGGGCCGCATGCGCTGACCCAGTCGCTGGCGATCGTCGAGTACCTGGAGGAGACCAGGCCCTCTCCGCCGCTGCTGCCGAAGACGCCGCATGAACGCGCGCGGGTCCGGGCGCTAGCGCAGATCGTCGCCTGCGACATCCACCCGGTCGACAACCTTCGCGTCCTTCAGTACCTCGCGAAGGAGCTCAAGGCCGACGAGGCCGCGGTCGCCCGCTGGTTCAACCACTGGATCGCGACCGGCTTCAGTGGGCTCGAGGCGATGCTGGCGAAGGACAAGGCGACGGGGCGATTCTGCCACGGCGACACGCCGGGACTCGCCGACATCTGCCTGGTGCCGCAGGTCTTCAATTCCAAGCGCCACAACCTGGATCTGGCGCCTTATCCGACGATCTCGCGGATCTTCGATGCCTGCATGGCGCTGCCGGCCTTCGACGCAGCCCAGCCCTCGAAGCAGCCCGACGCCGAGCCCTGAGAGCCGTCAGCCCTGAGAGCCGTCAGCCCTTGCGGGCGCGGGCGACGATCGTCTTGAAGGTGTCGAGCTCGGCCGCGCCCGGCACGAATTCCTTGCCGATGATGAAGGCCGGCGTTCCGGTGATCTCGAGCTGGCCGGCGAGGTCGCGGTTCTTCTTGAGCGCCTCGTCGATCGCTGCCGAATTGAGGTCGCGCTTGAGCTGCGCCATGTCGAGCCCGGCTTCCTTCGCCAGCTTCATCACCGTCTCCTGATCGAGCGCGCCCTTGGCGGCGATCAGCAGACGGTGCATCGGCTCGTACTTGTCCTGCGCCTTGGCGGCGAGCGCGACCCTTGAGGCGAAAAGCGACTCGGGGCCCAGGATCGGAAACTCCTTCATCACACGCCGGATGCGGCCATCTTCCTTGACCAGCTGGTCGATCACGGGTGCTGTCCGCTTGCAGTAGGGGCAGCGATAGTCGAAGAACTCGACCACGGTCACGTCACCGGTCGGATTGCCCAGAACCGGCGAGCCCGGATCGAACGCGAGCTCGTCCTTCAGCCTCGCCAGCGCCTCGACACGGCGTTCCTCGGCCGACTGCTGCTCCTTCGCCTGCAGTGCCTCGACCGCTTCCCGGATGATCTCCGGATTCTTCAGGATGTAGGCGCGCACGATCTCCTCGATCGCCTTCTTCTGATCGGGAGAAAATGGCTGCGCGGCGGCGGGAAGCTGAAGAGCCAGGGCGAGCAGAACGGCGGCAACGAGGCGACGCATGAACAACCTTTCACGAATATCGCTTGGAACTATGGGAAGGCCGCGAGCCGAAGTCCACGCACGTTCGAGTGAAACACCGCGGGCGGGCTGTGGATCCTAGCGTTTCGGCTTCTTGCTGTCGGCCTCGATCTTGAGGTCCTGGGCGCGCAGCCAGCCGGGCGTGCCTTCCTTCAGGAGCCGCATCGCCCGGGTCGCCTGCTGGGCCGCGTCCATGCGCCGCCCGTCGACCATCGCCTGCTCGGCGAGGGCGAGGGCCGCCTCGCCGACCCGCCCCTCGCGGCCATGCGCGATCGCGAGCAGACGCCAAGCGAGCCCGATGTCGCGGTCGACATGCACGGCGGCCTGCAGGTGGGACATCGCGTCCCGGGTCAGAGCGGGTTGGTCGAGCTCAAGCTGAGCCTGGGCATATCCCACCCGGATCAGCGCCGAGGTCGGCAGCAGGCGGACCGCTTCGCCGTGCGATGCCACCGCTTCCTGGATCCGGCCGTTCTCGAACAGCATCTGCCCCTTCATCTCCCGGTAGTAGGGATCATCGGGAAACTCGGCGATCAGCCCGTCGATCAGCGGCAGCGCCTTGGCCAGGTCGGGAATCCGGTAATAGGCGACCGCGCGCGCATAGCGCGCCGCTTCCGAATTGTCGGTTTCCTTGTAGATCTGGAACGTTCGCGTCGGCTGCTCGATGAAGGCGAAGAGCTTCGCCTTGATGCGCTTGTGCATGCGCTCGAACTCGGGCGGTACCTGCGCGTTGGCATAGCGTGCGTTCTGCAGGGATGCCCTGACCGTATCCACGCGCTCGCGCGTCAGCGGGTGCGTCCTGACATAGGGAGACTGCCGGTTCTGCGAGAGCAGCTCCTGCCCGGAAAGGATCTCGAAGAACTCGAGCATGCCCTTGGCGCTGTAGCCCGAACGGTCGAGAAAGGTGAGCCCGGCCTGGTCGGCCGCGGATTCCTGCGCCCGGCTGAAGCTGAGCACGTTGGACTGCGCGATGGTGGCGCCGGTGCCGATGACGGCCATGCCGGCGTCGCCCTTGCCCGCCACCGCCGCGGCCGCGCCCAGGACCATCGAGAGGATCTGGATGGCGCTGGCGCCCTTGAGCTCGTCCTGGATCCTGGACAGGTGGCCGCCGGTGATGTGGCCGGTCTCGTGCGCGAGCACGCCGATGATCTGGCTCGCCGACTCGGAGCGGAAGATCAGGCCGGTATTCATGAATACCTTCTGCCCGCCGGCGACGAAGGCATTGATCGCGCTTTCGCGCACGATGTAGATCTCGACGTCGCCTGCCGCCAGGCCGGCCGCCTGGAATATTGGCGTCGCGTACTCGCGGATGGTATTTTCCGTCTCGGCGTCCCGGATCAGCGAAATCCGCTGCGCTGCCGCCGGAAGCGAGAACGCGAGAATGGCGGCCACAACCAGCGCGAGCCAGGACGTCCGTCGCCTCAGCATGCCCGTCACAGTGTCTGATCCTCGATCACCGGCCGATTCTTTCCGCCGATCATGGCGGAAATGTGCCGGCGTCCTGTTGGCCCTCATTCTCGCTGCCTGCGGGGGGAGTAATCAACCCGGCACGGTCGAGCCGATCGAAACCGGCTTTTTCGGCGCGATTGCCGCCGACGAACCCCGGGCGGCGATCGTCGGTCGCGACGTGTTGATCGCCGGCGGCAGCGCCGCCGACGCTGCCGTTGCGGTCGCATTCGCCCTCGCGGCCACCCTTCCCTCCTCCGCCGGTCTCGGCGGCGGCGGCGCCTGCCTCTCGTTCAACGGGCCGACGGCGGCAGGAACCTTGTTCGACTTCGCCGCATCCGCGACGGCGGAGAGCCGGATCGCGGTTCCTGCCCTGGTGCGCGGCCTCGCGGCCCTGCACGCCCGGCACGGACGCATGCCCTGGACGCAGGTCCTGGGGCCGGCCGAGGGCATCGCCCGCTTCGGCGCGCCCGTCAGCCGCGCGCTCGCCCAGGCTCTCGCGGAAGCTCCGGGGGAACTCGCGCGCGACCCCGCGAGCGCCCGGATATTCGCACCTGCCGGCAGCCTGCTCCGCGAGGGCGAGACCCTGGTTCAGCTCGATCTCGCCACGATCCTCGGCCAGATCCGCCAGAAGGGCGGCGGCGAGTTTTATGCCGGCCTCCTCTCCCAGCAGGTCGCGGCTGCCGCCCAGGATGCCTTGACGCTCGAGGCTCTGCGCGGCTATCGGCCGCGGACGGCGACTCCGCCGGCCATTCGCCTCAACAACCAGCAGCAGATCCTGTTCGCCGGTGACCGGCCGGCGACGGCGGCGCTGTTCGGACGACTGCTTGCGCTTGGCGCCGACGCAGCTCCCTCGGCCGGCGACTCGCCCCGCTACTGGGTCGAGGCCGCAGCCGCCGCCGAAGCCCAGCTCGCGGACACGCTGTCGCGGGGAGAGGCCGCGATCGTGCCGGCGTCGGCCGAGCTTTCTGCGCTGACCGCCCGCGTGCGCGCTGGAAACCACGAACGGCCGGCCAAGACCCTGGGCCCGGTCGGCACGGTGCGCGCCGGCGCGACCTCGCTCTACGTCGCCGACAAGAACGGCCTCGCGATCGCCTGCGCCCTCGGCCTCAACGCGCCCTGGGGCACCGGTAAGGTCCTTCCGGGCACCGGCATCCTCGCGGCACCGCCGCCCTCGGCCGAGAGTCCGCGGGCGGTCGCCGCGATCGGCGCCACGACCGGAAGCGGCGGCATCTACTTCGCCGCCTCCGCCTCGGGACGTGCGTCGGCGTCGGCGCTTGCACCGATGGCGCTGACCGCAATGACGCCGCGACCGGACATCTCGGCGTTGCTCGCCCAGCCACGGGTCGCCTACGACGGTGCCGCCGACGCAGCCCTGGTCGAGGCCGGAGTGCCGCTCGATTCCTTGAGCCGCAGCGGCGTCAGGACGATCGAGGCCTCGCCGCTCGGCCTGGCGAATGTCCTCTCCTGCCCGGATGAGCTGGTTCGGGCGCGAGCCTCGTGCCGCATCGCCGTCGATCCCCGCGGCGCCGGCCTCGCGTTCGGTGGCGGCACGGGTCAAGTAAGCTCCGGTCCGCTCACGAATCGCCGCTAGCCGATGACCCGACGGATCGCGCACCGGGCGAGCATCCCGCCCTTCATCGTCATGGACGTGCTGCGCGCCGCCAACGAGCGCGCGGCGACCGGCGCCGACGTGCTCCATCTCGAAGTCGGCCAGCCGTCGACCGGCGCACCGGCCCGCGTGGTCGAGGCCGCAAGGGCTGCGCTCGGCCGCGAGGTCTTGGGCTACACCGATGCGCTCGGCATCCCGCCGCTCCGCCAGGCGATCGCCCGCCACTATCGAGATCGCTACGGCGTCGACGTCGACCCGGCACGCATCGTCGTCACCACCGGATCCTCGGGCGCCTTTATCCTCTCCTTCCTCGCCGCCTTCGACCAGGGCGCACGCGTCGCGGTGACCGCGCCGGGCTATCCCGCCTATCGCAACATCCTCTCGGCGCTCGGCATCGAGGTCGTAGAGATCGAGGTCGGCCCACAGACCCGCTTCCAGCCGACGCCGGCACTGCTCGACAAGGCCGGAAAGCTCGATGGCCTGATCGTCGCGAGCCCTGCGAACCCGACCGGCACCATGCTGTCGGCGGCCGACCTCAAGGCGCTCGCCGACCATTGCGCCAAGCGCGACATCCGCTTCATCTCGGACGAGATCTACCACGGCATCACCTATGGCGACGCGGCGACGACGGCGCTGGCGGTCACCGACCGCGCCGTCGTCATCAACAGCTTTTCGAAATACTTCTCGATGACCGGCTGGCGCCTCGGATGGATGGTGCTGCCGGAGGAACTGGTCCGTCCGGTCGAGTGCCTGGCGCAGAACCTCTTCATCTCGCCGCCGTCACTCTCGCAGGTGGCGGCGGTCGAGGTCTTCGGCTGCCGCGATGAGCTCGAGGCCAACGTGAAGCGCTATGCCGCCAACCGCGCGGTGCTGCTCGATGCCCTGCCGAAGGCCGGCCTCGACCGCATCGCTCCGCCGGACGGCGCGTTCTACCTCTATGTCGATGTCGGGCACGTCACCAACGACAGTGCCGATTTCTGCAAGCGCCTGCTGGCGGACACCGGCGTCGCGATCACGCCCGGCATGGATTTCGATCCGTCGCGGGGATCGCGCACGCTCCGATTCTCCTTTGCCGGCGCGACCGAGACGATGGAAGAAGCCGCGCGACGCCTGGGCTCTTGGCTTAGGCGCTAGAGGATGCCGTGCTGCGTCAGCAGCGGGCGCATCTCGGCGTCGAACTTCTGCGCCAGCATCAGGATGCCGAGCGGGCTCGGAGCCCGAACCGACTGGCCCTGGCGCTGCTTGGCCTCCGCTTCTTCCTTGAGGATCGCATAGGCGAACGAGGCGAAGTCCGTGTGGCCCTGGGACTCTCCCAGCAGGAACAGGCGGTGCAGGCGATCGACCTTGAGGGCGCCACCGAGCACCGGCGAGACCAGGGACTGCAGCTGATCTCCGTGGCGCGCCCGCTCGAGAATGACCTCGTTGAGCCGCCGCGTCCTCTCGGCTCGCGTGGCATCGCCGGCGGGCGGGAGCCCGACCTCGACCCGTCCGGTCCCGACGAGGACCACGAGCGCTTCGACCTTGCGCTCGAAGTCCTCGGGATCCTTCGGCGAGACCAGATCGGCCAGGACGCGCGGGCCCTGGACCAGCCCGTCCAGGATCTCGCCGGCCGGCCCCTGGTCGAGCGGATATCGGCCGAGCGGGTAGTCGGCCCAGGTCTCGATCTGGTCGCGCGGAACGGTCAAGGCGAAGCGGGTCGCCAGCAGCAGCTCGCGGCGCTCGGATGCGGCGACCCGCTCGGGCCCGCGCACGAAGATGTCCTTTCGGAACTGCTGGTTCAGGATGACGTCGCGGACGGTCTCGCGGAACGGCAGGTCGTCGATGCCGGCGAGCTTCTGCTGATGCGCGGGCGTGAGGCAGAGGCGCTCGATGTGGTGCTGAAGCTCCGCCGAGGCGGTGAAGGTCAGTTTCGCCTGATGCATCTGGCGGGCGACGTCCAGGTGATAGAGCGGCGTCCAGATCCGGTTGAAGTACTCGTGGGCGACGTAGTAGCGCGGCATCTGCCCGATCGCGGTCAGCTGCTTGCGCGCCGTGGAGTTGGCTTCGAGATATCCTGCGCCGAGCTCGGCCAGGCTCTCGGCCTCGGCCAGCGCCGCCTCGATGCGCTCGTCGGTCGAGCCGGTCGCGCGCTGGGCCATTTCGCTCAGGAGTCGGCGGAGCGGCAGGATCGGCGCCCAACCGGGAAGGCAGTTGTAGCTGAGATAGACGACGCCGCCGAAAGCGAGCTTGTCGCGAATGAACTCGACGATCGCCTTCCGGTGCTCAGCCATCACCCAGGAATAGATGCCGTGCAGCACGATCACGTCGAACGGCGGCAGGTCGAGCGCGGCGAACTCCTCGAACGAAGCGTCGAGCACGTTGATGTTCGGGATGTCGGCGGCGTCCGCCAGCCGGCGCGCGGTCGCGGCGAAGGCCGGGTTGAAGTCGGTGGCCCAGACCTCGGCCTCGGGATGGGTCGATGCCACGACGTTGCAGGTGAAGCCGTGGCCGGCCCCGAGTTCGCAGTAGCGGAGCTTGCCGGTGGTCTTCGGCGGCCGGATCCCCTGGGACAGCAGCGCGAAGGCGAGGAAGGGCGGAGTCAGCTCGCGGTAGTAACCCTGGCTGTAGTCGACGTCGGCGATATAGCCCTTGGTCCAGTCGTCCATCGGCCCCTCGTTGCCGCTGCTCACCAGTCATAGCCCTGGCGGCGGACGGACGGTAGACTCATCGCCATCCCTTCCGGAGGACCGCCATGACCGCCGCCCCCAAGCCGCTCGTCGCCAAGACCGCCGACAACGATGAACAGCAGCCCTGGCAGTGGTCCGAGGCCAAGTGGCGCGCCGTCTCCGGCAAGATCCGGCCCGGCCGGACGCTCCGGCCCAAGGCCTGGAAGGACGGCGCCCGGGTCGCTGTCGGCATCTCCTTCGACTCCGACCACGAATCGGGCGAGCTCCGCGACGGCGGCAAGTCGCTGGGGCGCATGTCGATGGGCCAGTACGGCGCCCGCGCCGGAATCCCCCGGATCATGAAGCTTCTGGCGAAGCACTCGGTCCCCGCCTCGTTCTTCACCCCGGCGGTGGTGGCCATGCTCTATCCGGACGAGCAGAAGCGCGCAGTCGACCTCGGCCACGAGATCGGCATCCATGGCTGGATCCACGAGCTCAACTCGATCCTGCCGGGCGAGATCGAGCGCGACCTGATGTTCCGCTCCTGCGACACGCTGGAGAAGATCACCGGCATCCGCCCGGTCGGCATCCGCACGCCGTCATGGGACTTCAGCCCCAACACGCTGCAGATCATCCGCGACTTGGGCCTGCTCTACGACTCCTCGCTGATGGCCGATGACGATGCCTATGAGCTGAACGAGGACGGCAAGCCGACCGGCGTGGTCGAGCTGCCGCCGGAGTGGATCCGCGACGACGCGGTCTATTTCAACATGCACCGTTTCACCGGGCTCCGCCCCTACACGCCGCCCTCCGCGGTCCTCGAGATCTTCACCAAGGAGTTCGACGTCGCCTACGAGGAGGGCGGCATGTACATCCTGACCATGCACCCTCACATCATCGGCCACCGCTCCAGGCTCACGCTGCTGGACGAGCTGATCCAGCACATGAAGACGAAAAAGGGCGTATGGTTCGCCACGCACGCCGATATCGCTAAATACGCGCTGGAGCACGCTGCCTAAAGCCGGACGATGTCGGCGCCGGCCCAACCCGAGGGCGATCCAGTCACGGTCAATTTCCGTGGCCAGCCGGTGACGTTCAAATTTGCCGGCCAGCTCACGCCCGGGGCAAATCGGGGCTTGAGCGCCGGCGAGATCGAACGGGCGCACCTGCTTGCCGATCGCATTGCCAAGCTGCGACGGCCGTCTGCGAGCGGCGTGGAGAAGGGCGCAAACAACTGGGCCGGCAGCCTGGCTGCGGATTGGCATCCTTTCTTCGACCCGGCGGCCCGGCCCTTCGAGCATCTGCGCCTGTTCTGCCAGCCCTTCACCGGCTACGACCCGATCGAGAACGTGGCGCAAGGCCTGCCACCGAAGTCGATACCGCCGGACATCGACGCTCTCCTGAGCCGCCATGTCGAGGTCAGCATCGCGCTGATGGAGCTGGTGCTCGACCAACGGCGGCTTCCGGAGCGATGGCGCGTCCAGATGCCGATGCTGTTCGGCGAGTACGGACCGGTCTGCGACGGCGTCATCGCCAATTACGATGCCTGGAGCCTGCAGAAGCAGATCACCGGCCTCTACGCCTCGGGCATCACGGCGCGCCTGGACGACCTGGTCAGCCGCAATGGCCGCGTGACCGTCGTCGACATCGGATCCGGCTTCGGCGGCTTGGGATATCAGCTCGCCCGGGCGTTCCCGCCGGGCCGATTCCGCCTCGTCGCCCTCGACCTGCCGGACTCGCTTCTGTTTGCCACCGTCTACCTGGCGACCTTGTGGGCCGATCGGCCGACCTACATCGCGACGCCGGAGGGCTATCTCTCGACCGCGACATGGCAGGTGACCGAGAAGTTGCCTGACGATTTCGCCGCGCTCTTTGCGCCGAACTATCTGGCCGAGCGCGTGCTGAACGACCTGCGTCCGGTCGACCTAATCACCAACTTCCGCTCGATGCAGGAAATGTCGGACGAACAGGTCGCTTATTACGGCGTGCTGGCCCGCGTGAGCCTCGGCGAGGAGGGCCTGCTCTACGAGCAGAACGACATGACGCGGTCGGTCGACCGCGACGTGAAGGCGATTCTCGCCAAGATCATGCCGCATGGCGGCGTGGTCGAGGAAACGGTCCCCGATCATCGCCCGATGGGTCAGGCGAGTGTCTGGTCCAATCGCCCGGTCGAGCTGATCCGCCCGACGTCCTAGCCGACGATCAGCGGATCGAGGCCCGCCTTCGACAGAGGCTCGGCACCCCGGTCGTTGACGAGGCTGGTGCGGCCCAAGGTCATCGCGAGGCCCGAGTCCGAGTCCATCAGGATCATGTGGATGAAGAAGACCATGCCGGGCTCGGCGATCACCGGATTCCCGGTGTAGAGCATCGGCCAGTCCATCCAGTTCGGCTGGAACAGGGCGCCGAGACTGTAGCCGCAGGCGTTCAGCCGATGCGCGCCGAGGCCGAGGCGATCGAAGACGCGCGCATGGGCGTCGAATACATTCCCGATCGGCTCACCGGGCTTCAGCGCCGCCTCGCAGGCATGCAGCGCCTCCTTGCACGCGGCGTGCATGTCCATCTGGCGCGGCACCGGCTTCCCGATCCGGACCGTCCGCATCAATGCCGAGTGGTAGAGCCGGTAGGCACCGGCGAACTCGAGCGTGAGCTGGTCTTGCGCATCGAGCCTGCGCCGTCCGGTGAAATACCGGCAGAGCAGCGCGCTCTCGCCCGAGCCGATGATGAAGGGATTGCCGGAATAGTCACCGCCGCCCTTGAACACGGCACCCTGCATCGCCGCGAGAACGTCGCCCTCCTCGGCGCCGGGGCGGATCACGGCCATGCCGGCATCCAGCGCCGCGTCGGTGAGCTCGGCTGCCTTCCGCACATAGACGATCTCGGCCGGGCTTTTCACGATCCGGAGCCCGCTCACCAGCTCGGATGCCTCTTCGAGTCGGCAGAAGCCGTCGAGCGCATCCGAAAGGCGCCGGCCGTTGCGGGCGGTCAGTCCATAGGCCTCCCACTCGACGCCGAGCCGCTTTCCCTTGCAGCCGAACTCATCCAGGATCGTCTTAAGCTCGGTCGCCGGCGAGGCGCCGTCACGGTCGACCCAGATGCGGATGTCGGCGATGACCGAGGTCTGCTGTGCCTGGCGCAGATCGGCCGATCGCGTGAGCAGCACCATGCGGCCGTCGGAACCCAGATAGAGGCACTGGAAGAAGACGAAGCCGAAGGTGTCGTAGCCGGTCAGGTAGTACATGCTTTCCTGACGGAACATCAGGAGGCCGTCCAGGCCTTGGGCCTGCATCGCCGCGATCGTCCGCGCCCGCCTCTCCGCCAGTTCCTCGCGCGAGAAGTGGAGCGCCATCGGATCAGCTCCTTATTGCGATCGCCGAGACCTCGCAGCCGAACTTCTTCTCGCCGGCGAGGCAGGTGCGGCGGTAGCTGAAGAAGCGGTCCGCCTCGGCGCAGGTATCGCGCTCGAGCGACGTCACCGACTTGAGGCCGAGCTTCTCCAGCCGCTTAACGATATATCCCTGGAGGTCGAACATGTGCCGGCCCTCGCGCACGCCGGTCCTGAAGAAGCGGGCATTGGCCGCGTCCTCGGCGAGGAACGGTTCAGGAAACTCGGGGCCGACCTCGTAGCTCGCCTGGCCGATGCAAGGACCTAGCGCGGCATCGATACGCTTCGGATCGGCGCCGAGCTTCACCATCGCCTCGACCGTCGCCTCGGCGATGCCGAGCTTGGCACCGCGCCAGCCGGCGTGCGCCGCGCCGACGACGCCGGCCTGCGTGTCGGCGAACAGCAGCGGCCCGCAATCGGCGGTCAGGATGCCGAGCGCCAGGCCGGGCACGCGCGTCACCATGCCGTCGGCCTTGGGCCTGGCATCCATCGCCCAGGGCTCGGTCACCTCGACCACGGCATTGCCGTGCACCTGGAAGGCGGACGCCATCTTCTCCACACCCATCGCCTCGCCGACGCGCCGCCGATTCTCGCCGATGTCCTCCAGGCGGTCGCCGGTGGTGAGCGCGCAGTTCAGCGAATCGAACGGTCCTTCGCTGACGCCCCCCTGGCGGCCGAAGAAGCCGTGGACGATGTCCTGGTGGGAAAGCGTGTCGGCAACGAGATGGGGTGCGCTCATGTCTCAGGTCTCGAAGCCGGCAGGTACGGGCAGAGCGGGATGCGTGATCGCGATCGCCTGGAACAAGGTGCCCATTTGGTCGAAGTCGATCAAGCGTGCAAGCGCCTCCGGCATGCTGGCGTCGCGCTGGGCGAGCCGATCGGCGCGCGGACGGATGCCGAGTCGCTCGAGGAACAGTCCCTGCCCGACCGGGCCATGAACGGCAGCACCCGCGAGCCGCGCCGCGCGCACCAGCTCGCCGAAATCGACATGGGACGTGATGTCGGCGGTCCCGGGTTCGGCGAGCGGCGACCAGGTCTTGTGCGCGCGGATCGCCTGGAAGGTGCCGCCTGCCCGGCTTTCCGGAGGGCCATAGTCGATCAGGAGGGCGGCACCGCCCTGGGCGACCAGGCGGCGCGACAGCAGGTCGACGACGGCGATGCGCGCAGGCGAGACCTCGACCGTCGTCCCCGGCAGCGCGTCGGCAAGATTCGGCGGCACCAGGCTCGATAGAGCCGTCGGCCCGAACACGTAGGCGAGTTCGTCGCCTCTCAAGCCGACGAGACGCTCCTCCCAGCCGCTGCCCTCGCGCACGAGCTGGCGGATCGGCAAGGTGTCGAGGAACTCGTTGGCCAGCACGACAGCCGGTCCCTCGGGCACGTCGGCAAGCTCTACGTGCCAAGTGACCGGCCAGTCGGAGAGTGCCTCGCGCTGACGCTCCATCAGCCGCTCGCCGACCTCGACCAGATGCAGGCGGATCGCCCGATGGAATCCAGGCACGGCCTTGGTCGCGCGGAGCGCGTCCGCCATCAGCGTGCCGCGGCCCGGCCCGACCTCGACGAGGCGGAACGGATCGGGCGATCCCATCTGCTGCCAGGAGATCGCCGCCCAGGCGCCGATCAGCTCGCCGAACACCTGCGAGACCTCGGGTGCGGTGACGAAGTCTCCGGATGCTCCCAGCGGATCGCGGCGGCGGTAGTAGCCCTCTTCCGGATCGGTCAGCGCCGCCGCCATGTAGTCGGCGAGCGTGATCGGCCCGAAGGCGCGGATGCGCCGCTTCAGCCGCTCCTCAAGGCTCACGCGCGCTTGGCCCGGAGGACCAGGACGATTCCCGCGATCACCATCGGCACCGACAGCCACTGGCCCCAGGTGGTGCCGAAGGAGAGAAAGCCGATGAAGGCATCCGGCTCGCGGAAGAACTCGCAGACGATGCGGGCGATACCGTATCCCGCGAGGAAGACGCCGCCGATCAGTCCGTGACGCGCGCGCACCTCCGGCTTCCGCGCAAGCCAGGCGAGCACCAGGAACAGCACGAGGCCTTCGAGCCCCGCTTCGTAGAGCTGACTCGGATGGCGCGGCTCGGGCCCCCCGTTCGGAAACACCATCGCCCAGGGCACGTCGCTGGGGCGGCCGAAGAGCTCGGCGTTGATGAAGTTGGCGAGACGACCGAAGAAGAGACCGATCGGCGTCGCCGCCGCGACCAGGTCGCCGAGCGCGAGTCCCGAGAGCTTGCGGTTGCGGGCGAACAGGAAGATCGCGAGCAGCACGCCCAGCATGCCGCCGTGATAGGACATGCCGCCCTGCCAGACCTCGAGAATCTCGAGCGGATGGGCGAGGAAATGGTCGGGCTTGTAGAAGAGCACGTAACCGAGGCGGCCGCCGAGCACGACGCCGAAGGTCGCCCAGGTCAGGAAGTCGTCGAAGGCGTCGGGCGAGACCGGCCCGCCCTTGGCCGCCAGGTAGCGGCAATAGCGCCATCCCAGCAGCAGGCCGGCGATATAGGCGAGCGCGTACCAGCGGACGACGAACGGCCCGAGCGAGATCGCGACCGGATCGATGATCGGGAAGGCGATCGCCAGCATCAGAGATACGGGTCCTGCTTGATCAGGTAGTCGCGGACATAGCGCCCGACGCCGTCTTCGAGTTGCGTGAACGGCCGGGCGTATCCGGCTCGGCGCAGCTTCTCCGGATTCGAGCGGGTGAAGTACTGGTAGCGATCGCGCATCGCCTCCGGCATGTCGACGAAGGTGATCTGCGGCTCGCGGTTGGACGCGCGAAACACGGCCTTGGCGAGATCGGCGAAGCTTCGCGCCTCGCCCGAGCCGACATTGAAGATGCCGCTGGAATGCTCGCCGGCCCAGAGTGCCACGTCGACGCAGTCGCCGACCCAGACGAAGTCGCGGAGCTGGCCGCCGTCCGGATACTTGGGCTCGTAGGACTTGAACAGACGCGCCGGCTCGCCGGCCTTGACCCGCTGGTGGATCTGCCAGGCGACCGAAAGCTGACTTCCCTTGTGATATTCGTTCGGGCCGTAGACGTTGAAGAACTTGAGCCCGGCCCAGCGCGGCGGCCTGTGCCCGGCTGCGGCCAGGCGCACCGCGCGGCGGTCGAACAGGTGTTTCGACCAGCCATAGGCGTTGAGCGGCTGGAGCCTCGCCAGGGCTTCCGGGCTCTGGTCGTCGTCGAAGCCGGCGGCACCGTCGCCGTAGGTGGCGGCCGAGGACGCGTAGACCAGCGGCACCTTGGCCTCGGTGCACCAGTTCCAGAGGTCGAGCGAGGCCGAGAAGTTCTGGGAGAGGATCAGGTCGGCGTCGGTCTCGGTCGTCGTCGAGATCGCGCCCATGTGGTAGATGCCGTCGAGCTTACGGCCCTTGAGCCAGTCCGCCAGGCGCTCCGGCGAAAATAGGTCGGCAAGCTCGCGCTTGGCGAGGTTCCGCCACTTGTCGTCGTGGCCGAGCCGGTCGCACACCGCGACCTCCGCGCCCTTCGCCTCGAGGGCCGCGACCAGGTTGGAGCCGATGAAGCCGGCGCCGCCGGTGACCAGGAACATGCGCGGCTTTATAGGCGTTGGGCTTGCGACCGGCAACGGACCCCGGTCAGAATGGCCGCCAGGAGACCCCATATGCAGACCGACAATCGAATCCTCGACGACCTCGCCAAGCTTGCGACCAACGCCATCGGCACCGCCGCCGCCATGCGCCAGGAGGTCGAGGCCCGGTTCAAGGCCCAGCTGGAGCGCC
Organism: Rhodospirillaceae bacterium; assembly: GCA_016792585.1. Classification (GTDB taxonomy): domain Bacteria; phylum Pseudomonadota; class Alphaproteobacteria; order SHVZ01; family SHVZ01; genus SHVZ01. The sequence continues at coordinate 16,957 of JAEULB010000068.1, forward strand.
TGCTGGTGGAGATGAACCTGGTAACGCGAGACGACTACGAGGCGGTCAAGGAGATGGCGGCGACCGCCCGGTCCGAGCAGGAGGCCCTCGCCGCCCGGGTGGCGAAGCTGGAGGCCGAGGTCGCGGCCCTCAAGGCCTCAAAGCCGGCGTAGCCGGGGCGAGACCCACCAGGGCGTGAGCGCGAGCGCGATCGAGGCCCAGGCGACGACGAAGTTCGCCTGATAGCCGCCGAAATAGTCGTGCAGCGTGCCGCCGATCCAGGCGCCGAAAGCGGTGCCGGTGCCCATGCCGATCACCAGGAATCCAAGCACGCGACCCAGCGTCGAACCGGCATAGATTCGCTGGGCGAGCGAGGCGATCAGCGGCCCTCGCGATCCCAGCGAAAGGCCGAAGGTCATCACGTAGAGGACCAGCAGCACCGGGCTCGGCCACACCGCCATCAGCGCCAGCACGCCGAGACCGATGGCCGTCGAGAGATAGCTCAGCGACAGGGTCAGCCGCCGGCCGATCCGGTCGGCGAGCCACCCGAAGATCACCATCCCGACCGAGGCCGAGAGACCGGCAAACCCGACCGCGGTGGCAGCAGTCAACGACGAGAATCCGACCTCGACCAGATAGGCGACCATCTGCGGCTGGATCACCGAGATCGCGGTCGAGGTCAGGAAGTAGACCGCGAACATCGCCCAGATCACCGGTTCGGTGACGGCCCGACGGATGCTCCAGCCGGTCGCCGCCGGCCCCGGGCCGGTGCCGTCGCGTCCCGCTTCGATCCGCGTCCATGGCAGGAATACCAGGGGAACGACGAGCAGCAGGGCCACGCCAGCGAGCACGCCGTAGGCGGTGCGATATCCGTAGAGGTCGATCAGCACCTGGGCCATCGGCGCGAAGATCAGGGCGCCGATGCCGGTGGCCCCGCCGATGATGCCAAGCACGGTCGAGACGCGCCCCTTGAACCAGATCGCGATCAGCGGCGTCTGCGCGACGTTGCCGAGGCAGGCCGAGGCGAATCCGATGCAGATGCCGAGCGCCAGGTAGAAGTGCCAGAGCTCGGTCGCGTAGGCGGCACCCGCATAGGCGGCGAACAACGCCGCGGCGCCGACGACGTAGAGCCAGCGAGGGCCTAGGTGATCGATCAGGTATCCGGCGACCGGGCCGGCGAAGCCGATCGCCAGTGCCGAAATGCCGTAGATGCCGGTCACCTGCGCGCGATCCCAGCCGAAGGCCTGCTGGAGGGGCAGCAGGAAGACGCTGAAGGTCTCGCCGGTGCCGCGCCCGACCAGCGCGAAAAGGAAGCAAGTCGCCAGCACCGAACCCGGCAGCCAGTTCGGGGTGGGAGGCGGCGCCGGCTGCACCGGCTCCGTCATGCGATCTCGGCCCGTCCGTTCGAAAGCACGACCTGGTCGCGCTCGACCGCGCGGGCGCGGAACGCAGCGACGCCGCCGTCCTCGCGCCAGATCTCGGTCTTAAGCGTCTCTCCCGGATAGACGGGTGCGCTGAAGCGCCCCTCCATCGCCGTCAGGCGTTCCGGGCGATAGCCGCAAAGTCCCTTGAGCAATGCGTGGCCGACGACGGCGAAGGTCGCGAGCCCGTGCAGGATCGGCCGCGGGAAGCCTGCCGCCTTGGCAACGGCCGGGTCGGCATGGAGCGGATTGTAGTCGCCGTTCAGGCGATAGATCAGCGCCTGGGACGGAAAGGTCGGCAGGTCCAAGGCGAGATCGGGAGCCCGTGTCGGCATCGGATGCGGCGGCCTGGCCGGCCCGGTGGCGCCGCCGCAGCCGCCGTCGCCGCGAAGGAAGGTGGTCTGGCTCAAGGTCGCGACCACGTCTCCGGCCACGTCGATCACCTGCCGTTCGGAATAGAGCAGCGCGCCCTTGCCTTCGCCCTTGTCGACAAGGCCGGTCAGCTTGGTACGGCCGACCAGGCGGCCTTCGACCGGCAGCTTCTTGTGAATGCGGATGCCCTGCTCGCCGTGCACGACCTTGACCCAGTCGACGCCGGGCTCGGGTTCCCTAAGCCAGAAGCCGGGATAGCCCAGGACCACCGCCATCGTCGGCAACGCCTGGAGCCCGTCCTCGTAGACGAAGCGGAGCTGGTCTCGATCCAGCGGATCGGCGCCGAGTCCGGCCGACAGGGCATAGAGGATCGTGTCGCGGACCGTCAGGTCCTGGACGACCTCGGGCACGACATAGGAAAGCAGGCGCTTTCCGTCGATCGGCATCAGACGGGATCCCACGAGAACACGTCGGCCGAGACGTCGAGGTCGTAGAACGAGGCCTTGAGCGCCGGCATCGCATGCTCGGCGATCGCCTCAGGCGTCCAGCCGTCGCCGGCCTGCACCGAGCGGATCGGACGCGGCTGGCTCATCAGGAAGATCTCGTTGTTGCGGACCGAGAAGATCTGTCCGGTGACTTCCTTCGCCGCGTCCGAGCAGAGATAGACGACCAGCGGAGCGATCTTGTCCGGCGTCATCCTCTGGAGCTTCTCGATCCGCGCCTTCTGCGCATCGTCGGTCACCGGGATCGAGCCGATCATGCGCGACCAGGCGAAGGGCGCGATCGCGTTGGAGCGTACGCCGAACTTCGCCATGTCGAGCGCGATCGACTTCGAGAGGCCGGCGATGCCGAGCTTCGCCGCCGAGTAGTTGGCCTGCCCGAGGTTGCCGATCAGGCCCGAGGTCGAGGTGAAGTGGACGAAGGCGCCGGAGCCCTGCTCCTTGAGATGATTGGCGGCCGCCTTCGACACATAGAACGATCCGTTGAGATGCACGTCGATGACCGCGCGCCACTCATCCAGGCTCATGCGGTGGAAGATGCGGTCGCGGAGGATGCCTGCGTTGTTGACCACCGCGTCGACACGACCGAAGGAATCGAGGGCGGTCTGGATAAGCCGCTCGGCCCCTTTCGGATCGGCGACCGAGTCGGTATTGGCCGCAGCCTCGCCGCCGGCTGCCTTGATCTCGCGAACCGTCGCCGCGGCCGGACCGTCGTCGTGCCCAGATCCGTCGAGCGCCGCGCCGATGTCGTTGACCACGACCTTGGCGCCGTGCGCGGCCATCAGGAGCGCAATCGCCTTGCCGATGCCGCCGCCCGATCCGGTGACAACCACGACCTTGCCGTCGACCATCCGCGCCATTCGAACGCTCCTTCCCCAGCGACCCGAGGGCTTCCCCATAGCAGGCCCGGCGACCGGGAGGCTAGCTTCCGGGCAGCAATGTCGAGCGATGCCGGGCAAGGAAGCTGGCGGAGATCGGTGCGATGAAAAGGTTGCCGGTGCGCGCAAAGATGCTTTCGATGGCGGGGTCGTCAGCCGGCGCCCGGCCTTCAAGCCGATCGAGGAATTCGTCGGTCGCCTCGGCGAGGTCCTCCGGCGTATTGGGAACGAGGTCGACACCATAGTCGTCGAATCCACTGCCGCGGATCTCGCCGCGGAAAGGCGTGTCGATCATCTCGGCGAGGGACAGCAGCCGTCCGCCGACCCGCTCGCGGTAGAGCTTCGGCAGCCAGATGTCGCGCGGCGTCGCGTGCAGCGTGCTGGCAAGTCCGTTGGTGTGGATGGTCGGCGTCCCGAAGGCGCTGGCGACGCTGACCGGGCCGGACAGGGTGGCGATCATCGCCCGTGCCGTCGCGATCGCGACGAGATCGACCTCGGGCGAGCGCACGTCGGAATGGGCATAGTCGACGAGCCCGGGCATCGATGGCAGAGCGGGCGCCATCGGTCCGCCGAGGCGGACGACATAACCTCCACGTGCAGCCACCCGCTCGACCGCCTGAAGATAGGTGGTGACGTCTCCATCGCGCGCAGCGAGGTCGAGACGGCGACGCCCTTCGGACTCGCCGTGAAAGGCCGGATCGCGGACATGCAGAGCGACGAACCATGCATCGGCCGGCAGGCCGATCCGCGCCAGCCGCGCGCGACCCGCCGAAAGCCGTTCCGGAGCCATGGACAGGATCGGGCCATGTCCTGCCTCGGCCCAGGCCTTCTCCGACACTCGCCACGCTTCCTGGACGTAGAGGAAGCGGCCGTCCGCCAGCGGCAGCGTGTTGGTATCGAGGGCGAGGTCGGAAGCCAGCGCCTGGAACTTCGCCAGCATGTCGCCGCCCTTCACGATGGTCAGGTGCGGGGCGAACAGGTCGAGCAACGGCTCGTTGACGATGGCTTCGGGCGGCGCCGGCAGCACCAGGTGCCCAGGGCGCATCAGGCCGAGCGCCCTGAGCTTGACCAGCGAAGAGAGTCGGGCCGACATCTCGCCAAAGGATCCAAGAAACCACGCCGGGTGAATGATGCGAAGCCCGGTCGAGGCAAGCGGATGCCTGGCGACACGCTCGTCGAGTTGGCGCGCCGCCAGGCCGAAAGCCGCGCTTGCTCCCTCCGGATCGCCCGACCCATGCAGAAGAAACCCGAGATCGTTCTGGACCGCTTCGGTCTGCGGGATCAGCGGAGCGAATCGCGCGATCGCCGCCCGGGTCACCGGAACCGGCGCGATCTGGTAGAGGAGGTAGAAGCCTTCGCGCAAAATCCGTTCAGGATCGAGGTGCGCTTTCGCCTCGATCTCGAAGATCAGGCCCCCGACGTCGCCGCGACGAGCGATCGCCTGCAGCCATTCGATCGCCGCATCGACCCGGGTGCGCTTTTCATCCTCCATCATGGGTCGTGAGTATAGGGTTGAACTGTCGGCGAGCTAGCGTCCGGGAAGCAGCGCCGCGCGGTGCCGGGCGAGGAAGCTGGCAGAGATCGGTGCGATGAACGGGTTGCCGGTACGATCGAACACGCCGGCGACCTCGGAATCGTCTCCGGGCGTGCGGCCATCCAGACGATCGAGCATCTCATCGCAGGCGGCGGCGATGTCTTCTGGCTCGTTGGCAACCAGCTCTATGCCGTAGTCTCCGAAGCCGCTGCCGCGCAGGTCGCCACGGAACGGAGCCGAGAGCGACTCCGCAAGGTCGAGGGTGCGGCCATCTGCGCGCCGCCGATAGAGCTTGGGCAACCAGATATCGCGTGCGGCGACGTGCAGATTGGTCGGAAAGGCGTTGGTATGGATTGTCGGCGTCCCGAACGCGGTCGACACATGCGCCGGCCCGGACGCCGTCGCGATCATGAATCGCGCCGCCGAAATGGCGACCAGGTCGAGCTCGGGCGAACGAACCTCCGAATGGGCATAGTCGACGAAGCCCGGCATCCCTGGCAGCGCCGGCGCCTTGTTCGAGCCGAGACGCAGCACGTGGCCGCCGCGGGCGACGATGCGTTCGATCGCGGGCAGGTACGTCATGACGTCAGCGTCGCGAGCCGCGAGGTCGGCACGGCTGCGGCCCTGCGCCTCGCCGTGGAATGCCGGATCGCGGACATGCATCGCGACGAACCACGCGTCGGCGGGGAGCCCGATGCGGGCGAGGCTGGCCCGACCGGCCGAAAGTCGCGACGGTGACAAGCTGAGGAGAGGTCCACGTCCGGCCGCCGCCCAGGCGTGCTCCGCGGCGCGGAAGGCGTCCTGAACGTAGAGGAAGCGGCCGTCGGCCATCGGCAGGCAGGTAAGGTCGAGTGCCAGGTCGGCAGCGAGCGACTGCGTCTTCGCGAGAAGGTCGCCGCTCTTGACGATGTTCACGTAGGGCGCGAACAGGTCAAGCAGAGGTTCGTTGACAATGCTCTCCTTGGGCGCTGGCAGCACCACCTGCCATGGCGGGAGCATGCCGAGCGACCGAAATTTCGCGAGATAGTTGAGCCTGACCGCCATCTCGCCGAATGAGCCCGCGAGCCAGGCGGGATGCACGATCCGAAGCCCGGTCGAAGCTAGGGGGTGCTTAGCGACGCGTTCCTCTCGCCGCTCAGCCGAAATACCGAAGGCTGCGGCAGCGCCTTCGGGATCTCCGGAGATGTGCAGGAGAAAGCCGAGGTCGTTCTGGAATGCCTCGGTCTTCGGAAACAAAGGCGTCAGCCGGGCTAGGGCCGCCCGCGTCACGGGCACCGGCGCGAGCTCGTGAAGCAGTGAGAAGGCTTCGCGCAGGATGCGCTCGGGGTCGACGAGGATCTTCGCCTCGACCTCGAACAGCAGCGCCCCAACATCGCCTGTACGAGCAGCCGCGTGCAGCCGCTCGATCGCAGACTCGACCTTCGATACCGGCCGGTCCCCCGTCATGGGACCAGAGTATAAGGCCTAGACCTTGTCGAGCGCCCGCGTCAGATCGTCGATCAGGTCGTCGGGATCCTCGAGGCCGACGGAAAGCCTGACGACGCCGTCCTCGATGCCGAGCTGGCGCTTCTCCTCGACCGAGAGGCGCTGATGCGTCGTCGTCGCCGGATGACAGATCAGGCTCTTCGAATCGCCGAGGTTGTTCGAGATGTCGATGATTCGGAGGCTGTTCAGCGCGTTGAACGCGCCGGGCTTGCCGCCGCGGATGGTGAAGGTGACGACCGTACCGAAATCCTTCATCTGGCTCGCCGCCAGCTTGTGCTGCGGATGGGTGAGCAGCCCCGGATAGAGCGCACGCTCGACCGCCGGGTGGCGCGACAGCGCCTTGGCGACGGCGCGCGCACTCGTACAGTGGGCGGTGAGGCGCAGATCGAGGGTCTCGAGCCCCTTCATCATCAGCCAGGCGTTGAACGGGCTCATCGTCGGGCCGGTGTGACGCAGAAACGGCCCCAGCGTGTCGGTCAGGAACTTCTCCGAGCAGAGGATGGCACCGCCGAGGGCGCGGCCTTGGCCGTCGATGTGCTTGGTGGTCGAATAGACGACCACGTCGGCACCCATGTCGAGCGGCCGCTGCAGAAGCCCGGTAGCGAAGACGTTGTCGACGATCACGCAGGCGCCGGCATCGTGAGCGAGGGCCGCAACGGCGCGAAGATCGACGATCTCCAGCATCGGGTTCGACGGCGACTCCAGCAGCACGGCCTTGGTCGGCTTGGAGAGCGCGCGCCGCCACTGGGCGAGCTCGGTGCCGTCGACGATCTCGACCTCGACACCCAGCTTGGGCAGGTAGTCGGTGCAGATCCAGAGGCACGAGCCGAACAGCGCGCGGGCGGCGACGACGCGGTCGCCCGAACGCACCTGGCACATCAGCGAGGCGAACACCGCCGACATGCCGGTCGCGGTCGCGCGGCAGGCTTCGGCGCCTTCGATCAGCCTGAGCCGCTCCTCGAAGGCGGCGACTGTCGGATTGCGGAAGCGCGAATAGACGTAGCGGTCGTTGCGCGGCTGGGCGAAGGCGGCCTCGGCCTCCTCCGCCGAGCCGTAGACGTAGCCCGAGGTCATGTACATGGCCTCGGCCGTCTCCATGTGCTGCGAGCGGTTCAGGCCGCCGCGGACGAGACGGGTACGAGGGCGCCAGGCATCGAGATTGCCGTGAGCGGTGTCGACCATGTGCTGTGCTCCTCCCGAGCAACAAAAAAGCCCCGGCCGGTCTCGGTCGGGGCGCACTTGGTCCCGACCTTTTAGCGGTTTTCTTTAACGTGGGCCGCAAGCCGGTCGGCTCAAATCCCCACGGAATGAGGCGCTTGTACGCGAGGCGAATCGCGCTGTCAACCCGAGGGGCTTGCATCCGGCCGCATCCTGCGCCACGCATCGCGCAGAACATGAGCGACGCGACGTCCCTTTCCGCCCTCCTTGCGGAGGCGGTGGCCAGAGCCGCCGATCGGCCGGCGTTCTTCGCTGGCGACGCCGCCTATCCCTATTCGTGGCTCGACGAGATGAGCCGCCGCGCCGCGCTGGGAATCTCGACCATGGGCGTCAGGCCCGGCGACCGGGTCGCGATCTGGCTTCCGAACCTGCCCGAGTGGCCGGCGTTGTATTTCGGCCTGGCGCGGCTCGGCGCCGTCGCCGTGCTCGTCAACACGCGCTTCCGTTCGGCCGAGGTGCAGGACATCGTCGGCCGATCGCGCGCCAAGGCGCTGATCCTGGCGCCGTCGTTCCGCGCGATCGACTTCGCCGGCATCCTGGCAGCGGTCGATCCCACCGCGCTCGACGCGCTTCGCTGGGTCGTCACTGTCGGCGACGCGCCAGAGACGGTTCTCGCCGGCCGCGACCACTACACATCGGACGACGTGTTCGCCGCACCGCCCGCGACCTTCGACCAGGCGACGGTCGGGACACCGGTCACGATCTTCACCACCTCGGGCACGACCAGGGCACCGAAGTTCGTGCTCCACACGCATGGCAGCCTGACGAGCCACGCGCGCACTGTCGCTCGGGTGTTCGGATACGACCGCGACGGCACAGTGCTGCTGCAGGCGCTGCCCTATTGCGGCACCTTCGGCCTGGCGCAGGCGCTGGCCGGCATCGCCGCGGCGTGTCCGTCGGCGCTTCTCGCGACCTTCGACGGCGCCCAGGCCGCCGCGGCAGTGAACCGTCATCGGGTCACGCAGTTCAATGCGACCGACGACATGGCGGCACGGACGCTGGAGGCCGCGCCGCCGGGCGATCGCCCGTTCCCGTCGCTCGTGGAAGTCGGCTACGCGCGGTTCAACCCGGCGCTCGCCGACCTGGTCGAGCGCGGCGAGCGGAAAGGCGTGCGCCTCCACGGCCTCTATGGCATGAGCGAGGTGCAGGCGCTGTTCGCCCGCCAGCCCGGTGACGCGCCGGCGGAACGACGCCGCATCGCTGGCGGCGTTCCCACCTCGGCCCAGGCCGCCGTCCGCGTCCGCGATCCGGAGACCGGCCGCGTGCTGCCGCCGGGCGAGTCCGGCGAGATCGAGATCAAGGGCCCGAGCCTGATGACAGGCTATGACGGCAATGCGGATGCGACACGCGAGGCCTTCACCGACGACGGCTGGTTCCGCACTGGCGACCTCGGGCGGATGGATCCATGCGGCGGCTTCGAGTTCGAGACGCGCATGGGCGACGTGCTCCGCCTCGGCGGCTTCCTCGCCAGCCCGGCCGAGATCGAATCCCAGCTGCAGGGCGATCCGTCGGTCGACGGCGCCCAGGTCGTCTCGATCGCCGATGCCGCCGGAACCAAGGCCATCGCCTTCGTCACGCTGAAGCCGGGCGGCAGCTTCGACGAGGCGGCGCTGATCGCCCGCTGCAAGGCCTCGCTCGCCGGCTTCAAGGTGCCGGCGCGCATCTTCCCGCTCGACGCCTTTCCCATCACCGCCGGCCCCAACGGCACCAAGGTCCAGCGCCATCGCCTGCGCGATATGGCCGATGAGTTCATGCGCCTCCGGAGGACAATGCCATGACCGAACCCGTCCTGCTCTCGCGCGAGGGCGAGATCGCCATCGTCACGCTGAACGAGCCGGAGCGGCGGAACGCGCTGTCGCTCAATATGCGCGAAGTGCTGTTCGAGGTTCTCGACAAGGCGATGGCAAGCGATGCCCGCGCCATCGTGCTCGCCGGCGCAGGCGGCAACTTCTGCTCGGGCGGCGACATCAAGTCGTTCGATCCGGGCGCGCCGCTGGTCGAAATCCGCGACCGGCTGAACCGGCTCCACCGCGTCGCGCGGATTCTGCTGACCGGGACAAAGCCGGTGATCGCGGCGGTCGATGGCTATGCCTTCGGCGCCGGCGTCTCCCTGGCGCTCGCCTGCGATCACGTCGTCGCCGCGAAGGACTCGCGTTTCTGCGCCAGCTTCAACCGGGTGGCGTTGATGGGCGACTTGGGCCTCCTCTACACGCTGCCTCTTCGCGTCGGCATGGGCAAGGCGCGCGAGCTGCTGATGCTGGGCGAGATCGTCGAAGCCGCCGAGGCGCTGACGATCGGCCTGGTCGACCGCCTTGTCGAGCCGGGCCGGGTGCTCAAGGCCGCGATCGAGCGCGCGAAGCTGTTCGCCGCCTCGCCGCCGGTGGCGCTGGCGATGACCAAGTCGGCGCTGGCGCGAATGCCGGCGTCGCTCGACGAGGTCCTGCAGATGGAGCTCGACGGCCAGAGCGCTCTGTTCCAGACCGCCGACCATGCCGAAGGCCGCGCCGCCTTCCTCGAGAAGCGGGCACCGACGTTCCAAGGCCGCTAGCAAACTGCGGACGCGGCCTGTAAAAGGCCGCGCCATGACCGAGACCTTCACCGTCGCCGTCCCCGGCGCCAGCCTCGCCGTCGAGTCCAAGGGCCGCGGCCGTCCCGTCGTCTTCCTCCACGCCGGCGTCGCCGACCGCCGGATGTGGGCAGCCGAGATGCACGCCCTCGCCGACACCCATCGCGTCGTCGCCTACGACCGCCGCGGCTTCGGCGAGACCTCCGCCTCGACCCAGACCTTCTCGCATGTCGACGACCTCGAGGCGGTTCTGGACCGGCTCGGCAAGGAGCCTGTCGTGCTGGTCGGCTGCTCTCAGGGCGGGCGCATCTCGATCGACTTCGCGCTGACCCATCCCGATCGCGTCGCGGCCCTGGTGCTGGTGGCACCCGCGGTCAGCGGCGCGCCGAGCCCGGCGACATATCCGCCGTCGATCGCCGCCCGCATCGAGGAGATCGAGCAGGCCGAAGAGGACGAGGACATCGACCGCATCAACGCGCTGGAAGCCTGGTTCTGGCTCGACGGGCCGAGCAGCCGCGAGGGCCGGGTCGACGGCGAGGTGCGCGAGCTGTTCCTCGACATGAACGGCATCGCGCTCCATCAGGACGAGGTCGGCGAGGAACGGAAGTCGCCGCCGGCGATGCCGAGGATCGCTCAGCTCTCGATGCCGACGCTGGTGATCTGGGGCGACCTCGACTTCGAGCACATCCAGCGTCGCTCGGCGGAGATCGCCGCGACCGCGCCCAAGGGCGAGGCCTTCCTGATCCCCGACACCGCGCATCTGCCGAACCTGGAGCAGCCGAAGATGTTCGGCGACCGCCTCCGGCAGTTCCTCGAACGGCTCTAACCCCGGCGAAAACGCCAGGCGCCGTCGGAGGCCAGCTCGCGCACGGCGCCGCCGCGCGCCCTGAGCAGATTGATGTGCGAGAGCGTCTCGCCGATCGCGAAGCCGGTCTGGTGCTGGTCGAGCGGCCGGGTGAACAGGCCGCGTGCGACTTCCATCGTCGTCTTCGGGCCGTCCAGCAGCGAGGCGAGCTTCTCGAGCCGTTCCTCATGGTGGTCGCCGAGCTCGTCGATGCGCTCGTGAAGCCCGCGGAACGGCTCGTTGTGCGACGGCAGGATCAGAGTATCGCCGGGCAGCGCGCGGATGCCACGAAGCGACGCCAGGAAATCCTCGAGCGGATTGGCTTCCGGCTCGTTCGGCCAGACGCTGACATTGGGCGAGATCCTGGGCAGCACCATGTCGCCGGCGATCAGCAGCTTCTCTTCCACGCAATAGAGGCAGGCATGCTCCGGCGCATGGCCGAGGCCGATCACGATGCGCCAGGTGCGGCCGCCGATCCTGATCTCGTCGCCCTCGCGCACGCGCCGGAAGACGCGCGGGATCTCGCCGACGCGCTTGGAATAGACGCCAACGCCCGTCCGCACGAAGTCGATATACTCGGCCGGCGCGCCGGCCTTCCCGTAGAACGCGACCTGCTGATCGATCATACCGGGGCCGGTATCCTGCTTCAGCACGCGGGCCTGAAGCCACTCGGCGCGCGTCATCCAGAGCTCGACGCCGAAGCGGTCGGTCAGCCAGCCGGCGAGGCCGGCGTGATCGGGATGGAAATGGGTGCAGATCAGGCGGACGACCTTGCGGCCGGCGAGCGGGCCTGAGAACAGCTGATCCCAAAGGGCACGGGTGGTGTCGTCGGCGATGCCGGTGTCGACCAGCGTCCAGCCGCCCTCGTCCTCCAGCGCCCACAGATTGATGTGGTTGAGCGCGAAGGGCAGCGGCATACGGATCCAGAGGATGCCCGGGGCGACCTCCTTCACGGTCGCCGGTTCCGGGCGGCCCTCGAACGGATAGGAAAGCGTGGCGGCCACGGACTCGTCCTCGACGCTTGCGGAGGGCCGGGTTATAGCATGGCGCCCCCGCGGCTGAAGGAGCCCCGATTTGAGCGACACATCGCCGCTCACCCTGGCACTCGGCGACGACTATCCGGAGATCCGCGCCGAGGTGGCGAAGATCTGCGCCGGCTTCCCCGGCCCCTACTGGCGCGAGCTGGAAGAGGCCCAGGCCTATCCGGAAGCCTTCGTCCGGGCGCTGACGGAGTCCGGGTATCTCGGCGCGCTGATCCCGGAGAACTTCGGCGGTGCCGGGCTGCCGCTCCGTGCCGGCGCGGTGATCCTGGAGACGATCCACCGCGAGGGATGCAACGCCGGCGCCTGCCATGCGCAGATGTACATCATGGGCACGCTGCTTCGGCACGGCAGCGACGCGCAGAAGCAGCGCTACCTTCCGGACATCGCGGCAGGCAAGCTCCGCCTCCAGGCTTTCGGCGTCACCGAGCCGACTTCAGGCTCCGACACGCCGGCGCTGAAGACCCGCGCGGTCCGCCAAGGGAACAAGTACGTCGTCCACGGCCAGAAGGTCTGGACCAGCCGCGCCTTCGCGACCGACATGATGCTGTTGCTCGCGCGCACGACGCCGATTGACCGGGTGAAGCGGCGCAGCGACGGGCTCTCCGTGTTCCTGGTCGATCTTCGCGAGAGCCGCGGCAAGACCGTCGACATCCGGCCCTTGAAGGCCATGATCAACCACAACACCACCGAGGTGTTCATCGACGGGCTCGAGGTGCCGGAGGAGAACCTGATCGGCGAGGAAGGCCGCGGCTTCCGCTACATCCTCGACGGCATGAACGCCGAACGCATCCTGCTCTCGGGCGAGGCGATCGGCGACGCCCGCTGGTTCATCAGGACCGCCAGCGCCTATGCCGGCGAACGCCAGGTGTTCGGGCGCCCGATCGGCCAGAACCAGGGCATCCAGTTCCCGCTCGCCCGCGCCCATGCCGAGACCGAGGCGGCCGACCTGGTCGCCCGGCGCGCCGCGGCCCTGTTCGATGCCGGCCGCGACTGCGGGGCGGATGCGAACATGGCGAAGCTGCTGGCGTCCGAAGCCTCGTGGCACGCGGCCGAGGCCTGCATGCAGACCTTCGGCGGCTTCGGCTTCGCCCGCGAATACGACGTGGAACGAAAGTGGCGCGAGACGCGTCTCTTCCAGACGGCCCCGATCTCGACCAACCTGGTGCTCGCCCACATCGCCCAGCATGTGCTGGGGCTGCCCAAGAGCTATTGAGGAAATCGACGATGGCTTATCGCGTCGGCGTCATCGGTCTCGGCATCATGGGCAACCGCATGCTCGACCGACTCGCGCAGCATCCGGACCTGGAAGCCACCGCCGGCTGGGACCCGAGCAAGGATGCCGTCGCCGCCACCAAAAAGGCGCATCCGAGCCTCGCGATCGAGGCCTCCGCCGAAGCGCTGTGCAAGCGGGCCGACCTCCAATGCGTCTACATCGCCTCGCCGCCGGCAAGCCACATCGCGCATGCGTTCCATGCGTTCGACGCCGGCAAGGCGGCATTCCTTGAGAAACCGCTCGCGACCGACCTCAAGGAGTCACAGGCGATCGTCGACCGCGTCGCTACCGAGAAGCGGCCGGCCGCGATCAACTTCTCGCTCGCCCATGCACCGGGCCTGATCGCGCTCGAGGACCTGGTGAAGTCGGGCCGGCTTGGCAAGCCGGTCTCCGCATCGGTCGACGTGCAGTTCGCCGCCTGGCCCCGGCCCTGGCAGATGGGGGCGGCCTCCTGGCTCGCGAAGCGCGCCGAAGGCGGCTTCACCCGCGAGGTCGTCTCCCACTTCGTCTTCGCGCTCCAGCGGGCGCTGGGCGTGCCCGAGATCCTGGAGAGCAAGGCCACATATCCCGCCGGCGATGGCGCCGAGACCGCGCTCCAGGCCCGCGTCCTTTTCGGCGACGTGTCCTCGGTGATCACCGGCCAGGTCGGCGGCACCGCGGTCGCCGATCGCAACCTGACGACGGTCGAGTTCGAGAAGGGCGCGATTCGGCTGATCGACTGGATGAATGTCGAGACCCGTGAGGGCGACAAATGGATCCCCGGCGGCGACTCGCCGGAGGAGCTGCGCCAGCGCGCCCAGGTCGGCCAGCTCGACGCGCTGGCGGCGATGCTGACCGGCCGCGCGCATCGGTTGCCGACGGTAGCCGAGGGCCTGGCCGTGCAGGCCTGCGTCGAGAGACTGCTGAAGTAGCGCTACTCGGCGACCAGCTGGGTGACTCGCTTGCGCCCGAAGACCCGCGCCGCCGTCGCGTCCGAGAACATCTTGTCCGGCCGCTTGTCGTAGCTGAACAGCGCGATCATCCGCGGCCGCGTGCCCTTGACCGGGCTGACGCGGTGTACCGAGTACTTGCCGCAGAACATCATCAGCGTTCCCGCCTCGACGCGGACCGTCTTCACGCGATCGCGTCCGCCGCGCAGCACCTCGGCGACGGCGCCGTGGTTCTCGTCGTCGGCGCTCCGGATATGGGGCGCGAACTCGAAGTCGCCGCCCGACTCCGCGCTCTGCAGCAGCAGGCTGATCACGAAGTCATTCGAGTCGAAGTGCCAGTGATGGGTGTCGCCCTCGTCCAGGATCGTCACGTTGCAGCCGAACAGCGGGTCGAACACGCGATGAAGCTCGGTCTCGCCCATCACGTCCGCGATGAAGCGCGTGAGCCCATCCCACCGGTAGAGCCGGACGATGTCGCTGGATGCCTCGAAGTCGTCGCCTGCCAAGGTCCGCATCGCCAGCGGCGTCGCGATCGCGCGCGGATCGCCCGGCGGCAGGCCGGCGACCGGCGGGCCGTAGGGCGTCATCGCATCGTCGCGGCGCCAGGCGCGCGGCCGGAGCCGCGTCGACTCCGCCGCCATCCGTTCGATGGCGTCCCGACGAACGAAGCCGGGCAGCACGACGCAGCTCGACGCCGCGAGGCCCTGTTGGGCGTCGGCGACCAGGGCTTCCCGGCTGGCCGGATTGTCCAGGCGATAGCGGGCGAGATCGATCAGGTCGTTGGGCGGCGCGGCGAAGGGATCGTTCATGACGCGATCTTATGTCAGGCCGGGATCCGCCGCATCAGGGTCTCCAGCACGTCGGCCTCGCCTGCCGGCTTGTCCCAGCGGATGCGGGCGACGCGCGGAAAGCGGAGTGCCACGCCGGACTTGTGCCGGGTCGATCGCTGGGCGGAATCGAAGGCGATCTCAACCACCAGGGCGGGCGCTACCTGCCTGACCGGACCGAAGCGATCGACCGTGTTGTTGCGCACCCACTTGTCGATCTCCATCAGCTCGGCGTCGGTGAAGCCGAAATAGGCCTTGCCGACCGGCACCAGCTCGCCACCGGGCTGGGTCCAGAGTCCGAACGTGTAGTCGGAGTAGAAGGACGAGCGCTTACCGTGGCCGCGCTGGGCGTACATCAGCACGGCATCGATCGTGTCGGCAGCGCGCTTCCACTTGAACCAGAGCCCCTTCGGCCGGCCAGCGACGTAGGGGCTGTCGGCACGTTTCAGCATCAATCCTTCCGCGTTCAGCGTGCCTGCGCCGAGCCGGTGGCGGCCAAGCTCCTCCCAGTCCTGGAACGGCACCAGAGGCGAGAGATCGATCACGCCGCTGGCGAGGCCGGCATGGGCGACCCAGTTTTCCAGCCGCGCCCGGCGCGCATCGAAACCCAGATGGCGCAGGTCTTCCTCGCCCTCGAACAGCAGATCATAGACGCGGATGAAGGCCGGATAGTCGCCGATGAGCTTCGCGCTCGGCTTCCTGCGATTGAGCCGCTGCTGCAGGTCGTTGAACGGTGCCACCGCCTCGCCGTGGCGAACCAGCAGCTCGCCGTCGACGACGGCCGAGAACTTGAGCCGATCGACGAGGTCGGGAAACGCTGGCCCAACCTCCTCGCCGCCGCGCGAGAACAGGCGCGCGCCGTCGGGTCCGGAGACGATCTGCACGCGGATGCCGTCCCACTTCCATTCGGCACGGAAGTCCCTCGGCTTCAGCGACAGCAAGTCGCCCTCTTCCAGCGCCTGCGCCAGCATCAGCGGGCGGAAAAGCCGGCTGGTGTCGATCTGGGGCGGCGGCGTGCGACCTTCGATCCAGTCGAACAGCGGACGATAGGGCGGATCGAGCCCGTGCCAGACTTCCTCGACCTGGGCGAGTTCGACCTTGCCGTGCTCGGCCAGCGCCGTCTTCGCGAGCCGCTCGGAGACGCCGACGCGCAAGCCTCCGGTCAGCAGCTTGATCAGAGCCCAGCGGGCATCGGCATCGAGCCGGTCGAGCCAGCCTTCCAGCAGCTCCGGCACCTTGGCGCGGGCAGCGAGCGTCAGCGTCTCGACCACTTCGGACAAGCGCAGGTCTTGCCCGGTCTCCTCCTTCGCCGGCCAGATCAGCGCCACGGTCTCGGCGAGGTCGCCGACATAGTCGTAGGAGAGATCGAACAAGACCGGGTCGGCGCGCGAACGCGCGACATCGCGCACCGCTGCCGGCTTGGCTTCGGCGAAGACCAAGGTGCCGGTCAGCGCCGCGAGCGCATATCCCCGGTCCGGGTCCGGCGTCTCGGCGAGATAGGCCTTCAGCAACCGAAGCTTGGAATTGCGGGCCGGCGTGTAGAGCAGGCTGGCCAGCAGGCGGGAGAACGCCTTCAACTTCCCTCCTCCTCGAAGCCCAAGAGCGAGAGCGCGCGCGCGCGGATGCCGCGGCTCGTGGCGTGATGCACCAGGGCGTCCTCGCGGCCGTGGGTGACCCAGACCTCGGGGGCGGCGACGTCCTCGAGCGTCTGGCACAGCTCGTCCCAGTCGGCATGATCGGAGATTACCAGCGGCAGCTCGACGCCGCGCTGCTTGGCGCGCTGCTTGATCCGCATCCATCCCGATGCGAAGGCGAGCACCGGATCGGCCATGCGGCGCGACCAGCGATCGCCGAGCGACGACGGCGGCGCCAGCACCAGCACGCCGGCAAACATGCCGGGCGGTGCTTCGGTCGCGGGCCTGAGATCGCCGAGGTCGATGCCGAAGTCGCGATAGAGCTCGCAGAGCTCGATCAGCGCGCCGTGCAGGTAGATCGGCTGATCGTACCCCGCCTCGCGCACCAGCCGGATCAACCGCTGGCATTTACCCAGCGCATAGACGCCGACCAGATGCGTGCGATCGGGAAAGACGCGCATCGAATGGAGCAGTCGCGCCACCTCCTCCTTGTCGTCGGGATGGCGGAACACCGGCAGCGCGAAGGTCGCCTCGGTGATGAAGACGTCGCAGTTGACCGGCTCGAATGGCGGGCAGGTCGGGTCGCGGCGACGCTTGTAGTCGCCGGAGACGACGGCGCGGCTCCCCTGCCATTCCAGCACCACCTGTGCCGAGCCCAGGATGTGGCCGGCCGGGACCAGCGTGACGCGGACGCCCCCGATCTCGATCGGCTCGCCGTATCCAAGCGGCTGCACCGACTTCGCCGGCTCAGGGCCGATGCGGCTCCTCATGATCGCCAGCGTCTCCGGCGTCGCCAGCGCCGCGGCATGGCCTCCGCGGGCGTGATCGGAATGGCCGTGCGTGATCACGGCCCGGCTCACCGGTGAGGTGGGATCGATGTAGAAGCCGCCGGGTTCCACCAGGAGCCCTGCCGGCGTCGGCCTCAGCCACGTTTCGGGGTGCTGCATGCGACGGGTCTCACGGGGCGCCTGGCAAAGATAGCCTTGCCAACGACGCCGAATGGGCGATGATGAACTTTACATTTTTGTGACATCCGCAGGCCGGAGTTTCCCGGGCGTTGGCCACCACTGTTCTTCTCCATCTTCTCGGCGGCGTTGCCCTGCTGCTCTGGGGCCTGCGCATGGTCAGGACCGGCGTGATGCGGGCCTTCGGCGGCGACCTCCGCCGGGCGATCGGGATCGGGCTCCGCAACCGGATCTCCTCGTTCCTGGTCGGCCTGGGCGTCACCGGCGCAGTGCAGAGTTCGACCGCGACCGCGCTGATGACCGCTTCCTTCGCCGAGCGGGGGCTGATGACGACCGCCCCGGCCCTCGCCGTGATGCTCGGCGCCGACGTCGGCACCGCGCTGGTCGCCCAGGCTCTCTCCTTCGATGTCAGCTGGCTCTCGCCGGCGCTGATCCTGATCGGTGTCGTTGCTTTCATGGGTATCACCACGACCCGCTGGCGCGATGCCGGGCGCGCCGTGGTCGGCCTCGGCCTGATGCTGCTGGCG
Source organism: Rhodospirillaceae bacterium (assembly GCA_016792585.1). Lineage (GTDB taxonomy): Bacteria > Pseudomonadota > Alphaproteobacteria > SHVZ01 > SHVZ01 > SHVZ01. The sequence continues at coordinate 34,952 of JAEULB010000068.1, forward strand.
CTCCGCCTGATCGTCGAATCCTCCCAGCCGCTGCAGCACTCGGTCGTGCTGCAGGAAGTGATGACCGCGCTCGCGGGCGAGCCGCTGATCGCGATCCTCATCGGCGCCGGCCTCACCTGGCTCGCGCATTCCAGCCTCGCCATCATCCTGATGGTGATGTCGATGACCGTGATCGGCATCGTGCCGCTGCCGCTGGCGCTCGCCTTGGTGCTCGGCGCCAATCTCGGCGGCGGGCTGCCGGCGGCGATGGCGACCTGGAGCGGCGACGCTGCCGCCCGCCGGGTCACGCTCGGCAACCTCTCGTTCCGCCTGATCGGCGTCGTCGTGGCACTGCCGCTGCTCGGCGCGATCGCGGCCGGCCTGCCGGCGCTGGGCGGCGACATCGGGCGACAGGTGGTGAACTTCCATCTCGGCTTCAACGTGGCGCTGGCCCTGACGTTCCTGCTGCTGCTGACGCCGGCGGCCAAGCTTGCCGAGCGCCTGCTGCCGGAACGGAAGACCGGCGACGATCCGATGAAGCCGCGCTACCTCGATCCCGCCGTGATCGACTCGCCGGCGCTCGCGATCGCCGCCGCCTCGCGCGAGACCCTGCGCATGGGCGACGCGCTGGAGACCATGCTGCGCGACGTGCTGACGGTGCTCCGGACCGACGACCGCAAGCTCGCCGACGACATCTGCCGGCGCGACAACGTCGTCGACCGGCTGCACGAGGCGATCAAGCTGTACCTGACCCAGGTCAGCCGCGAGGCGCTGGGCGAGGCCGACAGCAAGCGCTGCATGGAGATCATCGCCTACACCACCAACCTCGAGCATGTCGGCGACATCATCGACAAGAACCTGATCGAGATCGCGGTAAAGAAGATCAAGAACCGGCTCCGCTTCTCCGAGGAGGGCTTCGCCGAGATCGGCGGCATCCACGCGAGCGTGCTCGACACGCTCAAGCTTTCGCTCGCGGTTTTCATGCAGGGCGATCCCGCCCAGGCCCGCCGCCTGGTCGAGCAGAAGGACCTGATGCGCGACCGCGAGCGGACGGCAGCCGAGCTGCACCTCGAGCGCCTGAAGAGCGGCCGGCCCGAGAGCATCGAGACCTCGTCGCTGCACCTCGACATCCTGCGCGACCTGAAGCGCATCCACTCGCACCTGACCTCGGTCGCCTACCCGATCCTGGAGCAGACGGGCGAGCTCAAGCGGAGCCGGCTCGCAGCCGGCTGAAAGACAACGAAAACGGGGGAATATCATGTCACGTCACCTCGACACCGACCACGCAGACGACCGCTCCTCCAACCAGTCCGCGAATCCCCATCTCGCCGACGTCATGAGCCGCCGGTCGCTGCTCAAAGGGATGGTCGCTACGGCGATCGCCGCCGGCGCTCCGGTGTTCCCGATCAAGGACGCCCTCGCCTCCACGACCTCGACGCTGGGATTCACAGAGATCCCGCATCACATGGCCGAGAACCATGCGGTAGCGCCCGGCTACGGCGTCCAGGTGGTGATCCGCTGGGGCGACAAGGTGGAAGCCGACGCTCCGGCCTTCGATCCGAACAACATCACCGCCGAGTCCCAGGCGAAGCAGTTCGGCTTCAACAACGACTTCCTCGCCTACATGCCGCTGCCGCTCGGTTCGAGCTCGTCGGATCACGGCCTGATCTTCTCCAACCACGAGAACGTCCACCACCAGCTCGTCTGGCCCGGCATCGTCGAGGACAAGGTCAAGCTCGAGCGCCAGACCAAGCAGCAGATCGATGCCGAGATGGCGATGCACGGCCTTTCGGTGATCGAGGTGAAGAAGGGCGGCGGGCGCTGGAGCGTCGTCGACGGCAGCCGCTACAATCGCCGCATCCACACCAACACCGGCTTCCGCATCGCCGGCCCTGCCGCAGGCCACGCGCGGATGAAGACCTCGGCCGATCCCGCCGGCCTGCTCGCCTACGGCACGCTGCACAACTGCGCCGGCGGTGTGACGCCCTGGGGCACCTGCCTCTCGGGCGAGGAGAACTATCAGAACTATTTCGGCGGCGACTCCCAGAAGACCGCGGAAGCGAAGAACCACAAGCGCAACCAGGTCGGCGGCGCCATCCGCAACGTCTGGTACAAGTTCTACGATCGCTTCAACGTCGAGAAGGAGCCGAACGAGCCCAACCGCTTCGGCTGGGTCGTCGAGCTCGATCCCTACGATCCGTCGGCGCAGCCGATCAAGCGCACGGCGCTCGGGCGTATCAAGCACGAAGGCGCCTACACCGTGGTCAGCCGCGACGGGCGCGTCGTCGTCTATACCGGAGACGACGCCTATGACGAGTACGTCTACCGCTACGTCAGCGATGGCCGCTTCAACCCGAACGACCGCGCCGCCAACCGCGAGCTGCTCGACAAGGGCACGCTGTCGGTCGCCAAGTTCGAGGCAGACGGAACCATGCGCTGGCTGCCGCTGGTCCATGGCCAGGGGAAGCTCACGGCCGAGAACGGCTTCAGGGACCAGGGCGACGTGCTGATCGACACGCGCCTTGCCGCCGACCTTCTCGGCGCAACCAAGATGGATCGGCCCGAGGACATCGACGTGAGCCCGATCACCGGGCGCGTCTACGTGGCGCTCACCAAGCATCCGAACCGGAAGCCGGAGAACGTCGACGGGCCCAACCCCCGTGCCGGCAACCAGTGGGGCCAGGTGGTCGAGATGATCCCGCCGGGCGAGGGCAAGGATGCCGACCATGCCGCCGACGTCTTCAAGTGGGAGGTCTTCCTCGCCGGCGGCGACCCGAAGAAGCCGGAGCAGAAGGCGAAGTACGGCGCCGGTGTCGAGCACGGCTACTTCGCCTGCCCGGACAATTTCGCCTTCGACCCGAAAGGCAGGCTCTGGATCGTCACCGACGGCCAGGACGATGCCTTCGGCGTCTGCGACTCGGCCTATGCCTGCGACACTACCGGCCCCGGACGGGGCGTCACCAAGCTGTTCTTCAACTCGCCACGAGGATCGGAGATCTGCGGGCCGGCCTTCACGCCGGACGGCAGGACGCTGTTCCTGGCGATCCAGCATCCGGCCGAGGAGAAGGGCTCGACCGTCGACAAGCCATCGACCCGCTGGCCCGACTTCCAGGCGAACATGCCGCCCCGGCCGGCGATCGTTGCGGTCACCAAGAATGACGGCGGCGAGATCGGCTCCTAGAGCTCGGCGAGATCGACCCAGCGCCGCTCGGTCGAGGCGCGTTCGATCGCGGCGGCGATGCGTTCGATGACGAGGCCGGCGGCGAAGTTCGGGTAGAGCGCGTCGCTTCCCGCAAGGCCGGCGAGCAAGTGGCCGACCTCGGCAGTCTTGAGGTCGCCGTAGCCCAGCTGGTGGCCGGCCGCCGGACTGAAGGCGCCGTAGGGCGGATGCTGCGGGCCGGCGAGGATGGTCGCGAAGCCGGCGTCCCCTTTGCGGAAAAGCCTGAGCTCGTTCAGCCTTTCCTGGTTGAAGGCGAGCGTGCCCTTGGTGCCGGTGATCTCGACCGCCAGATGGTTCTTGTAGCCCCAGGCGACGCGACTGATGTCGATCACGCCGCGAGCGCCGTTGGCAAAGCGCAGCACCGCATGGACCTGGTCGTCGTTCTCGACCGGAGCCTTTCCCCTCGCGGTCGACCGCTCGGCGATAACAGTGGAGACCTCGCCCGAGACGGCCTGCACCTCGCCGACCAGATGGAGCGCGAAGCCGATCAGGTGCGAGCCGAGGTCGCCGAGCGCACCGGAGCCGGCAAGCGCTCGGACGCAGCGCCAGGAATGCGGCACCGCCGGATCGGCCATGTAGTCCTCGGCGAAGCGGCCCTTGAAGGCGACGATCTCGCCGAGCTCGCCCGCCGCGATCATGCTCTTCGCCAGGCCGATCGCAGGCCCGCGGAGGTAGTTGTATCCGAGCAGCGTCCGCCGGCCTCTCGCCGCCTCGGCCATGCGCCGGGCATCGGCGAGGCCGGTCGCCATCGGCTTCTCGCAATAGACCGCCTTGCCGGCCGCGAGCGCCGCAAGGGCCATTTCGGCGTGCAGGTGGTTCGGCGTGGTGATCGCGACGACCTCGACACGCGGTTCGGCGATCAGGGCGCGCCAGTCGCCGGTGCTCGCCTCGAATCCCCAGCGCTCGGCACAGGCTTCCGCGCGCCTCGCGTCGGCATCGGCCAGCACAGCGAGGTGCGGGCGGCGATCGAGGTCGAAGACCGAGGCAGCGGCGGAGAATGCGAGCGCATGGGCCTTGCCCATGAACCCCGTGCCGATCAGGCCGACGCCGAGCCTGGCCACGTCAGCTTGCGGCCGGAACGACCGTGATGCCGTGGTCGGCGAGCGACAGCCAGACGCCGCCGCCGACCGCGATCGGCCGGGCGACGTGACGGTCGACGACGAAGAGGTCCCCCGCCTCGGTCGCGACCGTGTACTCCATGTGCGTGCCGAGATAGGCTGCCTTAGCGATGGCGCCTTCGATCACGGGCCGCCCAGGCTTGACCGTCTCCAGCATGATCGCTTCCGGTCGGATCGCGAGCTTGATCTCGCCCGGCGCCTGGTCGCGATGAGGCAGATTCACCGACACGCCGGCGATACGGACCGTCGCCTTGTCACCGGCCTTCGACTCGAGGATGCCGGTCACCAGGTTCGCGTCGCCGATGAAGTCGGCGACGAACAGGTTCGCCGGCGCCTCGTAGAGATCTCGCGGCGCGCCGGACTGGGCGATGCGGGCGTTCGACATCACGATGACCCGGTCCGAGACCGCCAGCGCCTCCTGCTGGTCGTGGGTCACGTAGACGACAGTGAGGTTGAGGGAGCGCTGCAGCTCCCGGATGTCTTCGCGCACGCGGCGGCGGAGCTTGGCATCCAGGTTGGACAACGGCTCGTCGAATAGCAGCACCTGCGGTTCCAGCACCAGGGCGCGGGCGACGGCGACGCGCTGCTGCTGGCCGCCCGACAGCTCCGACGGCAGGCGACTGTCGTACCCTTCGAGGCCGACCAGCTTCAGCTTGTCGCGCGCCAGCGCCTCGGCCTCGGCCTTGCCCAGGCCCGAGACGCTCGGACCATAGGCGACGTTCTGGATCACGTTCATATGCGGGAACAGCGCATAGGACTGGAACACCATCGAGACGTCGCGCTCGGCGGCCGAGAGATGCGTCACGTCCTTGTCGCCGATCAGGATCTGCCCCTCGCTCGCGATCTCGAGGCCGGCGATCAGGCGGAGCGTCGTGGTCTTGCCGCAGCCGGAGGGTCCCAGCAGCGTCACCAGCGTCGACGGCTCGATCGTGAACGAGACGTCGTCGACCGCGACCACCGAGCCGTAGCGCTTGATGACCGAGCGGAACTGGACCGACGCCGGTGCCGAACGCTTCATCATTTCGGCAGGCTCCCGACCTCTTTCTCCCAGCGCGCGATCAGGC